>DYPH01000116.1 GCA_020720045.1 Sorangium cellulosum | reverse complement strand
TTCCGCAATCCGGTTACGCTGCCCGCCTCTCTAGCTCACCTTTCCTAAATTGCAAATGTGATCGGTTTGGGAGGAGCCTCAGTGGGACGTGTAGAGGAAGACCCGGTTGACGGTGTAGTTCGCGTTCAACTCGGCCACCGGGTGGAGGCCCCCCGCGTAGACGTAGCGCGTGACGACGCCGCGAAAGGGGCCGGCGGGATCGCCGCCAACGACGCCTGGCACGCCGCCTACGAAGGGCTCCTGCTGCAGGTCCTCGCCACCTACCGGAACACGCCCCACGCGCCGGCCGCCGAAGCGGCGTTTGCGCTGCCCTACACGGAGGCCTGCGACCGCCTCCGCGCGAGCGAACGGAAGGCCCGGAGGGCCAAAAAGGACGACCCGAACCCCATCTGAGGGGTGTTTTGCGTGCCGTAGACCCCTGGTGAGGGGCGTTTTGCATGCCGTAGACCCCTGGTGAGTGGTGTTTCGCATGCCGTAGACCCCTGGTGAGGGGTGTTTTGCGTGCCGGTAACCCCTCGATCCCCTAGCGCGTCGTCGGGAGCGCCTCGACGTAGGCGACGACGGCACGGAATTCCTCTTCCGGCGGGGGCGGGGGCGACGACGACCGTCGAGGTTCCGCCGTAGGCGGTGAGGAAACGGCGAGCACGCACGCACCTGCTCGTCCGCCCGGAACCGCCGTAGGCGGTGAGGAAACAGCGAGCATGCACGCACCCTGCAAGCACATCTGGGAACGGGCGGTCGCCTCACGACCGCCACGCGACTCCTCGACGTCGACCACGATCCCGCAGATGGTTGCGCGCGCAACCATTGTGCGCTAGCTGGCAGACCATGGGGCCATCCACGGAGGTAGCGGCGTTTCGCGCGGCGATGCAGGACGTCCTGCGCAGCTTCGGGGCGCTAAACGCGGAACAGACCCCCTGTGGGCAAACGCTCCCCATCGGGCACGCACACGCCTTGCAAGTGCTCCTGCACGCGCAGGGCGAAGTCGATCAAAAGCACCTCGGAGCTGCGCTGCGCGTCGACAAGAGCAATGTCGCTCGGCTCTGCGCGCGGATGGCCGCGAGGGGCCATATCGAGGTGCATTCGGGAACGGAGGATGGGCGGAGACGGCTCCTCGTCTTGACGGCGCGCGGCAAAGAACTCGCCGCGGCGGTGGATGCATCAAGTCGCCGCAAATTCTCCCAAATTTTGAACAATATTCCTGAGGACCATCGCGGCAACCTGCTTCGAATTCTCAGCGTCTTGGCCGATGCCTGCCGGCGCGATGCGTTTGTCTCCGCCCGGCAAGACGCCGGAGACGGCGCGGAGTTCGTGGCAAACGCGTCCGTCGGCGAAGCCGGAGACGGCGCGGAGTTCGTGGCAAACGCGTTTGCATCGAACTCCAAGAAAAATACGAAAGAAGAGGAACTGTGAATCGACACGTTTCTCTCCGCCCGGCGAAGCGCCGGATCGGAGAACAAATTCAGCGAGTGCTTGCCTTTATTCCCCTACTTGCGGGCGCTGCGGCACTCGGATGCCAGCCGAGCCCTCCAACCCACGCCGACGTCACCGCACCGAGCGCGAACACTTCCACTACTCCTGTCGCACTCCTCGATGCGATGGATAGCCGTAAGCCGGTGCCGTTGCTCCCGATGATGGCGAATCATCAAAAAGAGAACATGCGCGGGCATTTGGTGGCCGTCCAGAAAATCGTTGCAGGCCTCGCGGCCGACGACTTTGGCGGCATCGAACGAGCCTCGCTGGATCTTGGGTTTTCCGATCAAATGGGAAAGATGTGCTCTCATATGGGAGCGGGAGCGCCCGGTTTTACCGAGCAGGCTCTGGCGTTTCACCATACGGCGGACACCATCGGCGTCGCGGCGCGCGCCCACGACAAAGTCGCTGTCACCAAGGCCCTCAATGACACCCTGCAAACGTGCACCAGCTGCCACGCCACGTGGAAACAGCAGGTTGTCGACGACGGCACGTGGAAAGAAAAGACGGGCAGCGCTTCCCCGACGGGCATGCACAAGTGATCGCAAAGAGGGCCCCCCGTTCTGGGACGGCCCTTGTTGCATGGGGCCGGGCCCCTCTTGAAGTGGGCCCGCCGTCTCCTGCATTGCGTGTCTCCGAACCGTGTACGGAAGAACCGCCGTCTTGGCAGACTACTTCCCGGCTCCGCCTTCCGGATCGCGCGACGCCCAGAGTACCCCGCGGAGCTCGCCTGCCTTGAAACCGGTCGCCCGGTCGTTCGGATATAGACTGTCGATTTTATTACGAAGTTCGGGACTAAATGTCGTTGGGTCGCCGTGGCACTTTAGGCAGACGTCTCCCGTAAGCAGCGGACGAAGCAGCCGCGTTCCGTCGTCGATGCCAGCACCCCCGTTCGGATTCGCGGCAAGCCAGTCGGTGACCCACGGGGGGGCGGCTGGGGAGGGATTTCGGCGCCTTGTGGATGCCCGGCCAAGGTGGATCCCGAAGTCGCGTTCTGTGTCGGCGCGTAGCTTGGGCGCCCGGTCGGCGCACACGGCGACCGCCTCGACCGGTCCTCCGTGCGCCATCGCGGTTTGAAGCTCCTTCTGCAACGCTCCTTGGAACGCGTCGGCGGCGGCGGAGAGCGGCTTCGTGGGCGCGGGCGCGGGCGAAATCTTCGCACAACCGATCCCTGAACACGCTGCAAGAAGGACGACGGCCAGCCTTTTCACTTTGCCACCGCCTCAAGGACACGAACGAGGCGCTCCCTCACCGACGCGGCGAGGACCTTGCCGCGGTCTCCTCCGGCGTCACCGATGCTCCGCATCGGCTCAATCACGCCGACAGCCGTCCGCGTTTCAGACACCTCATAGAGAGCGACCGAACACGGAAGCAGAACGCCGAGCTTCGGGTCGCTGCTCAACACCTCGTAGGCCAGCGCTGGGTCGCAGGCGCCGAGTACGCGGTACTTTCGGAACGGCTTCCCGAGCTTTTTTTCGAACGTTTGCTGAGGATTGAGCTCCGATACAATCCCAAAGCCCTCGTTTTCGAGCGCCTTCGGCAGCTTCGCATAGACGGCATCAAAGGGCGCATCGACTTCCTTCCAGATCCCCGGCGTAAGGTCTGCGGCGACCGATGGTCCTCCGCCCGAGGGCGTCTGGGGGCAGGAACCACTCGTCGCGGGAGTACATGCAGTGGTGACGAGGAGCGTTGCAGCGAGAAACGTGGAGGCGAATTGGTTCATCCCATCTCCCGTGCACCGCCCATGCCACGACCTATCACTGCGTTTCACTTAAAATAGCGCGAACATTCGCATGTCTGAAACAGAATGAAACATCACGAAACATGTCGATGCAGGCGATTGCAATCCAGTTGTGTTCGCAAATTCGCGTACCAAGTTCTATTTTTGCAACACAATTGCACTGGCATACAGATTGCAAAAATATAGGCGTGAACCTCCACCTCCTCCGCCTCACCCCTGCACTTGCACTCCTCGCCTGTGCAGCGCCTTCCGCTCCACAATCCTCAAACGTGATCGGCCCCCCCGCCTCACCGCCACAGTTGCCGGTCGATATCTCCGGTGGCGAATATGCGGCTGCTCCGCTTATGACCGCCGACGGATGGAAAATCCGGTTCACTCATGTGTATGTCCATGTCCGCGCGGCAAAGCTCCAAGCAGATCCGGAAAAATTTGCGGAAAACGGCGCCGATGTTTGGGAGGATCTTTCGGTTGCGCCCGGGCCCTTCTTGGTCGATCTTGTCAGGCAGGGCGAGCGTAAGGGACACGCGGGCGGGACATCGAGGGAGCTTCTCGTCTTCAAAGGGCTAAGTAAGAAAGAGAACGCTCCGCTGGATCCCGGAACTCGATACGGCTTCAGCTTCGGCTTTGAACTCGCCGGGAATCGTCCGTCGCTTCGACGCGAGTGTGATTCGGAAAGTGAGAGCGATTGCAAAGAGATCGAATCTCAAAAATGGGCGACACTTTTCGTTGGAGAGGCGGAGCGCCGTGAGGGATGCCACGACGACCATGTGGCCTTTCTCGATGTCCCCAAGAAGGTGCACTTCCGACTTGGCTTCAAGGAGTTTCAGCACAATTTAAATTGCGAAAATCTCCTGCTCCCCGCGGTAGATGGGCATCACAGTCGAGGAGTATCCCCAGGAACTGATATCCGAGCGGAGGCGACGTATCTCGTCCACCAACTCTTTCATGCCGCCGACGGGAATGCGGGCCGTCCCCGATTTGATGCTTTTGCAGCCGCCGCAAAGCAACATGGGCATGGGAGTGCGACTGAGCCGCTCGTCAGCGAGGACCTTCGTGGATTCGCGTACGCACCTGTAGTGCTGAACGGTGCATCGCTACCGGAACGTACGTGCGGCGGTGGTGCGGTCACCCCTCTCGCGCTTTCAACGAGTCAGAACGCGATTGATGGCACCCTACCGCCGAGTGATTTGTACGAATACACCGCGCTCCGACAGGCAACGGCGGGTCGTATGAACGGCAATGGGGAGTGCGGAGCCCACTCGGAGGCGTCCCATACGAAATGACGCGCCAGCCGTAATTCGCAAGTGTCCCCTCCTGTTTGGTTGGGACATTTGCTCATTTTCATCGCTTAGGCTGTAGCTCATCAAGGCCGTTTACGTTCCGTCGGTCGACTCCCGAGCGCGACGAGGTCTTGGTAGATCCGACGAAAGTCGCGCCGTTGAAGCCCCCCAGAATGCCTCATGAATTCCGCCCCTGCGACGAAGACGACGAGCGTCGGAATCGAACGGATTTGCAACCACGAGATGCACCGTTCCCGATGCAGCTCGTAGTCGCACAAGACCCACCGCGCGTACGGACTCACGTTCGCCTCACGCACAAACGCATCTGAAGCTGCTGTGGCACTCCGACACCAGGCTGCCCAGAAGAGCACCAATTCAATTTCGCTTCGAGCGGACGGCCCCTCATCGCCGGGACTGAACTGGCGCACCGAACGCGACGTCATCTCACGGGGAGGTGCGCATAGTCACCGAAGTTTCCGAAGAGTTGTTCCGGCGTACCGTCAGCGGTCCGCGTCACCGCGTGAACAAGGTGGTCGCCCCCGACGAAAGCCCCCTTCCAGGAGGCCCCCCATCCCCCGAAGGGCTCTTCACGGTCCCCTCGGGAACGGGGAACGTTGACGCCAACCTTAAAGGCACGCAGTTCGGGCCGAAGGCGCTCGGCGAACGCGCGATCATCGGTCGCAATCGATGCGACGAGTGCACCATTTGAGAGGTTCATTTCTGCGAGCAGTTCCTCCTCAGAATCGACCACCACGATGGAATCGATAGGGCCGAAGGGCTCGCGATGGCGAAATGCCCAGGTCGCCGAAGGGTTGAGCACGCAGGCCGGCGCCATGTAGGCCGTCATGTCTTGATTCTCAAGAAAGTCCGAAGTGTTGAGCGACTTCCTGACCAGTGTTGACCCTGCCTCGGGCGCAGCGAGGGCCCTCTGAAGTTCCTGGACCTTTTCGCGATGGATGAGCGGACCAAAGTGGAGGTCGGGGAGCGCGTCGGTAGGCCCCTCCACACGAAGCGGATTTCCGACTCGGACGCGAGCGATGACTGCGAAGTAGCGCTCCAAGAACTCGGGCAGGAGACGTCGCTGAACAACAAACCGGGGGTACGCGGTACAGCGTTGCTTGCCGTACTCGAAGCCTTTTTCGAGGATGTTCTCAAGCATTTTCCAATCGGAAAACTCCCAAATGCCCCAGGCATTCAACCCCTCTTGTTCGAGCAGATAGCGCCGCGATGTGTCAGCCATCGCGGTGGCGACGCGCCGACCGTTCGCGCGCCCACCCACGAACATGATCCCCCCTACCCCGGCGCCGCGAATCAATGGATCGCCGACCTCGTTTCCCAGGCCTGAGAGCAAGGTGACGGGGAGTTCGGCTCGCCGCAAGATCGCGTGGGCCACGGAGAGTGCGTAAAAGCCACCTTGGCTTGGTGTTTTCGCGAGAACGGCGTTTCCAGCGAGGAGTTGGACGAGTTCCGCATGCACCTGCACGCTCATCGGGTAATTCCAGCTCGCGATGTTGCTCATCGGCCCCGCTAGCGGGAGGCGTCCCGCCACCTGGCGATCGATTTCCGCAAGGTACCAATCGGCACCATCGAGCGCGCGATCGACGTCGGCGCAGGCGAGTCGCCACGGCTTTCCGATTTCCCAGACGAGCAGGGTCGCGAGGAGCTCTCGCTCGGCACGAAGCCCCGCAATCGCGGCAGCAACCCGAGACTTTCGCACGTCGAGCGGAACCGCCCGCCATGCGGCGTGTTCACGGACTGCGTGAGCCACCGCGAGCGCGGCGATCTCCCGGTCGACACGCGGCGGTCCCGGCACGACGGTGCCATCGATCCCGAGGACGTGGGGCGTTACCTCTCCGGTTCTTCGCCAGTCGCCGCCGACCAGGTTGCGAAGCTCGACGCCGTCAAACGCCTCAGGCGCGGCGGCCTGCGCGCGGCGCAACGTTTCGGTCCATCCGTACCCAGGCTTGATAGTCGACATTCGCCCGCCACCGCACGCGGAATGCCACCGCAGCTTTTGCGCGAAATAGAACGGCGCGTCGCCGGATGAAACGTGGTCTGAAACAGTTTCTGAAACAGCCGCCGGCAGCCTGAAACCGATGCGGGGCGCGAAGGCTGGCCCGCCGATTGCTCAAGATGACACGATGGACACCAAAGACCTTGCGCGTGCCTTCGCTCCCCTTCTTACCTCCCGCTGCCCAATCGGCCCGTCTCGACCGTCGCGCGGCCCTGGCGACTCGGAGAACGACGAAGCGCCTCCAACGAAACGCGAACCGCCGAGCCGGCTCCGACTGGCATAGACGGTGCTCGGCCAGCTTTGTGCGTCCCCCGCATGGGATATGGCTGTTCATGGTGAGCGGGCAGGCGGAGGGCGCATATTTTGATCAGCGGGCCCTGAACCCTTTTCAACTTCGGCGAGCTATAGGAGGTCATGAACCTCTTCCCCGCCAACGAACACCGCGTCGAACGCGCCGTCCGCATCGTCCTCGGCCTCGCACTCCTCTCGCAGGTCTTTACGGGCCTCCACAGCGCCTGGTTCGCCCTCGGAATCGTCCCGCTCGCAACAGGCCTCCTCGGCTCCTGCCCGCTCTACACCCTCTTCGGTTGGTCGACCTGCGCGGTCCCCGAAAAGAAAGCGTGAACCTCCGGTGGACGCCTCCGAACCGACACAAGGCTCACCGCTATCGGACGAGCTTGAGGAACTCCGAGGCTTTGCGCGCGGAGACGCAGAGGCCTCGCGCCGCTTTATTGCGGCGTTCGGGGGCGTCCTGCGGCGGATGGCGTACGTCCTCTCCGCGGAGCCCGACGATGCCTACCAAAACGCCCTTGTGGCGATTTCGCGCGGTGCGGGGACCTTCGATGCCAACCGGGCACCGGGGGGCCTTCGCCCGTGGGTGCTCGCCGTTGGGCGAAATGCCATGCGCCGGCGCCCGGCGCCCATTGTCGCCGAGACGGGCCCCGACGAGGGCTCCCAGGAGCTCTCCGTGGACGAGGCGCTCGGCATCCGTGAGGCCTTCGCGAACCTCCGCTCCGAGGATCGGGACGTCCTCCTCCTGCGCGACGTGGAGGAATTTCCGGCGAGCGAAGCCGCTGAAATTCTTAACATTACAGTCGATGCACTCAAGAGTCGTCTGCATCGAGCCCGACTTCGTCTCGCAGCCGCCCTCGGCGACGCCGCGCCGACCGTCCGTTCCGAGTGCCGGGACGTCGGCGGAATGCTCTGCACCGACGTTGTCTCCGCGCTCCCGGCCCTCCTGGACGGGGACGCGCCCGCTGAAGTCACAGCGTCCGCAATGGCCCACTTGCGTGCCTGTACCGTTTGCGAGACGTTCGGCGGTAGGTACCGCTCACGCATCGTACGCCTGCGGATTGCGATGGGGATCGCCAAGTACGACTGAAAAGACCGTCAACGAGCGGTAGATTGGCGTCTCCTCCAAGCGAAGAGCACTCCCCCGAGCGCGCTAAAGAGTGACATCCATCCCGAGGACGCGTGGGGCGAAACACTGCACCCGCCCTCGCTGCATTCCCGAGAAAATCGGAGTTTATAGGGACGCGGATCACAGGGCCCGGCCTGCTTGAATACCTCACGAAATTCGTCCTCCGCCCCCGCCGTCGAACGAGTCCCATCGGGTCGATAAATCGCGCAGATTGCCGCGCGGTCATCCAGGGTGAGTGCACGCTTCCCGACGGCAAGATCTGAAAATGATGCGGCCGTCCCGTAGGTCTTGTTCATCACGGCAACGGCGTCGCTTGAGTGGGCAATTCCAAGAAAATGCCCCGCCTCGTGGGTCACGACACTCTGGAGATCATATTCGAGCTTATCCTTCGGTGTCACCTTGATCGGAAGCGTGAGATTGATCTCCATATCCGCATCCAGAATCTCACCGGTAGTCGGCCGGAACGTGAGGATGGTGACGCCAAGAACGGTATCGCTCGTGTCTGTCGTTGCCCCCTCAGTGTCGGAGACGTCTGATTTATGAGTCCACTTATCAGAGCGAAATACAATCGTGTTCTGATTGGTACCTGTCTTATTGAATTCAATCTTATCGCAGGCGACCGTCCCGAGGTCCCGTAGCTCAATCGATGGCTTCGACGATCCATTCATAGCAAATGGACAAAGGGCCGACGACCAGGTCGCAAAAGAGCGGGCCACGACTTCTCGTGCATCATCGACGGAGATCTTCGAACTTGCGGAACCGTCAGGGGCGGCGATGCTGTAGCCGGCACAGCGATTGAGCCAGAAGGACGGAGGGTAGTTGCCGCCACGACACCCGTTCTCGTCGGAAATGGTAGGCGCCCCCTTCGGACGGGCGAGCGTTCGACAATAGGCAGACGCCGGATCGGCACGAACGGCGACGGCCACGGCGAGGATGCATCCAAGGAGTTTCAAGGGCATGGCGCTCTTCACGCCGATTGCGGGAAGCACTGCCCGGTAGCGGGTCGCCGGGGGATGGGTTCTCCGATCCCACCCGACGGGCGGAGACAACCGAATTTTCGGATATTCCACAGCAATCATACTAGCAAAAACCTGCATAGATGCAAGCATCTAGGAATCCGACATCAAATCTTCTTGCGACGAGCTCTGGCCGCCCATACCGTGCGGAGAATGCACGCGTTTGCATCAGACTCCGCGCCGTCTCCCGCTTCGCGGACGGACGCGTTTGACAAGATCTCCGCGCCGTCTCCCGCTTCGCGGACGGACGCGTTTGCATCAGACTCCGCGCCGTCTCCCGCTTCGCGGACGGACGCGTTTGACAAGATCTCCGCGCCGTCTCCCGCTTCGCGGACGGACGCGTTTGCATCAGACTCCGCGCCGTCTCCCGCTTCGCGGACGGACGCGTTTGACAAGATCTCCGCGCCGTCTCCCGCTTCGCGGACGGACGCGTACCGGGACTGCAGCCGCTCCCGTCGACAGCGGTATGCGCTCGTCGCGCCCGTCATACTTCTCGCGTTTGGCGTCTCGTGCGGAGCCTCGGAGCCGGCACCTCGCTGGTTCGACCCGCCTCCGGAATTCCTCGAAAACCGCTTGGCTGACGATCACCTCGAGGTCGACGCGCTCAGTTATGAGTTTCGTGCCGATTTCTCGATGGAGCCGGCGGTCGTTCAAACCGACGCGAGGCTTCGCGTGCCGGCGGCGGCCGAGACCGTCGAGTTGCACGGGGCGCGCTCCCCTGACTCGGTAGAAGTCGATGGAATCCCTGCCCTTTTCTCGTTCTCCACCACGAAGATTCTCGTAGACCTCCCACGCGGGCACGGGGCGGAAATCTCGGTTCGCACACGGTCGACGAGCCGGGCGACGCTCGTCGCTGACGACGGTCGTCCCGCGCTCGGTCGAAACCGCCGAAACGGTTCCGAGTGGGTCGCTGCGATGCCGCAAGGCCGCTATTTTATGCCGGGAATTCGAGATGTTGTAGGGGACGGTGCGACCGTTCGGTGGACAGCCCTCTCGCCCGCTGGCGCATTTGGGTTGGCCAACGGAACGGACGCTGGGACAGGGACGCTCCGCGGCACCGTTGCAACTCCCCTTCCGAATTATGGGCTCTATTGGGGCACTCGTCCCGACCCGCCCGAGCGCATCAGTGCCGAGTTCGGACTGCTCGCCTCGCCAACTGCGAGCCACCTTCGAAGCGCAGCAGAGAGCCTTCCTGCGGGACGGCGCGCCTTCGAAAGCATGGTTGGAAAACTCGCTTTCGATAAGATTTGGGTCATGGAAACGGAAGATTCAAACGGCATTTCTGCGATGGAATCCTCGGGAGCGATCAATATTCCCTCCGGAATCGTATCGAGCGGTGCGCTTTCCATGAAGCACGTTCTTCTCCATGAGCTCGCGCACCATGTTTTCGGAAACGACGTCCGGTATGCGACCTGGGGAGATGCCTGGATTGGTGAATCCTTTGCAGAATACTACTCGCTTCGCCTCCTGGAAGAACTCGGCGAAGCGGGGTACGCGGAAGAACAATGGGCTGAAAAGGCGCGCTACGCAGCGGCACGCCCTCTGGTTCTTTCGGCGGGAGATCCGGCGTCGATTCGCCAAGCGCTCTTCTATGACGACGCTCACATCTACACGAAGGGACCTCTCGCGCTTCGCTGGCTCGAACGACGGATCGGGCGTCGCATTTTCGATGAGTTTATCCAGCAGTTTGTAGCGAAGCACCGCGGTACGGCCGTCACAAGTACGCTTGTAGCACTTGAGCTTCGCGGCCGCTCCCTCGACGTCGACGGCTGGTTTGCCCGCTTCATCGAAGGGGACGAGATTCCGAATTAAGTCGCCCGAACGCTACGACGACATTTCTCTTTGTTGTGAATCGCAGCTGTCATCTAGCGGCTCGGAAATACCGGACCGTCAGACAGCGGCACGGTGGCCTGGAGCGCGCTCGCGAAGTCGCGCGCCGTCGCCGGGCGACGCGAAGGGTCCCGCCGCAAGCTACGCGCAATAAGCCTCGTAAGACTCTCGGGCGCCCCCGGGACGTGAAGGCGTGGGGCGTCGCGATGGAGACGCGCCTCAACTTCATCGTTTTCAGCGGCGAACGAGCGCGCACCGGCGAGCGCCTCGTGGAGAATTGCGCCGACCGCATAAACATCGGATGAGATGCTGAATTGCCCGAGGAGTTGCTCCGGCGCCATGTACGCGGGGGTTCCAACGGTCATCCCTTCGTCGGTCAATCCAGGTTGTTCTTTGACGGCAATGTGCGCGAGACCGAAATCGAGCAGCGTGACTCGTCCGAACGGGTCGACGAGGACGTTTCCGGGGGAGACGTCTCGGTGAACAATTCGTTGGGTGTGAACAAAATCGAGCGCCTGCAAGAGCGACACGCCAAAGCGAACAACCGCCTGCAGCGGAAGGGGGCGGTAGCGCGCAAGGAGTGCAGCAAGCGTGGGATGTGGAACCCACTGCGTAACGAGGAAGGGCAGACCGCTTACCAGGTTCCCGTCGGTGACATGGGCGACGATCTGAGGATTCCGGAGCGCTCGCAACATGTGAATTTCGCGAAGGAACCGCGCGCATCCCGCATCGAGGTCACCCCGGCACACCTTGACTGCAACCGCGGTGCGAGTCTCGCGGTCATTTCCACGAAACAGGCGACTCATTCCCATTCGCGGCACCTCTTCGATGCCCGTGAATCGAAGAGGCAACCCCGGAAGCAGCACGCGTGGTGAAAATGGCCATCCCATCGCAGAGACGATATCCCAGATCGCCGCTAACGGCTGCTCTACCGTCCACGCGCGAGACTTCGGAAGCGGACAACCGCGGCAGCAGTCTCATTTCCCGTCCGCTGGGAGACGCTAGGGTGCATGCCGTTGTAAGAGAAGAAATGAATATTCTCAGGATCTCGGTCGTTCCCGATGACCGCCGACGAGACGTCCGAACGGCGAAACTCATTTCGATTTCCCGACGGAAATAACGCGAGCACTCGCTGGGTCTGGTGGCATTCGACGCAGGCCATCGTATCCGGCGTGTGGACGTTCGGGTTTTCGATGCGAAGTGCCCGGTCGACGGCGGTTGAATCGAACGGGGGGAGACTCAGAAAATTGTCCGGATGGGGACTCATCGGAGAGACGACCTCCCCGCGGAGCGACTGTGAGTCGGTCGTGAGCGTCGGCACCGGAAGGGGAGCCGGAGTCCCAGCGCGGACCGCGAACTGACCAAACGACCACGCTTTCGGGCGCCCTGCTTCCCGTACAATAAATGTGACCCGTTCGAGATTTTCAGCTCCGCACATCGCTTGGAGTTTTGCGAAGAACGACTGAACAAATCTTCCCCGGATGCCCTCCGCGCTGGCCACCGGATGAACCCCGAGTGGTGCGTCCGCGGAGATGTTTCGAGCGAGCCTTTCGCGGACCGTGAAGTCGACCAATGAGAGGATTTGGGTGCGCGACAGACGGTAGAACGCGTGCAACGCGCCATCGTCGGTGGTCCGCGCACTCATTCCCTGAAAAACGAGTCGAACTTGCGGAGTACATCCCGCGGTCATCTCGGTCCCGAGCGTCCCTGCACAGGGGTCGAGACGCACGCCGACGACGCGCAAACCCTGGTAGTAGGCTTGCCCCTCGCGTGCTTGCGTGGTCGAGTTTCTTTGGAAGTACGTTGAGTACCGCCGTCGGGATCATCGCGCCGCCTCGTCCGAGCGTCCCCGGCGCCAGGTGCGTCGGGGACGGGTCGACGGGGGGAGGAAGCAGTAGGGAGACGTCCGTTGGAGCGAGCGCAGCGATGGCTCGGGAGCTGAGGTCGTCCTCGGCGACGTCTACGATGGGTGAGTCGTCCGCACAGGCGATGAGCGGAAGAATGAATGAGAGAAGAACGCCGGCGATTTTGCTTTGTGACATCTTCATATTAGCGCTTCTTTTCGAATGAGGTGAGCGCGGAATCGCAAGCATCGACCGATTCCTTCCACAGTTCCGATTCGAACTCGTCACCAATTGGACCCAAGCCGTCCAAGTAGCTTTTGTAGTTCGCAACCTGAGTCTTCCCCGAGGTGAATCCCATTCGTTCGAGGGCCTTCACGATCATGGTTCGTCGATAGATGGGCTGGGCATCGTCCGACAACGCACGCGCCAACGCGGAGGCCGACTCGGAATCACCGAGCATTTCGAGCGCCTCCACGGCGATCGACGCATTCCCACCCGCACCAGGTCCATCCCTCCGCGCTTCCGCTCGGAGGAGGTCGGTGAGCCTTTGGCGGACGGGCGCCCTCCGCGCAACGTCGAGCTGCGAGCCGACAGCGCCGAGGCCAGCAATCGCTTCGGCAGCCGCATACCCGTCGGAGACGTCGACGGCGAGAAGTCCAGCAACGTCCTGGGCTTCGATCTGTTGCAGCACGCGTTCGCGCCCCAGAAAGACGGAGTCGTCGGCCGCCTCCACCGACGGTTCCATCGGCCCCGCAACGACGGCCGCAGCCACCGCGCTCGCCGGGGGACGCGTTCTCCGATCCGGCGTCTCGCCGGGCGGAGGTAACTGCGTGGCAGAAGTATCTTTACTTTCTTGAGATTTCGAAGCCTCGGAGGCGGCGAGCCCGCGAGAGCGCGGCGGCGCCCAGAGCGCCGCGAGCGCCACCGCCGCGAGAACGACGGCGGTGAGCCAGCCCCCGCGCATCTCAGCAGCCCCCGGCGCCGCTGCAGTAGACGGCCCGAAGAGCACTCAAGCTCTTTTGCGGCTGTCCGTAGCGGCCAGGCGGGAGAGATGCCCACTCGTAAGACGCGCGATCCATGGCGGCTTTGAATTCCGTTGCCGTCATCGTGCGATCGGCGGGAACCACAGCCTTTCGCCACTTCAAGAGCGTCATTGCGCCGCGCTCCTGATTCTCCGGCTTGAAGGTCGGAAGTCGAAGGCCTTTCCAGGTCTTCGAAAGGAATTGATAGCGACCTGCCGCGGTCGAACAGTAACCACTTCTACAGATCGTTTGATTGGGATGGTTCGTGCATTCGGAGACGAGCTTGAAGGAAAACATGACGTTGTATCCGTCTGCGCCACCGGCGTTTCGCGTCCCTTCGGCAAAAGCGATCGTGTCCAGAAACGCCTTTTGCTTCTTCGGGACTACACCAGCCGCACGGGCCGGCGAGCAGCTATTGCCGACGCGAAGTTCGTCTTCGGAGAAGTCCCAATTGTCCGTCGTTTCTTCCGAGGACTCTTGCGTACATGCGATGCCTGAGAGCGCAAACGCCACCGCGGCTACCGTTGCAAAATTCGAAATCTTCATACTATTTACCTCTCTCAGTACTGAATATTTAGAACGTAGTTTGACGACTGTGAACCGCCGGAAAGCCGTAGAAGATACTTGCCCCCCGTCGACGTTGCGTTCGCACGCGTCGCAGACACCTGCTGCATGCGCGTATAGCTATTGTTGATGAGTTTCCAGACGGCGAGCTCGCCCGCCGTCGTGGAAAAATCGTACGTTCCTGCGGGGATTGTAACGGACATCCAGTCGGCGTCGCCAGCACCGGCCGATCCGCAATAGGAGCCCGCTTTCAGTACAGGGGCCGTTGAATAGTCATCATTTGCCTGAAAGCTCTTCTCGGAGATGCAATTGGTCGGTGCGGGGCCAGGAGCCGGATTTGCCGCACCACTTCCGCCATATTGCGTAACGATTCCGGCGATGAAATCGGCCATGAGGTCGGTACGGGCGAGCACCTGAGTCCCCCCTCCGCTCCCGGAATTGACGGCAACGATCTCGTGCGGGAAGCTGCCAGTTCGAATGACCGGGCCGCCGGAGTCACCGGCTTCAATGACCTCTTCCGAAGCATAAGAGAACGGAAATGCCTGCGAAGCGGAGAGCCGAACTTCACGACCAACAAACATGTTGGTCGTCGAAAGAACGCCATCATCCTTGCGCCCGACGTTGACGGCCTTCGTGCCATTTGCGACGGGATTTCGCGGGATCGTCGGATAGGAAGCCAGCGGAACGGCTTCCGCCAAGACGAGAAGTGCAACATCGTGCTGCTTCGGGTTTACGTAGGTCCCGTCATTGCCCTTGTAGTCGTAATTCGCGAAGTGGGTTACCGCGATATTGCGATTGCCTGCGTTCGGAGCACGCACAGAAAATGAAGTATTTCCGTCGACGCAATGCCCCGCAGTGAGGACGACCTTTGGCGCGATCATCGCCCCGGTGCAGTAGGCACTACCCCGACTGTTGGACGACGTAATGAATACCGCTTCTGGGTACGTCGATGTCGCCGTTCCGCCAAGGAGTTCGTCCTGCCCCGAAGTGACGGTCTGTTCTTCGGCCAGCGGCTCCACGCTGCAGCCGAGCGCGAGCGGGATCGGGAGGCTGAGGGCAAAGACGATGCGAGCAAGAGCGTTCATGGCTTCTCCGTGGTGGGCGACACATGTCTCTCATGCGTCTCCATCAATGACCTAGCATCACATTCATGGTTTGCAACGATTTTTTTCCAATCACGCAATTCGAACTTTGTCATATAAGTTCAATGCGTTACACAACACGATCCAGACCAAGACGACAATTCGTCTCCAATTAATTACAGAGACGCCCTCGTTGGGGTCGCGAGCGGCCGCGAGGATTGCTGGCGTGCAACCCTTCGCAGTTTTCGGTAGGCTGGGGCGGTGGGCGAAGCGTTCGATCCCGAGAGCTGGAAGGACTGCAATGGGCGCTTTGCCGTCGTGCGACTCCTCGGGCGCGGCGGCATGGGCGAGGTCGTCGAAGCGCGCGATCGCGCCACGGGGGAGATCGTGGCCCTCAAGCGTTTGCGGCGGGCATCGACGTCGCATCTCCGCGCACAACGGCTGCGGCGAGAGGCCGATGCGGCGCTCCTCATCGCGGGCCCGTTCGTTCCCCGCCTGCTCGCAGTCCTCGATGTCGGTGGCGACGTCGTCCTCGCGATGGAGCGGCTCGAAGGGGAGACGCTAAGCGCGCGGCTTCGCGATCGGACGCGACCGATGGAATGGCCGGAAATTTCAGCGATTCTTCACGACCTACTTCGCGGCCTCATCGACGCGCACACCGCCGGCGTGATCCACCGGGATCTCAAGCCGGCGAACATCATGCTTGTGCCGGAGGCCCGACGTCCGTTTCCTCGTGCGATGATTCTTGATTTCGGAATCTGCAAGGTCGAGCGGCACCGCGGTGAGGCGCTCACCGAAGGCGGCGCGACCCTGGGGACGGTCGCGTATATGGCCCCCGAGCAGATTCGAGGCTCCCGTGACGTCGACGAGCGGGCCGACCTGTACGCGCTTGCGCTCGTCGCCTTCGAGTGTGTGGCGGGGCAAATTCCCTTTGGGGGCCCTCGCGAGGATCTCGCGATTGTCGCACGAAAGCTTGAGGGGAAGCTCCTTTCCCTGGAAACGTGCGCCCGCACTCCAATACCGGTTGGCTTGCCGGCGTTACTCGCCCGCGGCCTCTCGGTGTCGGCCACCGGGCGACCGGCGACGGCGCAGGAGTTTCTCCGCGCGATTCGCGAGCTTGACGGCGAGCTGTACGACTTTGGTGCGCGCCGATCGGCGTCGCCGCCAGGGGGTTCCACGGAGTCGACCGACGCGTCCGTCCGCGAAGCGGGAGACGGCGCGGAGTTCTTGCCGAACGCGTTGTCGGATCCGGCGTCTCGCCGGACGGAGACAACCGCGTCCTCGACCCTCGCGTGGTCGCCGCGCGCACAAACGCCGCTAACTCCGGAAAATAGCGCTCACATTCCAGCCTTTCCTTGGCGCCGCCGGCTTGCGGTTGGCGGAGCTGCACTCTTCGTCGTCGCAAGCGGAACGATCGGCCTGACGACGGCGCGCTCGGAGCCGCCACGCGTTCTCACGCGCGCCGCTGGTGAAGGGGCCCCAGAGAAAGTGGGGCCGCCGTCGCTCGGGAGTCCCTTGTCTCTACCCGCAAATTCGCTGGCGGTCGCGAACGGACGGGGCCCTGTTGACCGGGCGTCGCCGTCGCTCGCGACGCCTTCGCAGGGGACTGCACGAACGGATACGAAAGGGCGCGCCGCGGGATCGGCGGCCCCCGCGACGGCCGCCGCGCTACGGAAGCCGGCGAAGGCGGAATCGCCTCAAGGGCTCCCCCCGTCGCCGGACGGAGTCCCCGTGATTAGGGAGCCAAGATATTGAAACATCGATGGTTTCTTCCCCTCGTAGCGAGCATGCTCGTGAGCACGGGTGCCCATGCAGGCGAGCACAGCGGCGACCGCGAAGGGAGCCGTGCGGCTTTTCGGCGGGGCGTCTCCGCGGTGACCGCCGGAAGCTTTGAGGAGGCGCGCACCGCGTTCCGTCGGGCCTACGAGCTCTTCCCCCACCCGAGCATTCTCTTCAACCTCGGGCTCGCCGAAGCAAAGCTCGGAGCCTGGGTCGACGCAGAGGCACACTTAACTCAATTTTTACGCGAAGATACGGGCTCCACGAGCGCGGAACGCGCGACCGCGGCGGCGGAACTCGCCCACGCCGAACAGAAACTCGGCTGGTTGCTGTGCGCAACACGTCCTGGGCAATCCTGCCGCGTCAACGGTATCGCCGCCCCGTTGACGGAGCAACGCGTCGCGATCGGGCGCCACGAGGTCGAGTTCCTTCACGACGGCAAACGCGTTCCCGTTGTTGCTTTCGTGGACGCCCAGCAACATCGACGCGTCGATTTGCCGATGCCAATGGCCATTCAAGCGCCGCGCTCGACGGCAACAATCGGCGTGGGGTTCGTCGTCGTCGGCGGACTTGCTTTGGGCGCAGCCACGGCGACAGGCCTCAAGACACTTGCACTGAGCGAAGCCTATCGTGACCGAACGGGCCCCCAATACCAGGATGCGGGTGTGCGCTCTCAAGGCATTTCCTACCGAACGGCGACCGATGTGCTGCTTGTATCCGGACTCGTCGCTGCGGGAATCGGCGTCGTTTTTCTGATCCCCCGATCGCCCCCCCCTCGGTCGACGGCTCTCCGATTTCTGCCCGGCGGCTTCCATGTCCAGTTCTAACGGCCGGCGGCCTTCTACCTCGACGCTAAGGGTAGCAAAGACGTTTATTGGCGTCGCGCTAGCGACGGCAGCCTGCACTTTTATTGCCCCCTTCGATCGCGAAATTCCGCCAGACCAAAGCAGGGATGCTTCGACAGACCTTCTTTGGATCCCCATCAATTATTTAAACGTCTCTGTTTCGGACCAGTGCGCGACGAACGGAAAGACAACCCCCTGCGAAAGTGGACTGAGTGGCAGCTCCACGTACACAGTCTCCGGAGCAAATCTTGCCTTCGTGGCCCGCGCGTACGCGACGGTAGGGACGTTTGGATACGCCCGCAGAGTCTTCACGGCGCCCGGCCGTCCGCTTGGAGCCCGCGTGCGCGGCATGGCGCTCCAATTTGAGGGTCGCACCTTTCCAACACTCCCTCCAAACGATCTCGAAACTCCGTTTGGATGTCTGGCCGATTGGAGTGACAATACCCACTACGACCGAATGTATACGACGATAGGCCGCGACTCACTTTTGCGTGCGCGCTATGAGAGAACGAGCCCGGCCGCCCCACCTGCTACCGGATGGGAGATCGTCGGAGAACGTGGGACTCCGGCCCCCATGACGCTCGACCTCGAAATTGACTCGCGCCCCGAGCACCGACTCGTGAAGGCGGAGATTACGCGTGAGAAGCCCGTGTTGAGCGCATCGTGGGCCACCCCGCCGCCCTCGACCTCAGCACTCCCTCCATTCGTCCCAACGACGATTCGTTTATTCTGTGGCGTTACGGTTGAAGAGAACAACTTCGACGCCCATGCTATTGTTCGTGGGTCGCTGGGAGGGATCGAATTCGGCTATGATCCCTCGGATCCTCCTACAAATTAGCGCGTCGAAAATTCTCGGAGACTCCACGTGTGAACGCCAAAAATCCGTCTCGAATCCCCCAAGTTTCGCCCCCGCAAGCGCTCGAACAATCAGGCGTGATGCCGGTGCGACGGGCGTCGACGACGCGCGCACGGGAACCTCAGCCCTCGATCCTTCCGGACCTCCCGCTTGAGCCGCCACGCCGACGCGGCCGCCCAAAAGGCAGCCGCAACAAAGTGGTGATCGCGGGCGGAAAAGGAAAATGGGACCGCACGCAGACGGCCGACGAACGGCAGGAGGTGCAGCGTTCACGCCTGCTTCAGTCGGCCCTTTCTGTGCTCGATAAGATGGGGCTTTCCGGCCTCAGCGTCGATGCCGTCGCGGAAGCGGCGGCGATGGGCCGCCAATCGCTTTATCTCCACTTCGACGGGCGTGCGGAATTGCTATTCGCCGTCCATTTCCAACTCGTCGAAGACTGCTTCGGACGTCTGGACGGCTCGCGGCCTGGCGGAACACCGCTGGAGCGGCTCTACGAAACCTTGGATGGCGTCGTTCGCTACGCCGGTTCGCACCCCGCACGGGCGCGATTCGCGCTCGTTGAGGCACCGAGCATCAGCGCGCCGCACGCCGCCATTGTTCGTACCTATTTCGACGCGCTTGCGTCGTCGCTCGTCCTTGCAAGCTTGCAAAAGGGGCTGAACCACGCCGTCTCGACGGCGACGGCCCGGATGCTCTTGCACGGGTTTCGAGGCGTGCTCGGTGAGTCACTCGTCGACGGGGTGCCGAGTGCGTCACTCGTCAACGATTTCCAAGGCTTCGTTGAGCATCACCTTGGGGGGAAGTGACGAAACCCCACGCGGCGGCGACCGCCGACACAAGGACGAGCAGCACGGCGAGCGCCGCAAGGCGGGGCAGCAAGCGCACTCCACCGGGACGAAACGAAACCCGGGAAACTGCGTCGTTGACCTCATAGGGCGCCGGTGAGATGCGGTCTCCGTCGGGAGGGACGGCGGGACCAGCGAAATTGCGGACAGCGGCTTCGGGAGGGTCGGCGGGACCAGCGAAATTGCGGATAGCGGCTTCGCCGGCGACTTCGCGAGCGACGGGAGCACCTCCGCCAGCATCGACCGGTTCTACTTCGCAGGAATCGCTCGCGATCCGTTGAAGAACCTGGAGATCATCGCCGCGAAGGACCTCGGTTTGAAGGTCGAATTCATCGGTCTCCCCGGGGGCAGGCGGGGGAGGGAGGGTCCTTGCGCGGAGAACGCAGCGCCGGACGACGTCGGCGGCATTGTCGCCGGAAATGGCTGCGAGAACCGCCAACAGTTCGTTCCACGATTTCGCGTAGTGAACGGCCATCGTTTCGCCATCCTTCGAGACGTAGCGCCCGAGCATCGCGACGCAGAATCGTCGAAACCGCTCGAAGGGCGTGCCGACGCGAATTGGGCATTCTGAATAGCCGGCCTCGACGAGAAACGTACGCGGCAGCGATGAGACGACGACGTGCCGAAAATCGAGTCCGTCGGCTAGACCGCCCGTGGGTTGCATCGATCCGCCGCGTTGACGGCGGATCCAACT
>DYPH01000244.1 GCA_020720045.1 Sorangium cellulosum | reverse complement strand
GAGTCCCGATGACCGACCGGGAGCGGACGATCCTCGACGCCTTTTCGAGCCCCGCCCGGATCGGTGGCATGAGCGAGGCACTCGCGATCCTCGAAGGGCACGTCGCATCACTCGACCTGGAGAAGCTCTCGGGCTACGCGGTCCGGCTCGGCGTGGCCGCTACAGTCAAGCGTCTCGGATGGGCCTGAGATTCGGAGTAGGAGCGGCGGGTCGGGGAGGCGGGGGGGCAGAAGCGGCTGACAAGGACTGCGGCCCTGTAAGTTGATGCCCTGCATCGGAAGGTCGCCAGGAAGGAAGAGGGGCACAGGTCCCTCGAACCGCCCGCACGTAGCTGATTACGAGCGGGATGCGATGTCCTGGCCTTGGGTCAGGAGCGTGATACCGAGGGGATAGTAGTCACCTTGGCCGACATTTCCAGTGACGACAGCGCCGGGGCCCGGACACCTGAGCGGTCCGACCCGCACCTGGCGGCAGAAATAGTGCGGGACATTTCGAGGCCTCTCCGGTAACGTAGTTCGCCGAGGTGGGTGCTTCGAGACGCCGTTCCAATAGAGCCGCACTCAAGGAAGATCTGCGGACGCGGTTGGCGGAGCTGTCGGGATGGCAGACAGCGACCCGCGACGACGCGTTGGTGGCGGAGGAGCTGCACGAGTCGCGGGCGATGGACCGGATCTACCCGCTCAGCGAGGCGGCGTTCTTCGACGAGCTCTTCCACTACATCGAGGAGATCGGCGCCCGGCCGTTGCTCGAGGGGCTCGATCCGAAGGACCGCGAAGCGCCGTTGTACCCCTTCATCCAGTTCGTGCTGATGACGATCATGCGCTGCGTGGGGGGTGTCGAGAGCATGCTCGCCACGAGGGAGGTGCTGCTGACGGACGAAGCCCTGATGGGACTGCTCGGGTTCAACGCGGCGCAGGTGCGGCAGGGCGGCAACGACAGGGGCCTGAGCCGTCGCACGAAGCCGGTTGCGATACGAGGCGCGCTCTCCTACGAGACGGTATCTGACAACCTCGTGAAGGTGGGCCCGGAGAAGCTCTCGGCCATGTTCAACGGAGCGATCCGCTGCCTGGCCAGGCAAGGGGTGTTCCCGAAGCGCATCGACGCGTCACTGGACGCGACCGACGACGAGGCGACGCCGACCTACAAGACGGACGCGGGCGGGGACGTGCCGAGCGTCACGCGTGAGAAGCGGCCGGACGTGCGGGCCAATAAGCACGCCCGGAAGGTCAAGGTGACGGTCTTCGGCTGGAAGATCTGGATCGTCTTCGAGCCGGTGTCGAAGACCCCGCTGGCGATGAAGATCGACGGCATCAACGTGGCGGACAACGAGCACGCCTACGAGGTACTGGCGCAGGCGCGCGCCAACGTCGAGGGGCACGCCAGCATCCGATCGGTGGCGCTCGATCGAGGCTTTCTGGACGGCAAGCTGCTCTCGCGAATCGACGAGGAGGCCGGTGCCATCCTCTACATCCCGGCCAAGTCCAACCTGACGATCACCGCGGACGCACGGGAGATCGCACGCCGCACGCAGGCGCTTTTCGTGCAAGGCAAGCCGCTGGACGGCGCCACGTACGCCGAGCGCGTCGAGCGGGTAACGCACGGCTCCGGGAAGAAGGCGTGGGTCGAGGAACGAAAGACCACCGTGGTGCGGATTCGGGACCTGCCGTGCGACTGGTGGACGCCGCAGGGCTCGACCTCGGCGGCGAACTCGAAGTGCTTCCAGCCGAAGCTGCTCAACGCAACGGTGGTGCTGCAATGGGACGGGGCCCCGAAGGACGCGGAGAAGGAAGTCGTCATCCTGGACACCGACCCGTCGACCGATGCCTTCGCGGGCTTCGACGCCTACGACGACCGCAGCCTGATCGAGAACACGTGCAACCGCGAGGCGAAGGAGAGCTGGTTCCTCGAGCACCACCCCAAGCGCAGCGAGGCCGGGATGCGGGCCCACGCCTACTTCGTGTTCACCTGCATGGCGCTCGTCACGGCCTTCCGTCTCCATCAGCAGGCGGCCGAGGAGGCCGAGAGCCGAGGCGAGGAGACCGGCATCGGCCGCTTCCGGCGGCAGCTCGAGGCACGAAACCGCGACAAGGTGGTCGTCTTCTGCGGCGAGCACTTCGGGGTCTTCAGGAACTACGAGGTCTTCCTGCTGGTCGGCGTCCCCGTGCGCGAGCGCGCGATGATGGGCGAGTCGGCCGAGACCGTGCTCGCGCGCTGTCGCGCCCGTACGCCGAACACCTCCTGATGCCGCGAGGGGCTTTGGGATGAGGTTCTGCGTCTGGGAGTTCGGCGACGACGAGCTCGCGTGCATCCGCCGGCTCGCCGCCGAGCGCGGGACGACCCGGCGGGCGATCTCACGCCGGCTGTCCGAGGAGGTCGGCTGGAGCAAGCCCGACCCCCGCTTTCGCGAGCTCCTCGTCTTCAGTGACGGTGGCGCCGAAATGCCTTGCCGGTTGGTGGCTCCGAATTCGGGCGGTCCCGCAGAGGGCGTGCAACCAAGAGGGAACCGCAGCGAAAAGAAGAAGATGGACGGCGGTGGAGGGTGTCCGGGGGAGGCCGTCGTATTCGGGGCCAGGACCGCCACGGGCCATTCTGAGCCACCCGTCACTGACGCCTCGCCGGCTAGCCACCCGCCTTCCGCTCCATACCGCCGGCCCAGCGCGCCGGCTTCGACGTGCCTCGCCGTGCCCTCGCGTGCCGCCGCCCCCCGGTGGCACCTACTCCGAATCTCAGATTCGCCATTCGCCTTCGTGCTCGAGGTCACATCTGGTCCACCGGCGAGGAACCGGCGGTTCGACGCATTCTGAGACGCTTTCAGGTAATGTCCGCCCGGGCTTTCGCCTGACGCCATGACCATCCCCCCCGAGCAACAGAAGGCCCTCTACCGGCACCTCCTTCTCACCCGCCTCCTCGAGGAGCGGATGGTGAGCCTCTACCGACAGGGAAAGATGACCGGGGGGCTGTTCCGCTGCCTGGGCCAGGAGGCGACGGCCGTCGGGACGGCGTTCGCGCTGGAGGCGGGAGACCTCCTCGTGCCGATCATCCGCGACCTGGGCGCGACCCTGGTACGCGGGGCGCGGCCCGTGGACATCCTCCGGCAGGTGATGACGAAGGGCGACGCCCCCGCCCGGGGCCGCGACGGGTTCCTCCACTTCTGCCTGCCGGAGAAGGGGCTCTACTCCGCAATCGCGATGCTCGGGACGGCCGTTTCGGTGGTCGCCGGGATGGTCCTCGCGGACCGGTATCTCGGCAGGAAGACGGTCGGGATGACCTACCTCGGGGAGGGGGGAACCTCGACGGGAGCGTTCCACGAGGGGATCAACTTCGCTGCGGTCCAGAAGGTGCCGCTCGTCGTCGTCCTCGAGTTCAACCGCTACTCCTACTCGACGCCGTCGGAGATGCAGTGCGGCGCCGCGACGCTGGCCGACAAGGCC
>DYPH01000243.1 GCA_020720045.1 Sorangium cellulosum | reverse complement strand
CGGCCGCACCGTCGGCGCCGGCATCGTCACCAAGATCATCGAGTGATCGACCGCGGAGCCCTCTCTCGAGGTGAGTGCCGCGTTTGATTCGGAAAGACGGACCTGTAGAAATGCAGGTCCGTTTTCCCTTTTTGTGAATGCTCCCCTCCGTCTCCCTCGCGCAAGCCATCGCCGATTTGGAACGTTTGACCGACGAAGTCGGACCGGGTGTTGTCGCCTTTGATGGCGACGGAACACTATGGACCGGTGACATCGCCGACGACGTCGTCCACCGCCTCCTCGGCGAGCGTCTTCTCCGTTCCGGGGTGCGCGATGCGCTTCACGCTGCGTTTGTGTCGCCGACGGAAGACCCGCACACCCTCTTTGCCGAAATCGTCGCCGCCGACAAAGCGGGAACTTTCGATCATCGGGTGACCTGTGAGCTCGTCGGATCGCTGCTCGCCGGCTGGGGCGTCGATGAGTTTCACGCCTTCTGCGTGGAGACGCTCCGAGGCACGCGCCTCGAAGATCGGCTGATCCCGGAAGCATGGGCCCTCCGCAGGCGCGCGGCCGAGCTGGGCCACGCCGTGCTTGTCGTAAGCGCCTCCCCGCTCGCCATCGTCGCCGGAGCTTCCGCAGTCGTCGGGGCACCCAACGCGGCGTTGGGCGTTGAGGTTGTCGTCGTCGATCACGTCTACACGACGGCGATCGCCCGCCCGATCCCCTACGCGGAGGGGAAGGTGGCCGCCGTCGCCCGGCTTGCCGGTGCCGCGCCGCTCCTCGCTGCGTTCGGCGATAATCGCTTTGATCTCGCCATGTTAGCGGCCGCAAAGCTCCCGTTCGCCGTCCGCCCCAAACCGGCGCTGATCAACCACGCCGGCGAGCTTGTGTCCCGGGGGCTGCGCATGCTCGTCGAAGGGTAAGAGTTCGTTCACAAACCTCTGGTCAGGAGGTGCTTCCGTTGGCAGCATCTCTGGCCGCGATGACCGAACTTCGACGCAGCGTCCTGAAGACCCCCGCGCCCAAAAAGCTGCGGAACGTAAAAGAAGTCCCCTTTGTCGAACTCTACGGAGGGCGCGTTCAAGGCGTGGTGAGAAGCGGTTCCGACGAGGACCGCGTTTACGTTTGTTTCGTCGAGGCGGGAACCGGGAATCACGGCTGCAACACGAACAACAATCGCCCCTGCAGTCAGAACTATTTCTGCAAGCATCGCTTAGGAATGCTCAGTGAGGCGATGGAGCACTACGGTGCCGAGCGCGTCGCACGCTATTTGAACGCGCCCGGCGAATACACCCGCGAACTCAGCACTTCCGAGCTGCTCGCGCGGTTTCCGAATGCGCAGATTTTCCGAGGTTCGGCGCCGAACGTCTTCAGTCGCTTCTTGAGCTACCTCGGCTACGTGGAGCTCCAAGCATCGCTCGATCCGATGCCGGAAATGTCCTGGTTCATTGCCGGTTGAAGGAGTATTCCGTGAAGAAGATGCCGGAAAATAGCGATGGATTGACGCAACTTCCCGCGGGAGTGCTCGAAGCGGAGCAGGCCTTGGACGCCCTGGACGAGGCGTTTTGGATCGGCTTCGGACGACTCGGTGCCGAGCAATTGAAGGGCGTTGAAGGGCTCCAGCAGGCCTTTGGCGCCTCCGCCCTCGGGCCCCGAATGGGGGACGCCGTCGCCGGGATTCGTCGCAGCGAATTCGCGGAAACTCACTTTGTTACGTTCGCCGCTGGCCGCACGGCGCTCCAGGGGGCCGAGCACGATGCTCTGCGTACTTCTGCCTTTGAAGCGCTCGGATGGACAGCGACGGAAGCGACCGTCGAGACAAACCTTCAGGCGACCGCTTCCCACCATGAGGTCTACCTGGAAGCGGCCCGTCAATGGCTGTTGGAGCTCGCGATCGTCGGCTTTTTTCAGCTGACTCCGGAGGTCCTTCTTCCGTTTCAAGCGACCCTTGAGAAGCTCCAAGCAGAGGCGAAGCTCGCCCGTCAGGCGGCACTTCTCACCGGCTTTAACGAAGAGATGCTCGCCGCCATCCCCTTCGGGTCAAAGGCGACCGTGCAGAACCGGCGCTGGCCCGATCTCTGGGCGCGCGCGATGATGATCTGTACAAAAGTACCGCCGCCAGCGACGCTGTCGGCGTTCACCGGTCAAATCCATCTTTTCGGTGTGGAGCTCCGCGAACACGGCTTCTACGCGAGCGCCGTCTTTCATGGAATCGCGCTGCGTGGCGCCGAGGCGATGGTCGTACGTGTGACGCTCTCCACCTGGAAGGTCGACGTCGTCTTCGGCAGCGAACTCTGGAAGCTCTTTTCCGCCCGCGCGCCGACGCTCGTAAAGGCGCTGACCGACGGTCTTGCGCTGACCGTCGACGCGCTCCCCCTCGCCGAAACCGGCGATATGGCCTGGGATGACGCGAAGGCTGCTCTTGCGGGGAAGCTCGATCTTGACGCGATGGGCGCCCATCTCGCGCCGGGCGCGAAGGCCACAAGAAGGGCGCCCCCGTTGCCCCTCGACCGGCACCCCGCGTTCCTCGCGTTGCCGATTTACTTGGAGGATTTCCGGTACAAAGACGGACAGGTCTCCCTGGGCGCCGGGACAATCCCCCTCGCAGAAGCGCAGACGCCTGCCGGGGATTTCGATGCCGATACGCTCGCGGGAGCTTCGGCGGCGGTCGGGCTCCTGCGTTTCAACGGTGGGTGGGCTTTTCAGCCGCTAGCGCTTCTAAAGAAGGGGAAATCGGCGGGGAAGAAGCCGCTTACTCTCGCAGGCGCCGCCGCCGCATCCGCAAAGAGTAAGGTCGACGCCGTCGGAATTCTTCAAGCGAAAGCGAGTCGCCTTCTTCGGAGGAAAGCATGAGCGCCGCCGACGGAGATCGCGCCCGCCAAGTGATCTATTGGCGCCTCTTGATGGCGACCTTTGGCGCCGCTGGAAAGTACAGCGCGTTTGAGGCGATGGCGGCGAGCTTCGCGAAGGACGTCGAGCTCCCTGAGGCGATCCTCGATCCGACGATGGCGATCGATACGCTGGTCCAGCGTTATCCGGAGCTGCGCGAGGACTTCGAGAACGTTGTCTCAACGGTGAATTCTGACGATTCTTCAAAGGGGGAATCGGAAGCGAACGAGGAGGAAGATTCTCAACCGGCGACCGAGCAGAGCGACGTCTCGCGCTGGATGCAAGAGGCGGAAGCGAGCACTGAGGCGGAAAAGCCTTCGGTCGCACGTACCCCGGATGGCGAGCGTACCCGTCGCGCCTTGCTCGTTTCGAAGCTTCTTCTCGGGACCTTCGGCCCCAACGCGAACACACCCCAGGTGAGCGCCGCTCAATACCAACAGTGGTCCCAAGATCTTGCGTGGTTGGAGGGGGCTTTCGGTTACGCGCCCGGCGAACTTTTGGGCGGAAAGCGGGGGAGCCCCCTAGGTAGCTGCTCGGAATCTCCTTTTCGGAGTGCGACACGTCCTCGCGA
>DYPH01000115.1 GCA_020720045.1 Sorangium cellulosum | reverse complement strand
GCTGGGTTCGCTTCGCCGGGTACAGGCTCAGCTTTAACTGAGAGCGGTCTAGCGTTTCGGAGTGACGAATGCCCCGTCGGTTCCCACTCGTTCAAACAGGATCGCTTGAGCGGTCCGCGCGAGCGCATTGCTCTTGATCCCGGCGACCATAAAGACGCTAAACCCTTGAGACATTCCGGCCATTCGAAGCGCAGGAATGTCTTTTGCCGGGATCGAAAGGACCTGCTTCGTCTCGCCGACAAACACAACGCCCGGCCTCCCGTTCAGGGCGGTGCGATCGATCGACAACGCCGTCTCCCCAACCGCGTTGGCATTGTTCGCCGTTCCGTCGGGCCAGCGCGTCGTGCTCACCGTCTCCGCGGGGAAGCGTCGGGCGTCGAGCCACACATAGCGCGACACAACTGGCGGCGCTGGCTCCGGCGGGGGCTCTGCGTCGACGGCCCCCGTATCGATCCCGGCGTCCTCCGACCCCGTCCCGCTGTCTGGCGTCGTGCTATCTGCCGCCACGCCCGCATCCGTAGCGGTAGCCGGCGCGTCGTCCCCCACGCACGCGGCGAGAGTAAGAAGGGACAATGTCACTGCAAGAGTCCGGAGAGCGCTGATCGCGGCCAAGATAGCTGAAAGAGGCATTCCCTTGCCAGGCGTCTAGTTCCGCGTTGATGCACGTCGGATACCGTCGGCGAAATTCCTCCCTTGTGCGGGAACCTGCGGCATCGTGCGTGGTCGAGGACCGCCCATGATCGCACGCACCGCTCGCTTGACCCTCCGTCGTCGCCGCCCACTTCTCCTCGGTATCCTTCCGTTTGTGCTCGCGTTTGTGCCATCGGCCTATGCCGATCGCGGCGTAACCGTTGGTCCAACGACGATGCCGGTTGCCCCTTCTGCGGCGCGCGTCGCCCGCGGAATTGCGGTCGCCGTCCATGCGCCCGCCCAGCTCGTCGTCGGCGCGAGCTTCCCTTTCGTGCTTGAGGCGATCGGCTTCGCGACCGCCGATCGCGGCGAGCCGCTCCCGGGGGCGACCGTGGAAGTCGGCTGGGATCCGTCGGGCGGTGCGAGCACTGCCATTCCCGCTCTCAAAGGCACTTCAGACGCCGACGGCCGTTTTGCAGGATCGCTAATTTTGCCGCCGGGGGAAGGGCCCGCAAAACTCCTGATTCGAATTTCTGCCGCCGGCCATGAGCGCGTCGAGACGATCTCTGTCGGGCGCCTCGACGCGAAGTCACTTGCTGTTATTGCTCCGAAAACGGACGTTCGCCCCGGCTCTACCGTCTCCGCTCGCCTCCAGCTTCGCGACGAAGTTGCGACGACGGCCGTCGCCGGTGCACCCATTGAAGTTCGCTTTGAGGAGTCGGGGATTCCACTCGCCAAGAAGGTCGTGATGACCGACCGCGGCGGCTCGGCGCTCGTCAACTTTCAGGTTCCGCCGGGGGCGCTTGCCGGTTCACGGTTCACCCTTCACGCCGCTACGCCGGGCGCCAGCGGGGCGGTGACCTACAGCGTAGAGTCGGACGCCCCCGCCGTTCCGTCGGTGACCCTTGCTTGGGAAGAGAGCGAACTCCGCCCTGGCGCGACCGGTAAAGCCGTTGTTTCGTACCTCGATGCTGCGAATCATCCGGTCGTCGGTGCTTCCGTTCGGATCGTCACTTCTGCAAAAAATACTGCCCCCACCGACGCGGAGTGGAAGCTGGTTGCACCGGCCAAAACGGGGAGTGATGGCCGCTATGTATACTCGTTTGTTGCGCCAACGCTGATTCCTCCGAATGGCGCAAATTACACTATTTTTGCGAAGATTTCTGTAGACGGCCAAGACCGCGTTCTCTCCGGTACCGTCGCCATCGGTCGCGTACGCGCATCGCTCGAAGTCCTTCCAGAGACCGGGGAGCTCGTGCCTGGGGCTCCGCAGGACATTCTTTTTCGTGCCGAATATGATGGGAAACCTCTCACAAATTTGCCCTTGATCATTCGCGGAGACTTCGCAAACGGGAAGCCGATCGACGTCGTTACCAACGGGGACGGGCTTGCGAAGATTTCTGTGACGCCCCCCACCGACACCGGCGCACACAGGAACAACGACTTCGCTGGGACCTGCGCGACGAACGTCGGCACGACGGTGGAGATCGCGCCGGGGCCGGCCGCAAAGCCTGAAATTTCATCGCTTTTGGGGACGAGGACCGTCTGTGTTCCGGTAGCCAAAGCGCGGCGCCTCTTTGTCGACGTCGACCGCCCCGTGTTGCGCGGCGGCGAGGAACTCGTGGTGCGCCTCCGCGGCGCGGAAAATGGCGTTCGCTACGTCGTGACTGCGACCAGCACCGAGCACCCGACCGCGCTGAATGGCGTTGCTGCTGCTGACGGATCTTACCGAATTTCCATGCCTTCCGGCGCTCGCGGCCTCTTTCGCGTCGAGGCGATGCGCTTCTCGCGACCGGCTGATGAGCCGGCGGAGGCGCCGCGATCGACCGGCGAAGAGGGGCCTGATGCCCGTGCGCGCGAAGAGGCACGCCTCTCCGGGCGCGTCGTCCTTGTGGCCCCCGACCACGCCCCCACGCTCACCGTCGAGAAGATCGAAGGTCGCCTCGTCCCCGGCGGGACGGTCGGCGTCTCGGTCCGCCTCGAAGCCGACGGCAAGCCGGTCGCCGGTTCCGTCGCCGCCCTTGTTTCTCGGGCCGATCGCCTCGCAAAAGGGGCCGATGTCCGTTTCGACGACAAACGAAATATCTGTCCCGTTTACGACGAAAAAATTGGCTCGGAAAAGTCGACCTGCGAGCAATTTTTTGAGGGCACAAGTCCCGCCGATGTACTTCTTCGAAAGAGCGCACTCACCGAGTTTGTCGCCGGGCGTTCCCCGGTGCTCGACCCGCTCGCGACTGCGCGTGCCGACTTTCGGGAGGCCTTTGAGCACGCCGTTGCATCGCTCCACAAATCGGTACTTGAGGCGTCGCGCGATCGGGCGACCCTCACAGACGTCCGGCGCGGGAACGGCCCTGGGGCAGCTTTCCACCCGGAATTGCTTGCGTCCTTGTTCGGCGTGAGCGGCGATGCCCCCAATGACGAGGTCCCCCACACGCCGGGCGGCGAGCCGATTTCCCTCCGTGACCTTCTCGGGCGTGATGCCCAGGTGAACTTCTCGGTCGTCGCAAAGCGGGTCACCCGCCTGAAACTTCTCCGTGCACTCCTCAAGCTCCGCGACGCGAGAAAGTCTCTCGATAGAGACGAACCGGTCTTCCATGATCCCAATGTATTTCTCCGTCGTGTACTTCGCGAAGGTGCATTGACGGAAGCGGAACTCCTCGATCCTTGGGGGGGAACCCTTGCCTTTAAGCAGAAGGCAGGCCCGGAGGCCTTCCCCTTCCTAACCATCACCCACGGTTGGGTCCTCGCCAGCCCGGGGCCCGACGGCAAACTCGGAACCGGCGACGACATCGACGACCCCTTCCAGCGGGTCGTCCGTGAAGGGACGCCGCTGGCCCGCGCCGTCGATGAACAACGCATGGTCGATGCGCGCTGGGACGTCGAAGTCTCCGACGCAACGGTCGCCAAGTGGAATGAAATTCTTGAAAAAATGATCGATACCGGCGAGCTCGTCGGTGGCTTTGGCACCGGATCCGGTCAGGGCTTTGGCAGCGGGGGTGGCGGCCTGGGCGGGAGTCACATGGGGAAATCTCCCCGGATTCGTTACGGATCCGACGATGGATTCCAGGCGCCGGTCGAGATCGGCCCCGATGGGCGCGCCGTCCTTGAGTTGAAGCTCGGCGCCGAAGAAGCGAACTACCGCGGCCTCCTCGTGGCGACCGACCTTCGCGGGCTCCATGCCGCGACGATGGTTGAGCTCCCGGCGGCGCTCCCGACGTCGATTCGGGCCGGATTGCCGGCAAACCTTGTGCGCGGTGATACGCTCGCGCTGCCGATTGTTGCGCGAAATCGGACCGATGCGCCGCGCAATCTCTCCTGGTCGGTAGAGGTCGGTGGCAGTGGCGCGCTCACGTTGGCGGGGCCGACGAGCGGCAGCTGGACGGTCCCTGCGAATGGGGAAACGACGGTGACCGCAAGCGTCGCTGCACCGCGGACCGGCGGCGGGTCGGTGACCGTTCGCCTCTTTGAAAATAGTAAAGAAATTGATAGCTTTCAGACGGAGACCGCCGTTGGCGAGGCGGCCACGGCGGCGACCGTGATCACCACCTTCACGGCAACCGGTGCGACGCGGCTCGACCTCCCCGAAGAGACGCGCACGGGGCCGGTCGCCGTCGTGGTGAGTCGCCGGCTCGGCGACGCGGGGGCCGGTTGGCTTCGAAGCGACACCGTGCCGCGCGCGCTGGCGAGCCTGGCACCGTCGCACCTCACCGATCGCGATGCCGTCTCCCAGGCGCTCGCCGTCGTGAATCGCTTGAAAACAGCGGGCTTTACGGTGGCGGCAGACACGTCGGCGGAGGAGCGTCTCTTCGACACGCTCGCCGCGCGCTATGCATCCCTCCCCGGCGGTTCCGACCTCGCGACCGCCCGTCAGACGCGCGCGCTTGCCGGTTGGGAGTCGGCCCCGGGCAAGGCAGAGGCACGCAAGAAAATAGATAAAAAACAGAATCCTTCGGTCGTTGCTTGCCCTTCGGCTCACGGGAAGCTCGACGTCGCGGCGGCCGAGTTCGAACCGGCGTCCGGCGGGGAAGCCTGTTGGGACGCGTGGGTCTCCGACACGGCCAAGCGGTTGACCGAGGGGGACAGCGTCGAGGACGTTTCTCGAGCGATTTTGCTCTTTTCCGAGCGCCCCCAGCGCCGTCCGACGGCGGCTGCCCTCGCGGAACGCCTCGAGAAGCTCGTCGGGCTCGGCAAGGACGGCCGCTTCACGTTGGGCGGCATCGCCGGCCCCCGCGACGACGCCCATCGCGCCCTTCGCAGTCTCACCTACGCGGCACTCCTCGCCATTGTCGGTGAGCGCCCGGCCAACGGGCAGCGGGCCACCCCGGAGACGCTCCGGAGCAAGCTCCTCACCGAGCAGGCGGCCGATGGCGGCTTTGGAAGTCCCGAGGCGACACGTTGGGCGCTCTCCGCCCTCGGCGCATTTGCCGGCACCCCCGCCGAAGTCGCGTCTGACGGGGACCACCGTATGGTCGCCCCGTCGGTGACGATCGGCGATGGGGATGACGTGGAAAAGTCGATGGTTTTCGTAGGAGATATCGCCCGCTTTGCGCTTCCGACGGGTGCCGCCGCCGTACGCGTTCAAGCGGGGGACGCGCCCGTTCTTGTTCGCGTTTCGCGCACGGTGACGCGCTCCTGGCTCGCGCCGCCGCGGCCCCTGGAAGGGGCGGTCACTACCAAATGGGAGACGTCCACGAAGGTCGCAGACCCCGAAAATCCCGAAAAAGAGCTCGTAAAGAGCGACGTCGGGCGCCTCTACGTCACGTTCCCCGGCGACGGACGAAGCAAGACGCTCCACCTCACGCTCCCCCCCGGCGCCGTCCCCGCGGCCGCCATCGACGGCCTCGTGCGTTTCGGAAGTGCCCTGGATCTCACCCGAAAAGCCGATGGAGCGCCCCAGGTCGTCACGATTCCGCTCCGCTACACGCTCGCCGGGACTTTCCGCGTCCCGGAAGGGTCGGTCACCTACACCGACGGTCGGGCGCCGGCGGAGGTCGTTCCGTCGACGGTCGTCACGATCGCGCCGTGAATCATAAGGCGCTAGATTTCCTATGCTTCTAGCCGTGCTTTTCGGTCTCTCCGGCGATCCTTCGCCGGAGCCGCACCCGACCCAGCACGACCTTTGGCCGTCGCTCATCGTTGACGCGAGCGTCGGCATCGTTTGTAGGAGTGCCAGCTGGAAACCTGCGGGATCGTTGGGGTTTGCGGCCGGCGCCACCCGCACCAGCTCCCGCGATGGTCGCATTCGTCTCCTCCTTGGTGCTCACGCGGGCTTCGTGTGACCCCCGGCGCAAACTACGGAAATCTCACAGGAACTGTCGGTACCGCCGTCAGCGATTACCTCCTCATCGCCCTCCGCGCGGGGCCGACGCTCACCACCGCCGGGCTTCATCGGGGATCCTGCAGCGCGTTCAGCGTGGGAGTTCGCTTACACCGCGGATCGACCAGTGCTGTTCGGGGACCGGATAGCCTGCTTCGGTAAAGGCATCGACAATCGCCTTGGTCGTCGCGAAGTACACGTCCCAATAGACGGCATTCGGGCAGAAAGGGCGCACCGCGAGGACCGGTCCTGCGAGCGTGAAGCGCAGAATTTCCACGCTCGGTTCATTGACGGTGCCCTCGATTTTCGTGAGGCGCTCTTTCAGGCGTGCGATCGCATCGCGCGGATCGGAGTTGGGCTTCAAGCTCCACGCGGCGGAACGGATTTGCTTCGAAATTCTGAATGTTATCCGAGAAGAGCTTGTTGTTGCCGACGTAGACGCGGACGTTGTCCGGCGTGTCGATCCCGGTGACGAACAGCCCAATGTCGCGGACGGTTCCGGTGATTCCGGCGGCGGTAACGAAGTCACCGACCTTGAAGGGCCGGAGAACGACGAGGAAAACGCCCGCGGCGAAATTCGAGAGGAGCCCTGAAAGAGCGGTTCCGATCGCGAGTGCGGCCGCTGCGAAGACTGCGGCAAAGGAGGTCGTATTGATGCCAAAGAGGCTGAGGACGGCGAGGAGGAGGAGGAGGTTCATCACCACCCCCGCCGCCGACTCCGCGTAGCGCTTCAGCGTCGCGTCGAGGTGCTGGCGATTGAGGGCCGCTTCGATCGCCTTCTTCACGAGGCCGATGGCGAAGCGTCCGATCACGACAAGGAGGAAGGCGCCGACGAGTTTCTTTGAAAGATCAAAGCCTTGGGCGACGAGCGTTTCGGCGATCGGCCCGGCGGCGGTAGGAATTTGCATGGCGCTCCGCCCAGCAGCCGGCGTGCCGAGCTCCGCCGTTTGGGGGCCCCTTCGGAACACCCCGGAATTGCGTGTTTTGCCCCCCAGCCTGTTGCGGTCGGCAGACCGCGATGCGCTCCGGGGCGACGACGGTGAATGCGGGCGTCTCCAGCCCACCGGCATGGCGTATGTGTTCCTTGCACGTGCCGAAGGGCATACCGGTTTCGCGAAACTCGCTGTCTTAAAGCGATTGAAGCTCGCAGAAAATCAGGACATCGCGCGCATGTTTCTTCAGGAAGCACGCCTAGCTGCCCAATTGAATCACGCCATTAATCTGCTCGACTTTGGCATCGCCCGAAGTGCATCGCCACGGCGTCTTGAAGGGCAAAGTCGCCTACATGGCCCCGGAGCAGGTCTCCCGGCCGAGCGAGGTGGATGGGCGCGCCGAGATCTTTTCGGCAGGCTCCGTTTGACATCGCTCGCTCAAGGCGGCCAGCGACGCCCTCGAAACGCGCATTTGTCTCCGCCCGGCGAGGCGCCGGATCGGAGAACGCCCCGAATGAGCGCCGCTACCGAAGGTAGGAAAGGGCGACGAAGAGCCCGAAACCGATCGCGAGCGCGATCAGAAAGAGGGGAACGGATGGGCCCCGCCGTTGCTCAGTTGTCCCTTTGTTGGATGGAAGGGGCGGCTCCGGAGAGGCGAATGTGCTGATTGTCGGAGGATGAACCGATGCCGTCGAACCTTCGTCGCTGATGGAGGCGGTGACTCGGCGCACCGGCGGGGGGCCATCCACGTCGACACGGCGGGTCGACTCCCGGCTGATTCGCCCGGAAACCGGTGCCTCACCGAGCTCTTCTTCCGCGAAGCGGAGCGCGTCGAGCATGTGGGTCGCATTTCGGAAACGCCCGTGAATTTCGTGGGATAGCGCTCGTTCGAGGAGGTCTTCCAGCGCGGTGGGAAGGCTTAGGCCGTAGGTCCGAAGGGGGCCGACCGGCTGCTGGGCCGCGAGGAGCAGGTCGATCTGCGCCGTAGCGCCTCGCAGCGGGCGGCCGGCAAGTCCGGACGCGATCGTCAACGCGAGGCAGAACAGATCGGTTGCCGGGCAGAAGGCATCACGCTCCGCGCGCGCCATTTCTGGCGCCATGTAGGCGGGCGTACCGACGATTCCGTTTCCGCCGGTGCGTCGTAGATCGTGCGCCGCATCAATCGACTGAATCAATCCGAAATCAAGGACGTACGGGAGCCCTTCCGGCGAAAGCATAATGTTGGAAGGTTTGATGTCTCGGTGGAGGATCCCGGCCCGGTGCGTCAGTTCGAGGACTTCGAGGATCCCGTGAAGGGCACGGAGCGCCGCTGCGACGGAAAGGCGTTCCCCGCGGGCCATTTTTTGGCGCAGCGTTTCGCCGGTGACCCGGTGGAAGGCGGCGAACGGGAGCCCTTCGCTCGTGAGGCCAAAGCCGTAACAGGCCGGGATCCCAGGGTGGCAGAGCCCGTCCACAACCTCGACTTCCCAATGGAAACGGGCGACGGCGTCGGTGTCCTCGGCGACCTCCGGCCGAAGGACCTTCACCGCCAGCGGGACCTGATCGACGGTCGCCGCGTACACGACCGCCGTCGCCCCTTGGCCCATGACGTCGACGAGTCGGGCACGACCGAGGGGGATCGTGATCGTCGGCGCGAGCCGGGCGGGGTCGGGGCTGCGGGCAGAAGAGCGCATCCGCTCCAGACAGCAGCTTGCGTGCCGCGACCTCCTTGAGGAATTTCGCAGAAGTCGCTGCCGACCGACCGCGCTGTCGTCGGCGGCTCCCGGCAGTTGCTGCAGATTCGCTACAGCAGTTGCCGTTCTCGGGGCGCATCCACTACCGACCGTCGAAGATTTCGTGGGGGATCGTCCATCGATTTCCGGTCCGCCGATCGACGAGCTCAAAGCGGGTTCCCGCGTCCTTGGCGAGCTTCGGAAAGTAGACGCCGACGCGCGTTCGCAGGCCGGGGGCGACGTGATGCGCCCCCTTTTCGTCGGCGGCGCCGAGGAGCGGGAAATCGAAGCGCACCCGCTCGACGAGCTCCTTTCCGCGAAAGAGTTCGAGGGCGAAACGACCAAAGATGCGCGCCGTCTTTCGTGGGCTCCCGAAGTCGACGGTGCTCGTCGAAAGGAGGCTCGGAACGCCGCGATCCCAGCGAAGATCGAGGAGCAGGAAGACTCGGGACTCCTGAGCCTCGGGATCGGGGATCGTCGGTTCCGGCTTGGCCGGCGCGACGTCTTCGGCGAGCGGCGCGCCATCCCGATCGATGCGATCGACGAGGTTCGGCCGGATCGGGTCGGCGGAGGCGCCCCCGGCAGAGACCACGAGCAGGCCAAGAGCGAGGCTGAGCCACCAAAAGCGCTTCACAGCGTTGCCCTCTAGCCGGTTTCCCACGGGACCGGATCCGTCGAGAAACTCTTCCAGGTTTCTTCAAAAAAAGTAGGTACTTCTGCGTGTACGGTGAGCGTGCCCTCGGCGAGGGGGACGCTGACCTCAGCGGCGTGGAGGGCGATGCGCGTCAGTCCGACGACCGACCCATCGGCGGCGGTGAGCCGGGTCTCGCCGCCGTAGGTGCGGTCTCCGAGGAGCGGGATCCCCGAATGAGCGGCGTGGAGGCGAAGTTGGTGGGTTCGCCCAGTATGCGGATAGAGATTTAACGCAAAAGCTGGTTTGCCAGGTCCGCCGCCGCGCGCCACAATCTCGACGGTGCTCTGGGCGGCCGCCGGATCCCGTCCGTGGATTTTCCGGCGCTTCGGATCTCGGTCGCGGCCGATCGGGGCGTCGACGACGAAGCGGTCGCCGGCGATCCGTGGATCTTGCATGGATGTCCCGCGGCCGAGAGCGACGTACCGGCGACGGTAATTTCCTGCCTCCCGCGCGGAAGCCAGTGCGACACGGGCCTGGTCGTCGAGGGCGAAGATCACGACACCGCTCACCTCGCGGTCGAGGCGCGAGGTCGGGTGGACGCTCGCGAGCGGTCGCTGGAGGAGCCGCGCGACTTCGGATTGAAGGGCCCCCGCCGTCCCGCCTTGGTCGGGAATGGTTGGGATTCCTGCCGGTTTTGAAACGGCAAAGATACCCCCATGAGAGTGGAGAACGACGAGGTCTTCTGTGCCAGAACTGCCTGGCTTTCGCGCCGGGTAGACCTGGACCTCGGCGCCGGATGCGCAGGTCTCGGTGCCGTCGGCCATGGTTGCGCGCCGCGGGCCGCGCTCGCCAGGATCGCGAAGGAAGACGCGCCCTTCTGCGAGTGCTGCTTCGTCGCCGAAACGGTCACGGAGGGTCGTGAGCAGCACCGCGGGGACCGAGAGGACGAGACGCTTCATTTCGACGACTCCCCTACTGCCATCGCTTGCTCGTCCGCGAAAGAACGACCACCATCGGCGCCATGTACGGAAATCCTCCGCCGCCCGGCGGCTTTGGCGCACCTGGCTCCGGTCCCGGGTACCCGCCCCCCTACGGCGCGCCAAACCCCTGCGCACCGAACCCCTACGCGCCCCCGGCGTTTGGACCGGGCGGCTACGGCGCGATGGCCCCCTTTGGAGGGCCCGGCTTCGGCGCAATTCCCTACGGAACCGCCGAAAGCGTCGTTCCTGCGTGGGTCGGCAAAGCGCTCTTGGTCACCTCGTTTTGGTGGGTGCTTTTCGTGGTGATGGTGCTCGCCATCGGAATTTTGGGCGATCAGGAGGGGGGCCCGATCGCCGGCATCGCGATGATTTTTGCGATGATCCTCGCAATGCTCCACCAGATCGGCTCCCTCTTTTGGCAGTACCGCGCCTGGGCCGGGATCTTGCCGGAGTTCCGGCGCACTCAATCGGGGAAAATGATCGCCCCCGGCCAGGCAGCCGGCTTCCTCTTCATTCCCTATTTCAACCTCTATTGGATGTTCGTGATTTCCGGCGGCATCGCCGACGCCGCCAACTTCCAAGCGGAGGCCTACGGATCTCCGCTCCGCGTCAATCGGTCCAATGGGACGATTGCATGCATCATGCAGCTCGTATTTCCGCTCTTGGCCGGTATTTTCTGGTTCCGTCTCAGCCGGGAAGTCGAGGCGTGCACTGCCGACGCCCGTGCGCGTGCCGCTTCTGTCGGTCGCCCGTACTGATGGCGCCATTTCCGCCGACGAACCCCTACGCCCCGCCAGTTGCGCCGCCGGCCCCCGAGCCGCGGACGATCGTGCCGCGCTGGTTCGGGCGCGCGGTGTTTGCCGCGTCGTTTTGGTGGCTGTTTCTCGGGATTACCGTCGCCGGTTTTTCGCAAACCCACGGCGGCGAGCATCCGGATTTCGCCGCGTCGATCGGCGTCCTCGGGCTCTTTGCTGCGCTTGCCGCTTGGGGCGTTCACGGCATTGGGGCCGTCGCGTGGCAGTTCTGGGCGTGGCGGAGTATTCGCCCCGAATTTCGAAAGAATGGCTCGCCCGCAGCGGCACTTCTTCTGTTTGTTCCCGGCGTTTCGCTCGTTTGGATGTTTGTGCTCACCCGCAACCTTGCCGCGGCGGTGGACGCCCAGAAGGGACGCGCCGAGCGCCACATCCGCGGCGGCACGCTTGCATGCATCCTACAGATTGTTGCGCTCCTATTCCCTCTTGCGCTTCCGGTAGCCGCCTACGCCTGGCTCCGCTTTACCGACGACGTCTCCGCCGCGCTCACCGAGGCCGGCGACCCGTAACTACGCGAGGATGCGCACCGTCCCCCGGTCGCCGTCGACGCGGAGGCGGTCGCCGCTGCGGATCGTGCGGAGGGCGCCGTCGACGTCGACCACGCAGGGGACCGACAGCTCACGGGCGACGATCGCCGCGTGGGAGAGCGGTCCGCCGAGCTCGGTGACGACGGCGAGCGCCGCCGGGAAGAGGGGCGTCCAGCCGACGTCGGTCGCCCGCGTGACGAGGATCTCGCCCGCGCAGAAATCCGAAAGGTTTTCAGGACCTTCGAGCACGCGGGCAACCCCTTCAACGACCCCGCCGGAGGCGGCGAGACCGGTGAGCAGGCGGCCGTCCTCGTCGGCAACGTCGGTCGGAAGAAGGGCGGTGGTCGGCATCCCGACGAAGGTCGCCGGCGGCTCCGGGCGTGCACGATCTCGGGCGTAGGCGGCGCGCCGGGCGGCGACGAGCGGGGCGACGTCGTTGCGAGCGTGGAGGAGCGTCGCGACCATTTCGGGGCCGGTCAGAAAGAAGACAGCCGGCGTCTCCGTGGTGGTTGCGAGGCGCGGCATCAAGGCGACGAGGCGCGTGTCGGCTTCCAGTGCAATTTCGCGCAGGAGGCCGAGAATGCGGGTGACCCACGCCCGCGTGCGCTCGCGGAGGCGGGCGGCGGTTCGGGTCCGTTCGAGGAGGTGCCGAAGCGCCTTGCGACGGGGAAAGCTGAGACGTTCCGAGGTCTTCCGGAACTCCTCGTCGGCCTGGGAGGCGGTGCGCACGAGGCGTTCGGCGAGCGGCGGCGCGCCCGGCGATGGGACTTCGGTGGAGCCGGTTGGGAGGAGCTGCATCCGAAGGATCGCGAGCAGAGGGCCGGGCGCTTCCCGCCAGCGGGGGCGTGCGAGTTCGGCTTCGTGGGCGGCCCGATCGCCGTGCTGATCGAGGAGCGCGGCCAACGCCGCCTTCGCGGGGCCGGGCGGAAAGTCGTCGAGGCCGGTCACGGCACCGTTCTGGAGGGCGGTCAGCGTCTCCGGCTCGCGGGCGGCAAGTTCGGCCACGCGGGCGAGAGCGAGGGCGGGGCGCGCCGATTCGAGGTCGCGGATGCCGGCGACGAGGCGCTCGGCGAGCCCGTTTTCCTTCGTACTTCCGTCGTCCAGGAGGCGTTCCAGCAGGAGGTGCGTCCCGAGGGCGCTCGACGCACAGGCGAGCATCACCTGCCCGGTCCGGTCGAGCCACCGTTGGACTTCCACCCAGCGCTTGGCGAGCGCTTCGTCAGGAAGAATGCCGAGATCGAGGGCCCGGAAGCGCTCCACGTAGGCGCGGGCTTCGTCCTCGAAGCGATCGACGTCGGCGACGAGGCGCAACTGCTCGCTCGCCAGCCGCTTCGCCAGGAAGGGCGCCTTCAGCCAGAAGCCGGCCGAGGAGGCGTCGGCGACCGGCGCGAGGTCGGCCGCTCCGAAGCCGCCACCCAGCTCGACGAGCTTCCGCGGATCGAGCCAGGGGACCTGCGCGGCAATCGCCAGAAATTCGCTCAAATTCAGGTAAAAACGACCGTAGACATCGCCGACGAGGACGACGTTCTTCCCGACGGTGCAGCCGAGCGAGGCAAAGGCCCGCCTAAAACCGTTTTCCGAGAAGGCGGCGGCGATGCTCCACGTCAGCGGCGTCGCCGGGCCGGGGAGCGCCTCGCCGACGTTCGCCCGGGACCAGACGGTCCGCGCGTTTCCGCCGACCGGGAGCTTGAAGGCGATCGGCCGCGCCTGGAGGATGCGAAGAGCGCCCTTTTGATCAAAGGCGAATTCGATGTCGAAAGCCTCGTGTTCCAGGCTCTCGATCTTGGTCGCCGCGGCGGCGAGGGCGGTCAGCGCGGCTTCGTCGAGGCTTGGGGCCATCGGATCGGTGACCGGCGCTTCACGGAGGCTTCCTCCACCCGTTTTGTTTGCGTCTTTGAGGACTTCGAGGGCGGTGTCTTTGCGCGCGATGCGGCGCTCTTTGACGACGCCATCGCGGCCGGTGACGAACACGTCCGGCGAACCGTGGCCATCGACGACCGGGAGCCCGAGCCCGAAGGTCGCATTGATCACGCGATCGAAACCGCGTTTCTGGGCGCTCGGGAGCGGAGGTCGCGTGAAGAGCACCCCGGCGGCGCGCGCGGCGACGACCGGTTGCAACACGACCGCCATCGACGCGTCCTTCACGCCCCGCTGCCCCAAATAGGCAAGCGATCTGCCCGCATAGAGGGACGCCCAGACCCCTTTCACCGCCTCGCAGAGCGCGTCGAAGCCGAAGACCGGGAGGCGCGTTTCCGCGAGGCCGGCGAGGGTGAGGCCGGGGAGATCTTCGACGGTCGCCGAGGAGCGGACCGCGAAGCCGAAGGGGGCGTCGGCGAGCTGCTCGTCGTAGTAGGTCCGCAGCGCCTTCACGACCGCCGGATCGAGGGGGGCGGCCAAAAACGCGGTGCGCGCCGCCTCTCCGCGGGCGAGGCGCTCCCGGTCGTCGCCGCGGAGAAGACTGCGGATTTCGTGGGCGGGGAGGAGGCGGCGGAGCTGGCTCTTGAAGGCGAGCGTCGTCAAGACGTGGGTCTTCGGCACCGGCAGCCCGTGACGGATCAACCAGGCGAGGCGAGCCCCCTTTCCGCCAAGCAAGGGGCGCTCTTTGTCGCTCTTTTTTTCGGTCGTCGTGCGGTCGAGGGGGACGAGATAGCTCATGGTCGAAGAGCCGCCACCGAGCAGCGGTGGCGCGAGCTTACCTGGATTGGGCGCTATTGGCGTGCCAGCAACGTGTCAGCGCCACGAAGGAGGGCGAGCGCCCCCGGCCCCCGATTGAAGGCGTAGTCGTGGGGGCCGCGCACGTTTTGGAAGACGTGGTTCACGCCGGCCCGCCGGAGCTCGCCATCGAAGGCGATGACCGCCTCGCGGAAGTAGTCGTTGCTGCTCGTCAAAATGCGGAGGGCGAGCCGCGGATTCTTCGCGAGGGCCCCCTTGGCAAGGGCTGCCCAGGCGGCGGCGTCCTGGGACTGAATCGCCGGTTGGAGGCCAGAGACAAATCCGAATTCCTCAGGAAACAGAAACCCATAGCGGAGCGCCAGGTGGCCGCCGAGGGAGATGCCGTCGATGCCGGTCGCCGCCGCGCTCGCAAAAACGGGGAGCCGCTTTCGCGCGAAGGGGAGGAGCTGGCGGACGAGCCACTCGCCGTAGGGGCGCTGTCCTGCGAGCAAATCCGCGGCGTTGGGTCGGTCTTCGCCGCCGCCGAGTTCGAGATCCGGCGTGTACGGACAGACGACGACGACCCCCCGGAAGGGCTGGGCGGCGAGTTCGGCGTTCGTCCGTTTGAGCTCGGCGTCGTCGACGAAATTTTCGAAATCGGCAGCGATCAACGGCGGTTTGGCCAGGCGTTCGTGGGCCCTTCCGAGCTTGTAATCGCGGGGCCAGCCGAGGGCGCCGGCGGGCGGATCTTTGCGGGCTTCGCCGCGGCCGTGGAGGGCGATCACGAGCGGGTAGCGGGCGTCGGCGGGACCTTCAGGAATTAATACGGCTACTTCCGAGCTGCCGAGAGGACGACCACTCCCCGGCATGACCGGGAGATCTTCCGCCGGCAGCGACCAGCGCTCAAGGCGCATGGTGCGGGGCGCGTGGGCCGGGATCGTCGGGACGGAGACGCTCGCGAGCGGTGCCGGCGGCGGAGCAGGGGGGGCCGGGAAGGCGCTCGCACCGAATTCGAGCGGCTCCTCGCGGCGCTTGCAGGCGGCGCCGAAGGTTCCAATGCTGGCGCCAACGAGGAAGGAACGCCGGGAAATCACGCGTCGCGGGTCGCCTGCTTCACGAGGGCGACCAGACCAGGATCGCTGGTGAGCTGCTCGCGGAGGACGTCTCGGATCATCGCGAGGTCGTCGGAGGGGAGGCCTTTGAGGTGGGCGGTCGCTTCGTCGACCTTGAGATCGAGGTAGCGCGGGAGGTCAATTTCGCCGGCCCGGAGCCGTTCCAAGGGGGCGAGCCCCTGGGCCTGCCCCGTCGCGGAGGCGCCCGCCGCCTGGGTCGGATCGAAGCGGACGCCGTCGCCGACCGGCTTCGCCGTCTCGTTGGAAGGGGGGGCGACGCCGTTGGGGCCGCCTTTTTTGCCGATGCCGTCAATTCCCATGGGGAGCCTTTTCGGAACACTAAACTGATCGAGGAGAAGGGAGAAGGGACCGTTCGTCCCGAGGGGCCGATCTGTTGCGAACTATTTTCGATCGGTGGCCGATTCGCCGGCGGCGGTCGCCAGAAGTCACCTGCATCCGTACTCGCCGTTTCCTCACCACCTACGGCAGTTCCGGGCGGACGAGCAGGTGACTGAATTCGTCACCCTCCTCGCCGTCGCCTGCGGCGGCGGAACGCCGGAGGCCAAGTCTTCCGGGGAGGCCGCTGGTCCTGCGACGGTCGCCTCGTGCGCCGACCACGCACTTGCGGCCAAGAAGGCGTGCAACTCGGAAGCGGTCCCGCCGGAAGCTAAAGAGGAGGCGACCAGCCTCTGCACCTCGGCCGCCGAGGCGAAGTTCCTCGACAAGATGGACGCCTGTTTCGTCGCCGCCGCCGCCCAGAAGACGAACGACGCCTGCCAGGCTTCGCTCAAGCCGTGCCTGCAGGCGGCGATTCCAGAAGCGCACTGAGACGGCGGGCCCACGTCGACGGGTCCTGATTTGAGCACCAGGAAAAGTACCTATGATCCGACAAGTTACGTCTTCGAGCGCCCTCGGCGTCGCCACTCTGCTCGCCGTTGCTTGCGGGGGCGGGACGCCTGAGGCCAAGTCTTCCAGGGACGCCCCCGCTCCGGTGACGGTTGCTTCGTGCGCCGAGCACGCGGTTGCCGTCAAAAAGCTGTGCAGCGGGAGCGAGGGCGCGATGCCGCCGGAAGTCAAGGAAGAGGCGACCAGCCTCTGCAACGCCGCCTCCGAGGAGAAATTCCTCGACAAGGCGGACGCCTGCTTCGTCGCCGCCGCCGCCCAGAAGACGAGTGACGCCTGCCAAGCTTCGCTCAAGCCCTGTCTTCAGGCGGCCGCGCCCAAGACCCAGGCCGCGCCAAAGGCGGCCGACGCGCCCCGCGCCGGGCGGACGGTTGCGTCGTGCACCGAGAATGCGGTGGCCGCCTATCAAGCGTGCGGCCTCCGTACTTCCCTGGAGGAAATGCAGCGTGATAGCGCCGATCTCTGCAAGGGCTTCTCGGAGATAGGCAACCTCGACAAAGCCGAGGCCTGTTACGTCGCCGCGAGGGGCATGACGCGCGATGCCTGCGCGGCCTACCTCACGCCGTGCGTGCGCGCGACCTATCCGTGACGTGAGCGCCTCGTGACAAGAAAGCGCCCCCGGGAAATCCCGAGGGCGCTTTTGGTTTTCGCGAGGTGTGGGTCGCGTCTTGCGCGAGCGGCGCTTGCGGCGGCGGGCATCAGCGGACGGGCCGTCTTTGGAGATCGGTGACTGCTGGAGCTCGTGGGACACGTTTCGGAAGCCTTTGCCCCCGGCATACTCCGCGCCGAACCTGTGGCGTCAATCGGCTCGTCTGTTCTTGCGAGGATCGGTAGCCTCCTCGGCATGCGCCCTCTTCGCTCGATTCGGTGTCTTCTGTTCGTGGTGACACCCGCCGTCGTTGCCGGCTGCGGATTGACGTTCGACGGGGGCACGCTCGACGGTGATGCCGGGAGCGTCGACGCGACCGTGCCCGACGCTTCGAAGGACGTGGGGAGCGACACAGGACCGGTGCTCGACGCGGGGAGCGACACGGGACCGGTGCTCGACGCGGGGGCCGACACGGGCGCTCCTCGGGATGGCGCTGCGGGCGTGGGGGCGGACAGCGGAGCCGACGCGGGGTCGGACTGCACGAACGGGGTGAAGGACGGCAACGAGAGCGGCGTCGACTGCGGAGGGGCCTGCGGCAACTGCCTCGGCGCGCTGTGTGGAGCGACCGCCGAATGCGCGAAAGACACCGTTTGCCGCACGACCTGCCAACTCCCGAAGAGCTGCCTCGACCTCCATACGAAAGTCCCCTCGAGCACCACCGGCGCCTACCTGCTCGACGCCGACGGCACCGGCGTGCTGCCTTCGCGCCGTTACGTGTGCCGGTAGATCCACCTGATAGCTGGATTTAGAGAAACAAGATCATCTGCTTGGACTCGTACGGGAATCGCCAAATGCGCCCGTTTGCATGCGTGATGCACGAATTGTCTCCCCATAGTCCCTCAATTCCACCTCTCACCCCCCCGAAAATCCCTCTTCTTCCCCCCCAATCCTCCCTCTCCCATCCGCCATCCCCTCTCTCGTTCCCGAAATTACAAACTCCAGACGCGCGGAAACAGACCCCCTTTCGAGAGCCTGTCCCTCACTCTTCAATTCCGTGCTCGGCCCTTGCTCCCCGCCCGGTGAGACCGGATCGGAGAACGCGGCGCGCGGCCCCTACGCCGCAGGCAAAGGCACGTACACCTCGCGCGGGTAGCCGTAGGTGAAATGCATTTTCCCCGTCCCCGCGGGGAAAGTGACGCGACGCTTTCCGGCTTTCACCGCTTCCAGCGCGATCCGGTGTGCCTTCCGAAAGGCCCGCATCTCCGCGATCAATCGCTTTGCAGTCGCCAAATCTCCCGCCGTCGTCAATCGCGGGACGCGCCCGCCAAACTTCTCATAGGTCTTCGCGCGGGAATGCGGGTTCGTCGCAAGCACCCGTTGGCGCCCGGCAAATCTGCCTGAATGACGGCGCCGCGCCGCCTTGATCTTCTTCGAAAGATGGGTCGCCACCTGCGTCGCCATTTCGGTCACGCTCCCAAAGAGTTCCACGGCCTCCTTCGGTGCCCCGATGCGGAACTTCACCTCCGGCGCGTTCGTCTTATCGACCTGCGCCAGGTACTCACGGGGCCGCTTCACCGCCGTCGATGTCCCAAAGAGATCTTCCACTTTGGAGATCATTCCTGGCCACTCTTCCGGTGAGGCTACGAGCCCTGCCTCGACGGGATTTGCCATCGCATACGCGATCTTCTCCGCGATCGCCGTCGTGCCTTCGAGGCGGTTGTAGGGGCCGTCCGGCTTGTCAAAGACGCTCGACGGCAGTCCGTAACGGACCTTCACCGTATCGGCGAGCATCTTGTTCCGTTCTTGAAGGAACATCGAGATCTCGCCCCGTCGGTCAAACAGTACTTCGTGGATGTGGTTCGACATCACACAAACAGCGATCACCTCGATGCCATACGCCTCCGCGTAGCGCGCCGTCGCGTATTTGTAGAGCTGTTCGACGCTGGAAGCGTACCTTCCGCCACGGTCGTAGTTCGGCGTGAACTTATGGGCGCGGTCGACGCAGCGTCGTGTGACTTCGTAAAAGGTCCCCGGGAGGTACTGGTGGGCATACGACATACCCGCCGCCCCCAGGGCGTATGCCAACGCGAATTCCCTGCAAATCGAACGATTCACGGACGGGTAGGGGGTGGCCCCGAGCGAATTTGCCTGGCCTGGGCCAGGGGGGCTGTCGGCGTCGCCCCGCGAACTTGCCGTCGCGAACCGACCGACCCCCTCCTACAGGTCGTCGTGGCCGCTAGGACAGTTGCGAAGCTGCCACCGATGACAAACCAATAGATTTGTTGAAGGTGTGAGTCGGCGAGGGCCCAAAAACGAGCGCCCCCGGGAAATCCCGAGGGCGCTCTTGGTGTTCGCGATCTCTTGGTCGCGTGTGGCGCGTTCCGCGATCAGCGCTTGCGGCGGCGGCTCACCGTCGCGGCGATGGCGGCGCCGGCGACGAGGAGCGCGAGGGCCGAGCTTCCCGTGGTCGAGGGAACGTTGCAGTTGCAGCCGGCCCCTTCCGCGGAGCCTTCGTCCGTTCCGGCGTCGCCGGTCGGGGTGCCAGCGTCGGCAGTCGTGCCCGCGTCCTTGGTGCCGGCGTCGGTCAGGACGCTGGCATCGGTGACCGTCCCCGCGTCCTTGCTGCCGGCATCGGTGACGCCGGAGTCGACGACGCCCGAATCGACGGGGCCGCTGTCGGGGGCGCCTGCGTCGATAACTGGCGGAATTCCGCAGGTTTTATCGGCGCGGCAGACGTTTGCTCGGCACTCGGCGGTCGTCACACAGGCTTCGCCGTCGCCCTTGCCGCATTTGCCGTCGGCGCCGAGCACGCCGGAGCGGCAGCTCGTCGCGTCGGCCGCGACCTTGGGGTCGGTCCCGTTCGGGATCCCGCACTTGCCGTCGGCGCCGAGGGCGCCCGCGCGGCATTCGGCTTCGGCGGCAGCGTCTTCGCCGTTCGTCTTGCCGCACTTATTGTCGGCGGCCGAGCAGACGGTGCTCGTGCACAGGGCGGCGCCGCTCGCGTTGCACGTCCCATCAAACGGGGCCCCCACCGGGCTGTTTGCCGGGATGGCGGTGCCGTTGGCGAGGGTGCCGCCGCAGATGCCGTCGCCGGTGCTGCAGACCGGTCGCCCCGGGTCGCCGCAGACGGTCCCGGCGGCGAAGCCGGCGGTGCTGAGGTGCCCCTTGCAGGGGAGGCCGCGGGCGCCGACGGTGAGGCCGTTCCAGCCCTCCGACACCGCCGAGGTGAACTTGATCGTGTCCATCACCCCTCGGAACTGGAGCGCGAGGTGGGGCTCGCCGCCGGTGGCGCGAAGGCGGAACTTGCCGTTGATGACCTCGCGGACCGCCGTCCCGGGGCCGTAGAAGCCGGTGCCCGAGCTAAGGATTTCGAAGTCTTGGTCGAAGTCGTAGGTGTTCCCGTTGATCGACACGAAGGCGATCAGCGGATCGCGGACCGGCTGCGAGAAGGTGATCGTGCGCGCGCCGAGAACGCTCATCTGAATGATGTCGAAGTTCGTCGCGGCGCCCCCCGCGGCAGTGCGCGCCGGATCGTTACCGACGGTGGCGCTCGTGTACGGGAGGGCCGGCACCCAATAGTTCGTCCCACCGGCGACCTGGGCGAGTGAGTACTGGCCCGCATAGGTCACGTTCACGTCGACGGCGTCGAAGATCAGCTTGCCGGTCACCTGGTTGGCGGCGGTGGCCGTCCAGTCGGTCCAACCGACGTTCTCCGCGTGGGCGGCGATCGGCACAAGAACCGTCGCAAGGAACGGCAAAACACGAGCGAAACGCTTCATCATCTTCATAGCTCTCTCCTCCAATCGGGAACGGTCGCAGTTCCGCGGTCAATGCTTCCTGTCGCGCGGAGGCGACAGGGGGCCCTGTCGAAGTGGGCCCGCCGTCTCTCGCGCCGCCGTTGCGAGCCAATTCGCTGGCGGTCGCGAACGGACGGGCCCTGTTGAAGTGGGCCCGCCGTCTCTCGCGA
>DYPH01000242.1 GCA_020720045.1 Sorangium cellulosum | reverse complement strand
AGTTGGATCCGCCGTCAACGCGGCGGATCGATGCAACCCACGGGCGGTCTAGTTACAAAGAGGGAACCGATGACCGTGCTGCCGCGCTCCAACTGCTCTGTCGAGACCGCCCTTGCCGTCCTTGGCGGCCGTTGGAAGGGGGTCGTCCTCTTCTGGATCCTCCAAGGGAAGCGTCGCTTCGGCGACCTCCGGCGCCAGCTCCCCAACTGCAGCGCACGGATGCTTACGCTGCAATTGCGGGAACTTGAAGCCGATGGAATCTTGGAACGCTCCGAGCGGCGGGAGGGGCGCGTGGTCGTCGCCGAGTATACGTTCACCCCTTTTGGGCGCACCGTCGAGCCGCTCCTGCTCGCCCTTTGTGCCTGGGGGTCGCTGGTACAAGCGCGTGCAAACCCTCCCGGAGCTACCGGCGACTCAATTCCACAAGAGGGCGATCACAAACAGGCAACCGAGGACGACGACGAGCAGCCCCGGGAGGATCGCGAGCCCCGCCCCCGTCGCCGTGGAGGCGTGCGGGCTTGAAGGCGCACCGTCCGATTTTTGTGACTTTTCAAGATTTTGAAGACGTTCCGCGTTCTCTCGAGCGCTCCCGAGGAAGACGAGCACCTCGACGAGCGCAGCCAAGACGAGCGCGGCCGTTCCTAGGGAAAGTCCACGATTTCGCGTTTGACGGCGGGCCGCTTCCAGGATGGGCGCCCCGGAAAACGGCGTCGTCCGCAGCGCGACGGCGGCCCGCTCGGGGAGGAGCGCCGCCTGCCCACAGAGGCCTGCGCCTTTCGCAGGCGCAAACAGGCGCGGGGTGAAGGCAGGTACCGGAGCGGGCACCGGGAGAGCGAGGCTGTCGATGCTCCGAAACACCTGAAAAGAGCGCATATTTCGTTCCGCGGAATCCACGATGAAGGCGATGCGGCCGGCCGCCTTCTCGTCGCCATCGGCGGGGCGGAGATCGCGAAGACCGGCGCCGTCGAACTCGGCGAGCCAGAGGCGACGATCGCTCGGGAGGCCATCGACGACGACCGGCGTCGGGCGGCCCTCTAGAAGCGTGCGCTCTGCACCGAAAGCGGGGACGCCGCTGCGGACAAAAACGTCGGCGGTCAGCGCGCCGAGGGCGAGTTGGGCGGTGGTGAAGGTGGCGGTGACCGCAAGCACGGCGCTCCCGTCGGCGCACGCCTCCCGGGCATCGACGGTCAGCCCACGAGAATCGTCTTTGAAGAGTTCCGGTTTGTTGGCGATTTGGGTTGCCTGCGGACCGGTCACCCGCGCGAGCATTTGCTGGCCGATCACGAGGGGCCCTTCGAGGAGGGTGATCGCAAGACCCGAATTTTGCTGCGTTCGTAGCGGCAGCCACGATGTCTCCAGCGGCGCTGGGGGCGGAACCGCGACCGCCCCTTCAAACAGGATTCCGCCATTTTCGGCACGCACTTCAAGGGGAATTTCCCGCGCGCCGGTCGCTGCGACAACAACCGCTGCGATCCCGGCGGCGTCGGTCGTCACCGGCTTCCCGTTCAGAACGATGGCCCGCCGGGGCCGCGGCATTTCAACGCCGTCCTCGAGGTCGCTCGACGCCAGGACGACCACCGCGCTCCCCGCAAATTCGCTGGCAACCACGGCGCCATGCACCGTCGGCGCCCGGTAGGTCGTGCCGAGGCGGAGACCGACGAGGAGCGTCAGCACCGCGAAGGCCGGCGCGGAAACGGCGAGCACCGTCGTAGGCGTCCGTCCGCGAAGCGGGAGACGGCGCGGAGTTCTCAACCAACGGGTGCGTTTCACCGCTCGGTCGCCGTGTCCCGGAGGAGGGCGACCTTGGGGACGCCAGCGTCGACGGTGACCGGAATTTCGGCGGCGGAACCGGTCCCGAGGCCGAGGGCATCGTTTGCAAGACCCAGACTTTTCACGTTTTCTGACGCATGCACCACGACGGAACCGGCTCGCGCTTCGACGTCGATGTAGGCCGGCTTGCTGGCGTCGGCGCGGAGGAGGCGCACGCCGTAGGCGCGATCGTCGCTCGGGCGGACGGTCCGAAAGCGGACGTGGCTCGGGTGGGCCGGGCTCCGGACGGTCGCGACCGCATGGATGACCGCCGCGATCTCTTGGGCGACGACGCCCCCCTCATGGCCGCGCCCAGGGAGGAGCGTGCAGGTCGGCGAATAGCCAAGCTTCTTCAAATGATCACAAAAGAGTGTCGTTTGTTTAGGGGGGGAGACTTTGTCGGCAGTCCCATGGACAAGGATCGTCGTCAGGTGGAGGCCGTTCTCGGCGATGTCGTCGGCGTTGACCGCCTGAGCGGCGGCGTCGCTCGTTAAAATGCTGCGAACGTAGGTCTTCCGGTCGTAGCGGCTGTCGCCGAAGAAGCTCGCGACGACGTTGAAGCGATCGGGGTGGTGGTAGCCGATGGTCGTGGCGCCGGCGCCCCCCATACTGGCACCCCAAATGCCGATTCGCTCGGAATCAATCGGAAGAACGCTCATCACCGCGTCGAGGGCGAGCATCGTCTCCCGCTCGGCAGGGGCCGTGTAGAGCGAGTTGCCGAGGCCGCTCGGGAAGAGGACGACGACCCCATCGGCGTCGGCGGCGGCAAAGAGCTCGGCGTAGCGGAGGTAGGTCGCCGCGTCGCCCCCCCAAGGATGGGGCGCGATAAGAAGAGGCCGTTTTTCGCTCGGATTTTTCGCAAAATCGGCGGGAAGATACACATAGGCAGCGCCCGCGTCTTTGTGGGCATTGCTGCTCGCAAACGTAAGCGTGGCTACGCCCGCGGTCGGGCCCCCCGCCGCACCGACCGCCGGAGCGAATCCACAGGCGATCCGCGACTCGTAGCTGCCGACGTCGAGGGCAAGCTCAAAGGTCTTCGCACCCGGCGGGATCGCGACGAGCCGCGGCGCCGTCAAGCGGTCGCTTCCCTTGGCGAGTGTTCTCCGATCCGGCTCGCCAGGCGGAGACAAGGGTGCAGTGTCGAACCCGAGCGTCTCGACGCCAGCACACGGCGGTACGAGGAGCATGCGCGCGCCAGAAGCCGTCGAAATTCCGAAGGAAAGCGAATGCTTCCCCGTACGGGTGGTGCGCGCGAGGTCGCCCCATGCGACCGGTTTTCCATCCACCAGAGCGTCCCCGATCGGCGTCGCCCCGGCAACCGCGAGCGGTGCGGCGAGGGTCGTCGTCCCCACGGGGCGCGGGAACGGCAGCGCAGCCGGTTGCGGTTGTGGAGATGGAGACGGAGACGCCGAAGCGCTCGCGGACGCACTTGGTGCAGATTGCACGAAACTTGGTGCGGATTGCACCGATGGCGGCGCGGTCGGTGTCGGCCCAAGGGCGGCGGGCGGCTCCGGCGAACAGGCGGTCAACGCCAGAAACGGAGCCCAAATTGAAAGGCGCATTCTTTTCGCACTTCGCAGAATTTTCCCCGTCTTCGCGCTCGAAACGGCGCAGCGCAGCAATTTTCCTAGCGTTGCGTCCGCCCGGAACCGCCGAAGGCGGTGAGGAAACGGCGCGAAAAAAACTGCTA
>DYPH01000241.1 GCA_020720045.1 Sorangium cellulosum | reverse complement strand
ATTCGTCGTATCCGAGATTCGTGGTGACGATCGTGGACTTCTTGCGGTAGCGCTCTTCGACGAGCTTGAAGAAGATGTTGGCTTGCTCGGGGCGGAGATTGAGGTACGAAAGCTCGTCAATGACGAGCAGGTCGAGCCGGGCGAGGTGGTTGAGCAGGCGGCGGGAAGAGCGGTCGGCCAGAGAGGCGTACATCTCGTCGAAGAGGTCCTGGGCTCTGACGAAGCGGCCGCGATAGCCGTTCTCGAGGGCCTTGAGGAGGATGCCGGTGGCAAGACCCGTCTTGCCGACGCCGGGCTTGCCAATGAAGACGATGTTCTCGGCCCTGGGGATGAAGTCGAGAGAGGCGAAGGACTTGATCTGACGGCGATTGACGCCAGGCTGCGCGGCGAAGGGGAAGGTCTCGAGCGTGAAGGTCTCAGGCAGCGCGGCGGTCTTGATGCGCCAGGCCAGGGACTTCTCCTGCCGGGAGTGCCACTCGGCACGAAGGAGGGGCACCAGGAATTCCTGATAGTCCGGCTGCTCGGTGGTGGCCTTGCCGAGGGCCTCGGGCAGCAGGGTGCGCAGCTTGCTCAGGCGCAGGTTTGCCAGCAGCTGGTCGAGCTCATCGTTCATCGGGGTCCCTCAGGCGGAAGTAGTGGTGGGCGGTACGCTCGAGGACCATCCGCTCGATGCGATCCAGGTCGTACAGGCCGTAGCGCAGCGCCTCGCCGAGGGCGGCGCGCAGGGCGTCTTGGGGATAGTCGCGGGCCATCTTCAGGAGCCGGCGCAGGAGAAAGGCCGGAGCCTTGCGTCCGTGCTTCTTCAGGGCGGCCACGAAGGGAGCGATGTCGGGCAGGATCGCCGAGAGAGCCCGTTCCTCGTCGAGCTCACGGACCAGGCGGACCTTCTCGCCGCGAGGCGGCCGGTGAGCGGGAAGCTGGACGCGCTGGTCCAGAGGCAGGAGGACCCGCTCGTGGACGACCGTCTGGTCGCCCTCGTCGATCTCGACCCGCGCGGCGGTGACCCGGACCTGGACCTGGCGGTGGAGCCAGGCCGGCGGGACCGAATAGCGATTGCGATCGACGCTGACGAAGCCCTCCACGTCGACGATCCGGATCTGGACCCGCTCGGGCTCGGGGATGAAGACCGGGAGCGGACGGAGCTTTCCCCGCTCGGCGGCGTACAGCTCGTCGGGAACACCCACCTCCCGCTTCGGCTTCGCGTTGACCTTCTGGCACCACTGGCGGGCCTGGCGGTTGAGGTCGCGCACGTCCGTAAAGGTGCGCCCCGCCAGGAAGTTGTTGTCAATGTAGTCGAAGGGCCGCTCGACGCGCCCGGAGCGGTTGGCATCGCCCTTCTCGTGGGCCACGAAGACGCAGGAGAAGCGCTCGGCGAAGGCGGCCATCTCGGGAGCGGGCACCATGTCCTTGCCGGTCCCGCAGAGCCGGATGACGCTGGTGTTATCGACCATGGTCCGCTCCGGCGCCCCCTCGAAATACCGAAACGCCTCGGTCAGGAAGACCTTCGCCTCGAATCGGGTGAAGCGGTAGTAGTGCTGGAAGAAGAGCCTGTGGCTGTAGCAGAGCACCGCCGACGCCGTCTGCATCCGCCAGGTCCGGCCATTGATCTCGATGTCGTGAGGAGACGTGTCGTGCTGCATCTCGTAGGCCGGCGCAAACTCGTACTGGCCCGCCGGCTGCCTGGGCGGCGGCGCCTGGCTCCGCACGAACGCCGTGAGCGCCGGGTACGAGACCGCCGTGCCCTGCTCCGTGAGTTCCTCGTGCACCCTCACCAGGTTGCCCTTGCACCTCCTGGTCAGCTCCTCGATCTCCTCCTGGCGGCCCTCCAGCCGCGACGGACGCAACGCCCGCGGCACCGTCTCCTTCCCGGACTCGACCACCTTCTTCACCGACGGGCGCGAAATCTTCAGCACCTTGGCGATCTGCCTCGCGCTGAGCCCCTTGGCCGACAGCTCCAGAATCGCCGCGCGCTGCCTGTGATGAAGCACTCTCTTCTCCTCTCGTGCCCAGCATTCGTTCCAGGACGCCGAGCGTCTCCTTCAAGATCCCTTGCACCCAGCGACGACTCGCCTCGTCGACCCCGGCCATATCCGCTTCCAGGCGCCTGGCCGAGGCCAGCAGCGCCCGGCCGCTTTTCAGCAGCGCCTGTCCGCCTGGGTGCGCCTGCCGCGCTTTCACGTAGAGCACCGGGTTTGCCAGCAGTCGCTCTCGGCCTTCGGCGTCGGCGCGACGCCAGGCATCCACGACGTCGCTCACCTGCTGCCGAGTCAGCCCCTTGCCCGCGATCGCGTCCCCGAGCCGCTCGCTGGCTCTCCGGCTCGACCGCGAGAGGGAGAGCAGCGGCCCCGACGCCACGGCTCCGTCGATCTCTCCCCGTCGCACCCGCTCCTGCACGGCCTCGGGCAGCTGTTTCACGACTTCTTCTCGCGACCGCACCCACCCAGGCGGCCGGCCCGTCCAATGCCCGATTTCCTCCGGGCTCCAGCCTTCCGTCTGCGCCAGGTGCGTCACCAGCCAGCCCTCTTCCACCGCGCTCGGCCTTCGTCCACGCCGCAGGCGCTCCCTCAGCGCCAGCCCCTGCGCCGACCCCGTCTCCCACACCGTCGCCTCTACCGTGTCGTGCTTGAGCCGATGCCGCGCCCGGACCGTCGCGAAGCCCTCCACCACCACCCACCGATCCCCTTCGCGCACCACCACCACAGGCCCCGCGCGCTCCAGGCTGACCGCCGACACCGCCTGCTTCTCTCCGCACTTCTCACGCGCGTACAGACTCCCGTACCGCAGGTCCAGCTGTCCCAGCTCCAGTTCCATCGCGTCCCTCGCTCTTGCCGCGACAAGATACGGTCGCCCTTCTCCCTTCGCCAGACCCGTCCGTGACATCCTCCGTTTCTTGTCCCCGTTTCGAGCACCTCGGCCCGCTCCCCAAGCGGCTCCAGCGATTTAGCCCGGTCCGTGACATTCGCTGATTCCTGTCCCCTCTTGTCCCCGCTTTTCGGCCCGCGCCCCGCTCAGAATGCGGACTTTCCGAGCAAGCCCAGTCCGTGACAGGGTTTCCACCTTGTCCCCGATTTCCTTCATAAGTCTCTTCCACTCAGACACTTCCAGAAGCACCCCCGTCCGTGACATCGAGGCGTCGGAAGCACTCACGCCACCGGCCGAAATGCCCTTCGAGTGCTCGCGATGGCGCCGTTGTCGCTCCCGCTCGCGCTCCCGATAGGACTCGACGTTCGCCTCGCGCCAGGCCTTCGCCAGCTGCTTACGCCGCTCGCGACGGCACTCAGCCGAGCACGTCTTCTGCGCTGCGCCGACCGACACGTCCGGCCGATATTTCTCGCGGCACTCCACGCACCGCTTCGCCTTGATCTTCTTTCGCCGTCCCATCCCCCGAGCCTGACGTCTCGGAGGCCTGCCCCCCCGGCTACGCCGATTCCTCGAGCCTGCCGAAATCCGCCTGGACTACTTCTGGCGAGCAGACCCCGGCAGTTTCAGAAAAGCGCTGAAGC
>DYPH01000114.1 GCA_020720045.1 Sorangium cellulosum | reverse complement strand
GAGAACCGAGTCGAAATCCGGATTCGTCAACGAAAACAAGTCTTCTTGGGTCTAGACCGCCCGTGGGTTGCATCGATCCGCCGCGTTGACGGCGGATCCAACTTCTGATCTATCGATTGAATGACGCGCTTCCACGCGAACACGGAAGTCCGCGTACTTACGCCGGGGTCGAGCGCCGGGGAGCCGCTCCACGTGCTCTCGTCCCTCGAGCGGCGATCGGCGCGTTGGGATGCCGATCCCGAGTCGGCGCAGGCGTCGCTCTCGGCGGCGATTTCGCTGGTGTTACGGCTGCTTGGGCGCGATCCCGATCTGGCGCGGAGCCGCGAGCATGTGCTGCTCTCCGTGCTCGCCGAGCGGCGCTTGCGGGCGGGAGGGGATGCCGACATTGCGTCATTGCTCGCCGATTTGAACGACCCGCCAATCGCGGAAGTCGGCGCGCTCCCCATCGATTCTTTCGCGCCGAAAGCGGAGCGCCGCGCCCTCGCCGCCGCGCTGAACAACCTCCTCGCTTCGCCGACGTTTGCGAGCTGGCGCGCCGGTGCTTCGCTTGATGTCGGTGAGTGGTTCGCACCGAAAGCGGGAAAGACGCCGGCGGTGATTGTGAGCGTCGCCCACCTCGACGACGAAGAGCGCACGCTCGTGTTGGGCGTGCTCCTGGAAGAGGTCCTCGCGTGGGTGCGATCGCTCCCGGGGACGGCCCGTTTGCGGGCGCTTATCCTGTTTGACGAAGTCTACGGTTTCCTCCCACCGCATCCGGCAAACCCGCCGACGAAGCGGCCGTTAGTCGTATTGATGAAGCAGGCGCGCGCCTTCGGCGTCGGTGTGCTTTTGGCGACCCAGAACCCGATGGATCTCGACTACCGGGCCCTCTCCAATGCGGGGATCTGGTGCATCGGAAGGCTCCAGACCGACGCCGATCGCGAGCGCGTCGTAGACGGCCTAAGCGGCACCGCCGGCAGGCGGGACAAAGAGCTCGAAGCAGTCATTTCCAAGCTCGCCCCGCGGTGGTTCGTCTTGCGAAACGTGCACGCGGAGGGGGCGCCTGTATTGCTGAATCCGAGGCACGCGATGAGCTACCTCAAAGGGCCTTTGACGCGGGTGGAGTTGAAGCAGGCGTTGAAGGCGCGGCAGCCCGCGTCTGAAGAAAAAGAGCCGTAGCTGACGTTTTTTGCGCAACAGACGCCCCCGACTGGCCGACCGGGGGCCATGGAGACCCTCGATCCCAAACTAGATGTCGTTTTCAAAATGCTGCTCACGCGCAATGAGCCGCTGCTCCGCGCCATGATTGAAGCGGTGCTCACGCTGCCAGGACCGATCACGAGCCTACGAATCCTCAATCCCGATCTGCCCAAAGACCAGATCGACGATAAGAGCGTCATTCTCGATGTGCGCGTGGAGCTTGGCGCGCACGGCGTCGTCGACATCGAGATGCAGACGCGGATGCTCCCAGGGACAACCTCTCGATTTCTCTATTATTGGGCCCGGGAGTACGCGAACCAGCTGGGCACCGGAGACAGCTACACGACGTTGCACCCCGTCTATTCGGTGCTTTGGCTGGGCGACAACCTTCATAAAGATACGCCCTTTCATTCCCGCTACCGGGTTGCGGAAGCCACGAAAGGGCGCCTCTTTAGCGACAACCTTCAAATCCATACTTTGGAGCTAAAGAAGGTCGCCGAACTGCCAGCGAGCAACCAGGACGCCGATGTCGACTGGGGGCGCTTCTTGACTGCAACGGACGAAGAGAGAAAGCTGCTTGCGAGCCGGAGCCCGATCATGAAGACCGCCGTCGATGCCCTCACGAACCTCTCCCTCGACCCGGAAGCCCAGCGAATCGCCTGGGAGCGGGACCGTAATGAGCGAGCAGCAAGACACATGATGGGAAGCGCGATCCAAGAGGTGCGCGAGGAGGGCCGCCGGGAGAAGGCTGCGATGCTCGCCCAACTACTTACGAGGAAATTCGGTCCCTTGGCGGAAGCACAGCGCGAACGCGTCGAAGGCGCCGATGGGGCGACGTTGAAGCGTTGGTTCGATGCGAGTTTCGATGCCGCGAGCATCGACGACCTGTTGCGCCTTTAGGCCACCCGGAGCCCGATCATGAAGACCGCCGTCGATGCCCTCACGAACCTCTCCCTCGACCCGGAAGCCCAGCGAATCGCCTGGGAGCGGGACCGTAATGAGCGAGCAGCAAGACACATGATGGGGAGTGCGATCAAAGCTGCGCACGACGAGGGCCACGAGAAGGGCCACAGGGAAGGCCATGAGAAGGGGCAGCGCGCAGGGAAGGCGGCGATGCTGACGCGCCAACTCACGAAAAAATTCGGTCCCTTGGCAGAAGAGCATCGCAGCCGCGTCGCGGCCGCCGATGAGGCGACGTTGGACCGGTGGTCCGATGCGTTCGTTGACGCCGTGAGTGTCGACGAGTTGTTGCGCCCGTAGGGGCCCGATCATGAAGACCGCCGTCGATGCCCTCACGAACCTCTCCCTCGACCCCGAAGCCCAGCGAATCGCCCGGGAGCGGGACGGTAACGAGCGGAGTGCGATTCTTGATGCCGCGACGCTCGACGACCTGTTCCGCAAGTAGGGAGCCCAATGACGAATCCTCACGACTACTCGCTTCCCGATCCGTCCCTCGACCCCGAAGCCCGGCGAATTGCCTGGGAGCGAGACCGCGACGAGCGCGGGTGGAGGCATACCCTTGGGAGCGCGTTCGAGGAGGGCCGCAAAGAGGGCTTCCGTAACGGGATGGCGGATATGCTCACTCGCCAGCTCACGAAGAAATTCGGTCCCTTGGCCGAGGAGCACCGCAGCCGCATCGACGGAGCCGACCTGGCAACCCTCGACCGTTGGTTCGAAGTCTTCCTTGATGCCGTGAGCATCGACGACCTGTTCCGCAAGTAGGGAGCCCAATGACGAATCCTCGTGACTACGCCCTTCCCGATCCGTCCCTCGACCCCGAAGCCCGGCGAATTGCCTGGGAGCGGGACCGCAACGAGCGCGCGTGGAGGCATACCCTTGGGAGTGCGTTCGAGGAGGGCCGCAAAGAGGGGTACGAGGAGGGCTTCCGGATCGGCAAAAAAGAGGGGGGACTCCTTTGGCTACTGACGGAGAAGTTCGGCCCTTTGGCCGAGGAGCATCGCAGCCGCCTCGCAGGTGCCGACGAGGCGACCTCGACCGTTGGCTTGACGGCATCGTCGATGCCGCGACGATCGACGACCTGTTCCGCCAGTAGGCCGCCGACATGCACGTCCTTTCACGAGGGCCCTTCGCGCGCTGCGCCAAGGATGCACCGCGATGACGGCAAGGAGCCCCGCCCAAGAGCTCCGAGCCCGCTTGCGACGCGCATGCATCCCGGCGGCCGGGGAGGGGAACCTCCGCATCGCGACCTGGAACCTCCGCGAATTCGGAAAAACGCCGCGCCTCGACGCAAGCATTCGCATCCTCGCCGCAACGATTGCCAGCTTTGATCTGGTCTCGATCGTCGAGCTCCGTGACGACCTCACCGACCTCCATCGGCTTTTGAAGGCGCTCGGAAAGTACGGCCCCTGGCGCGTCGTCCACTCCGACTACCTCCGCGACGCCGGAGGCAACCGCGAGCGCGTAGGCTTTCTCTACCGCGCCGATCGCGTGGAATTCACGGGGCTTGCGTCGAACGCGGAAGCGACCCGCACCCGCGAAGGGGACGAGTACGAAGCGCCGATCCCCTGGTGGCGCGCGCCGTTCTTGGCGAGTTTCTCCGCGGGGAAGTTCCCCTTTCTGCTCGTCGCCGCCCACCTCCGCTGGGGGAAGACCCAAGCCGCCCGAGAGACCGAGCTTCGCGCGCTAGGATCCTGGCTTCAAACGCGGAGGAAAGAGCGCTTCTTCGGCGGCGAGAACGTGCTCGTCGTCGGCGATTTCAACGTAGCAAACGATCGTTCCCAAGCGTGGCCCGCGCTCCGAGAGAACGGCCTCTGCCAAGCCCCCGGCCTCGAAGGCGACCCCGGCACCGACCTCGCCCAAGGCAAGCGTTACGACCGCATCCTCGTCACCGAAGACGACCAAAACCGCCTGACCGGAAGGGCCGGAGCTGTAGATCTCTACGCGGGGAGCTACGAGCCGCTACTCCCGAAAACCGGGATGACCGAGAAGCGGCTCACCTGGGAAATTTCCGATCATTTGCCCCTGTGGGTGGAGCTGCGCACCTAGCGCACCCACGATTTCGCAATGACCGCGAGCGGTTGCGCTCGTAACTTGGTTGGCCGAGCCGCACTCTCGCGGCGATGGGGTCCGCATGCATTCCCCAACGAGGAGTCGGAAACCGAGGTACGTCGATGACGCAGCGGCGGGCAACCGTTTCGGTCGCGGATTTCTTCCCGCTCGCGTTTTGAGCTGGTCCACACATCACGACCGCCGCTAAGCTCTCAGCCATGCTGTGGTTTCATGTTGCCACGCGCGGGATGCTCGGAAACGACGTTGCGCGCGAATTTGCACGCTTTCTCGACGGTCGAGCTGCGATTGCCCCACCCATAGGAATTCCGACAAAGACAAAAGACAACGAGGCCGAACTCAAACTTTCTCCGTCCGTCTACGCGTACCTTGGCCGGCTATTTCCCCTTGCGAAGAGTCATATCGTCTTTTGTTTAAACGACGTGCCGCCCGGGTACATGAGTCCGTTCGACACCGGCGGTATTGTCGCCCACCACGAGCCAGTACGTAGTTGGTCATCCGATGAAAAGGCACGCTACGTCAGTGGCTATTCCTTCCCGACGAACAGACTGAAGGAGTGTCTCGCCCAGTATCCCACAAGCTCGGGCGTCGCCGGCTACCTCGCTGGAGGGCGGCCGGTGCACGACGGTCCGCATGTACTGTGGCCTGGTCTCATCCACGCGAACCTCTGGGCGGAGCCGAACAATGACTGGCGAGCGTGGACATGGGAGTGGCGCGGTGCGACGCTGAATGTTGGGCATCTCCTCGTTGCATGGGCGGCATCCGAGAACGTAGTTACAGCGCTCGAAGATATTGAGCTCGACGAAGAGATTTGGACTAAGTTGCGCGAAGTCGACAAACTGCCGATGGTGGAGCGATGAGTCGCGATATTCAGCTTCTCGGATGGGAAGGTGAAGCCCCGTCGGAGGCGTTCGTCGTGCGCGGCGTTCCATTGTACTTTGACGGCGGTCAGCACTTCCTCGGCGAAACTCCGCTCGAACCTTCGCAGCTTTCCTTGCTGGAACAAGGGGGCTTCCTGACGTTACTCCGCTCACCAATTTCCGTTAGTGATTGCCGAAGACGACTGCTCGTTGCGCGTCGAGACGCGCCATCTTACTTCCGCATACGCAATGCTACTGAGATCGACTCATTCGCTCTCTCGGCCTATCGAACAGACGCTGACGTTGCGGCCGCAATCGGAGAAATCGTAGACCGCATCGCCGCAGAATACATCGCAGGTGTGGATATCCCCTCGAAAGTGATCTCGTCTGCCTTTGCACTGGCGCCGCGCAGTCCAAAAATTCATGCGTTGTGTGTAGTATGTGCGACGGCCGAGCGGAGGAGCTATGTACTCCGTCGTGCGAGAGCCCTTATCGCCGAGAGAAATTACAGAGAGTTCGACGCGTTGCTTGAAGACCTGATCGGCGCCCGGACCACTGTGCAGCGCCAGCGAGTCGTTCTCCCGTTCGCAACACTCGACCTTCCACTCGCGAGCGGGCCGCACCAAAGCCTTGTCGGATTTCTTGCCATAAGCGTGGCTAACATTCGATACCTCTGCGTAGGTAAGCAACGCGTGGACGCGACTGATTGGTTTTTTGCGGTTGCGGACCCCGCAATCGAAGAGGCCGAACCTGACGACTTTGTGAACGGGTTTGAACGCCCTATTGAGGGGCGCGTTCACTTCGCCTGCGTCTCAAACGATGGGTCTGTTGTGGACTATCGGACCCTTGAGCGTACTCGCCTCAAAGCGGGAGACGTTGCACTCGGGCCGCCGCGCCCTAGCGCTGCCACGCGGGTGAACGTCAGATCAACGCGGGCTCTACCCGCAAAGGCAAGAACGCAAATCCGAATCGCAAGGCGAAACGGGGAACCTGTTCGGCAAGGGGCAATCGGTAATGTTCTGGCCACATTTGAGCCTATTCGGTCCCAATACGGTGCGGGGCGCTTGGCCGAACATGTCGCATTCGGCTCATTCGAAGTCGCGGCCACGACAGTATTTTCTGAGGACTTCGAATTGCTTCGGATGCTGCAACACGTAGCCACGGGACCACGAGTTCGCTCCGCCTCCCTTGAGCGCGTCGATACGGGCAACTTGCGTGCCTTCCTCGCCGCGCTGGTCGATGCCGATGTCACCTTTTCGCTGACTCTTCTCGAGTCCTCCGGCGCGACTCGTGACTCGGTTCAGGTCGTGCCTGAAGCTGCGCGAGCATGGGTGGCCATGCTCTCCTCTGAATATCGCTTTCTTGGCCCGGAGCACATCCCGCAGGCGGATAACCTTGAAAAGATTATTGCTTTTTGCGCCGGGAAGCCAATGAACGTGGTCGAGCGTCAGGAGAAGTACTACGCTACGGCCGCTCGTATTCTAGGGCTATGGGACGGGGAACTCACGCGCCTGGGGTGGCGCTTGGTTCGAGTGCCTGTCGGCGATGCGTACGAAGTGGTACGCACTGCGTTTGAAGCGACTGAGTGTGCGCGAACCTGGGCGGAGTGGAGTGACGTCGCTTCCGTTGGGCGCTGTGACCCCGCGAGTGCGACTGAATTTCTCACTGACCGAGCCCGGGGGTTAAGTTTCGCAACGGTCAAACGCCGGGCCAGAACGTTGTCAGCGTGGCATGAAGCGCTCTACCCCGTAAAACAATGAACCGATTTTCCCTCAATCGCGAGGACGCAATTCCTTGGATTTCGAAGCTGCCGAGCGGCAGTATCGATCTGGTTATCACTGATCCCGCCTACGAATCGCTCGAAAAACATCGCGCGGTCGGCACCACGACGCGTCTGAAAGTTAGTGCCGGGTCCAGCAACGAGTGGTTCGATATCTTCCCGAATTCTCGGTTCCCAGACCTATTTCGGGAATTGTACAGGGTGCTTCGCAAGGATAGCCACTTTTACCTGTTTTGCGACGCAACAACGATGTTCGTTGCGAAGCCGCTTGCCGAAGCCGCGGGCTTTAGGTTCTGGAAACCCTTGATTTGGGATAAACGGCACATCGGAATGGGTTACCATTACCGATCGAGGCACGAATACATTCTGTTCTTTGAAAAGGGGAAGCGGAAGCTTGCGAATCTGGGGACCCCGGATGTCCTTGAGGTTCCTCGGATCCACAGGGGATATCCGACAGAGAAGCCGTCCGACTTGATGAAGATCCTCATTGAGCAGAGTTCCGTAGCCGGCGAGGTAGTTCTGGACCCGTTCTTCGGATCCGGTGCAGTTGGAGACGCGGCGTTGCGCGTCGGACGTGACTTCGTCGGATGCGACACGTCTCCTGCTGCCCTCCTTCACGCGACCCAACGCCTCAATCTCCTCGGGCAGGAAACGGAACTTGTGCAGATTGTCGGGAACCGCCGTCAACGGTCGCTCTCCCTCGGTGGTGTAGAATAACATTACGCGGCGAATGTTGTCATAAGGTCTTCCAAACCCGTGATGCCAATCATTGCTTCCCGCCTTGCGCTTCATGGGATTGAAATACGATGGCGCTCGCACTTCAATTGGCCTGATCACTTACCAACCACCCGTCCAACCGCCTCCCCAAGCGAGAACGCGATCTTCCCCAGAAGCGCCTCCGCGGTGCCCACAGATTCGCGTTTCTTCGTCCCTTGCTTTCGCGGTGAACCGACGATTGGATCGAGGAGATCTTTGTACAGTCCCTGGAAGTCAGTAGCGATTCCCTGGCCGGCGGTCTTCCCCATGCTCGCGTAGGTGCCTTCCACGAAGTCGAGCTCGATGCCGACTTTGCCGTCGGTGACCGGGAAGCGCTGGATGTTCTTGTATCGGCTTGATTTGATGACCTCCTGAACGTCGGGCGTCGCGATGACGACGGCGACGCGGTGTTCGATGGCGCGGAGGCGGGCGAGGGCGATGAGCTCGTCCTTGGGGCGGGGGAGTGCGGGCCGGTCGCCTGCGACGAAGCAGACGATGTGCGCGTCGAAGGGGGACTCCAGCGCTTCGTGGCGGTGGATGGCGAGCGGATCGAGGAGCGCTTCGAGGGGGAGCTCGAGCACGCCGACCTTTGTGGCCCCGACGCGAAGCTCCTTCCACGCCGTCGCTTTGGCGGCGGGGAGCTCCTGCGGGAGGACGACGAGGTCGCCGCGGCCGCGCGTGAAGCGGATCGTGAAGGCGTCGTAGGACTTCGGGCTAAACGCCTGCCGCAGCGCGAAGGGGGCGAGCGGCCCGTCGACGGCGAAGAGGACGAGCTTGCCGTGCTTGGCCGACTTCGCCGTTTCGAGGGGTGTAATCGCGCGGCCGTCGCGCATCCCGAGGGCGAAGGCTTCGTTCGTCGTCTTCGTTGCCCGCTCGGACATCGTGCAAAAGTACGGGGCAGGGCGCTCCAGGGTGCGCCCGGTGATGACGTTGGTCCACTTCGAGCGGACGACGCTGTCGCCGGTGAGGTCGAGGAGGACGTCGGCGCCGGCGCGCGTGAGCTTCTCGGAGACGAGGCCGAAGAACTGGTCGTGGCAGAGCTGCACCCCGAGGTGCCGGCCACGGAGCGCGATCGGTTCAAAGAGCGCTTCGCGTTCGTCTGCGTAGTCGGGGAGTTCGTAGGGGAGCACCGTGCTGGTGCTGTGCTTCGCGTAGAAATGTTCCGCGGTTTCGCCCGCTTCCGGCGACGGATTCACGTAGGCGGCGCACTGGATCGCGCCGCCGTCCGCAAACTCACACGACACCCCCGCGAGGACCGGCATGCCGAGGTCCTCAGCGACCTCACGCACCGCCGCGACGCAGGCTTCGCGCGCGCTCGCGAGGGAGAATTCTTCGGCGGTGACGGTCCGCCAAGCTTCGGGAAATACAACGAGATCCAGGCCATCCCGCCCATGCCAGCGCTCCAAGACCTTGCGGTCGAAGCCTTGGTGGTTGGCGGGCGGTACAGCGAGGGCGAGGCGGAGGCTGGTCATGGTAAAAACTCCTGGCAGACAGTCACGCGAGCGAGCGGGTAGTGGGCGGAATAGGTCGTCATGGCCTCTCGGGCGGCGCGCGCGGCGCTCGCGTTCCCGGCGACGAACACGCCGGCCATCGCGTGGCTAGCGAGCGTCAGCAGACCCCCGAAGGCGTGCTTTTTATCATTGTTTTCGAGCTCGAAGCCGACGACGGCGACGTGATCGGCCCGAGGCATATCGACGAAGCGGGTCGCCCGCGGCGCATCGATCGCCTTCGCGAGGGCCGCGAGCCCGACCGGCATCGGCAGCGCCCACACCATGTCGACTTCGCTCACCGTGAGATCGGCGCCCGCGGGATGCTGCGAGCGGTAGGACTCAAACACAACAAAGCCGGCCGCTTCGCCCCGTTGGCGCAGCTCGGCCCGCGTCCCTTCGGCCCACGGGCCTTCGCCGCCGCCCCCCTTCTTTTTCCGCAGCTTCGAGGGGCTAAGCGTCGCGAGCGTCGGTGACAGCGGTTCCGCGGCGAGCTTGGGGAGCCGGCGGGCGTCGAAGACGGCGACGCCGTCGCCACCGCCACCGAAAAAGCGCGCCTGCGTCCGCGCGAGCCGAGCCGCACGTACCGCCAAGTTGTCGCTCGTTCCGCCAGCGGCCGCGAGAAAGCGGAAGGGCGCCCCCGAGACCCGAAGGTTCGCGAGATCGGCCTGCATTCCGCGCGTCGACGCGTCCGATCCTTCGACCTCCCAGCCGGCAACAAGGAGCCCTTCCGGGCGCACCGGGATCGCTGCGCCGAGTTTCTCGATGCCGCGGCGCTGCGCGGTCGTGAGTGGACGAAACCAGGCGACATCGAGGACCGGCCCGTACCCCAGGAGCTTCGGGATCGCGAACTCGTGCACCACCTTAAAACCGAGGGAAGTGCCGATGCTTGCGACGTTCTCGTGGAGGCTCTTGGTCGCACTTCGCACGCAGAGAGAGCATCACGGTCGCGCTCGCCACGCAATCGTCTCGAAGGACGAATTCTTCCGAGCGAGTCCCGTACCCCTCGCAAGTTGCTCTATAAAGTAAAAGTGACTCTTACTTAAATGGGCCCCGCGGCGAGCTGTTTTGCAGGAAGCCGACGTTTCTGACATTTCTCGCGCGCGGTAGGTTTCCATCCTTGGATTCCATCGATTAAACAATGACCAACCATGTCGCGCGTTCACACATTGCTCTCCGGAATCGGCGTCACGTACCCCGAGCCTTCGCAGGAGTTTGATGCGTTCTTGCGGGAACTCGCCGCGATGGCCGAGCGGCCGACGACAATTTCCGAGCTGATCGGCTTCGCCTACGGCCCGGTAAATCCCCTCCTCGAAGAGGGCGTAATTCCCGGGCGCCCCGCGGTGACGCCAGCCGTTCTTGCGCGCCCCGAGTGGCGCGTCGTGATGGATGTGGTCGATCGCGGCTGGCTCACGATCACCGGGGAGCCGCTTGAGCGCCTCGCCGAGGCGTACACGGTCGCCGTCGCTGACGTCGCGGCGGAGGCCGGGATCGGCGAAGAGGAGCTCGAAAGCGCCATCGACGCCGGAACCCTCCGCGCGTGGGTCGGCGGCGGGCGCTACTGGCTGACCGCCGCCGACGCCGATGACTACCTGCGGTTGCACGCGCCGCGTACCGGGCTGACCGTCCAATCCGGTCACCAGCCCGGTTCGAAGTTGGCGTTTCGAGCGGACGCACCGCTCCAAGACACGACGCGAAAAGGGCGCAACGTCGTCGCCGGGCACCTCCCCGAGGGGGCATGGAAGCGCGCGGAATTGTTTGGTGGGGAAGCGGGGAAGCCCGACCGCTACGTCGTGATCGAGCCGGCGCCGACCTGCGAGGTCGCGATCGCGCCCTACGGTTCGCCGAAGTCGTTCTTCGTTCGCGGCGCGTACGCGATCGTGGAGGAGGTCGTCGGCGTAGCCGCCCGGAAGGCCTGGCTCGATGACGCCTACGGCCTCGCGAAGAAGGGGTGAAACGGATCCCGCATGCGCAGAGGATTTTAAATCCTCGGCCGCACTGCATCCCTGCGAGAGGTCCCGCCAACGTGACGCGCACGGGCGAAGCGTCCTGCAATCTTGCAAAGTTGCTCTATTAAGTAAAAGTGACTCTTACTTAATGGGTCCCGCAGGAAGCTCTTCCGGGTAGTCGACCTCAATGCCCGAAGATGGCAACGAGCCGAACGTTGTTCGCACCGAAGCGCCCAGCGAGCAGTTCCAAGACTCGATAGAGGGGACCGAAGTCGGTCGTCGTAAGAATGGATTCGCTTCGGTAGGGGGAGATTGAGTTTTCCGGGGAAGCCCAATCGACCGCAGCAAGTTCGGAGAAGAGGCACCAGGACGCGAAATGGTGGCGTTCGTCGCAGACGTCGAGCCACGCGGAGTCGTCGGGTATGCCTCGGTCTGGGAAACACTCCGGGATGTCGTATTTCGATCCCACGCCAAAGAGAAACTCGCGGACAACCGCGACGTCCGTATTGAACGCGTCCGCCTGAAGGCAGCGCTGCCAACCCACAGAAGTGCGCACCTCGGCGTAAAGATCCATCGTCATCCCCATTCGCCCTGCGTCCCCTTTGGAAGGTGGTGCCGTGAAAGATCATTCATCGTTTGGTGATTCTTCTTCGTCCCAACAGACTTCAAGGCCGACGGTCTGCCCCTCGCTCTCCAAGAGGTAAACGGCGTAGTCGCCCTGCGGCGCCGCACACACCGCAACGGGGTGGTCGCTATTGTCCGCAATCGCAACCCGATAGAAATCGCGAGTGTCCTCAAAGCGCTGGTACACCGCGTGGAGGAATTCTTCGTCGGAAAGGTGCTTTAGGCCGTTCTGTATGAAGTGGAGCGTCCGCCCATCGCAGAAGCCAATTTGTGAAAAATCGACGAAGAACGCACCAACGCGCAACGCCCGAGTAAACGTGGTGACGTCGCTCCGAAGGACACGCGCATAGGGCACTGCATCGTTCATGCAGGGGGAAACGTTGTACTCCCCGGGACGCAGAGGCACCGCGATACCTTCAAACAGAAGGATCGGATCTGCGACGACACACGAGTCGAGAATCTGGAGTTGCTGCATAGGGGTTTGCGAGACCGCGGATTCTGTTTATTGAATCGTGTTTCAAGCTCAAGCAGACCGAAGCAGAAACAGCTCCGTCGTCATCGCCAAGAGCCGATCTCATGCGAAGGAATCGTCGGGTCGAGAACCCACTCCGGGCTACGCGGTTCTCTCCCTCATTTCCACGCACCAAGCCTCAAAACCGGCTTTGTCGAGTCGGATTCGGACAGAACGAAGGTCCGCCGGATCGAACTCCATCCCCGCAGCGACCGCGTGAACATCGCTCAGGACGTCTTCGCGAAGGAACACTCGGCCCACGACCTCCGCGAGATCCGTGTCTCGCAGGTGCGGTTGAAGGGACGACAAAAGAGGCAGATACGCCCAATTCTCGACGCCCCAGCGAAACGCCCGAGCGACCAATCTTGCCGTACTCTCCAAGTGAGGAGGAAGATTCAGAGGCTCCACGCCGCGGCCGATGTGATTTTCCAGCGCGACTTGAACGGCATATTCTTCTTGTTTAGCGCCAGTGGCCCCGAGCAGCACGGGGAGCTTTGTACCATTGAAGCCGGAGACGAGGAGCTCCAGACCTTCTCGCGGCTCCTCCGCAATGTACCAACATTGGGATTCCCATTCGACGAACACACGGCCGCTCTCGCCCAGCACAATGGTTCCGTGCCGTGTGTATCCGCTCCCGACCGGGAAAACGCGTTCCCCCACGAAGGCCGGAAAGTCCTCCAAAAGGATGTCGTCGCGGGACGAATATCCCTCCGTCGCGACGTCGAAGTCGAGTTCGCGCGGTTGAATGTGCAAGCCGTCAAACTCGGCAAGAAAGTCGCAAATCCATTGCGGAGGGTCGTGGCCGCGGCTCCGAAGCTCTTCGAGCGCGGGCGAGGCATCGACGGAGCGGCCCGGAAACCAACCGGCTTCGCGAAGGCATCGTTCCGCGCGCTCGCGTTCCTCGATTTTGATCTTCCGATGCAGGCTTGAAAAATCCATCCGTCGCACCCGTGACCTTGCTCGTTGAAATCTAGGTCCCAGCCAGCGGGCGAGGTACGCCGTCGGGTTTGGGCGCCCCCAAATTAGCCGCCCTACGGCCGTAACAGCTCAAAATTCCGCCTAGGTTCGGTGCAGGCCCATCGAGCGTCGTACAGCGCACCATCGGGTACCTGGCACCGAATCGCCGCGAGCGAGCCTTTTCCACGCAACTTTCCACGCAACAAACGCGCGGAGTGGCCGACCGGGGCGCCATGGAGACCCTCGATCCCAAGCTCGACGTTGTGTTCAAAATGCTCCTCACGCGCAACGAGCCGCTGCTCCGCGCCATGATTGAAGCGGTACTCACGCTACCAGGACCGATCACGAGCCTGCAGGTCGTAAATCCGGAATTGCCCAAAGAGCAGATGGACGACAAGAGCGTTGTTCTCGATGTTCGCGTCGCGATGGCCGGCCATGGCGTCGTCGACATCGAGATGCAGACGCGGATGCTCCTGGGCACAACATCCCGATTTCTCTACTATTGGGCCCGTGAGTACGCGAACCAACTTGCCGCCGGGGACAGCTACACGACGTTGCACCCCGTCTATTCGGTTCTTTGGCTCGGCGACAACCTTCATGCCGATACGCCCTTTCATTCCCGCTACCGCGTCGCCGAAGGCACGAAAGGGCGACTCTTTAGCGACAACCTTCAAATCCACACCCTGGAGCTCAAAAAGGTCGCGAAACTGCCGGCGAGCAACCAAGACGCCGACGTCGACTGGGGGCGCTTCTTGACTGCATCCGACGAAGAGAGAAGAGTTCTGACAGACCGGAGCCCGATCATGAAGACCGCCGTCGATGCCCTGACCAATCTGTCGCTAGACCCCGAAGCCCAGCGAATCGCCTGGGAGCGGGACCGCAACGAGCGCGGGTGGAGACACATGATGGGAAGCGCGCGCCAAGCCGGGCACGAGGAGGGCCAGCGCTCGGGAAGGGCGGCGACGCTCATTCTGCTGCTCGCGACGAAGTTTGGCACGGTGGCGGAGGAGCATCGCCATCGGGTCGAAGCGGCTGACGAGGCGACCCTCGAGCGCTGGTGCGCAGCGATCTTCGCTGCGGAGAGCATCGACGACCTGTTGCGCCAGTAGGGAGCCCATGACGAATCCTCGTGACTACGCGCTTCCCGATCCGTCGCTAGACCCCGAAGCCCAGCGAATTGCCTGGGAGCGCGACCGCAACGAGCGCGGGTGGAGACACATGATGGGGAGTGCGCGCCAAGCGGGGCACGAGGAGGGCCACAAGGAGGGCCACAAGGAGGGCCACGAGAAGGGTCGCGAGGAGGGCCGCCAGGAGAAGGCTGCGATGCTCGCCCAACTACTTGCGAAAAAATTCGGCCCCTTGGCCGAGGCACACCGCTACCGTGTCGAAGGGGCCGATGAAGCTACGCTGGACCGCTGGTCGGATGCGTTTGTTGACGCCGTGAGCATCGACGACGTGTTCTGCCCGTAGGCCACCCTGCTCATGAAGACCGCCGTCGACGCCCTGACCAATCTGTCCCTCGACCCCGAAGCCCAGCGAATCGCCTGGGAGCGGGACCGTAACGAGCGCGGGTGGAGACACATGATGGGGAGCGCGCGCCAAGCCGGGCACGAGGAGGGCCGGCTCGCGGGAAAGGCGGAGAGCCTTGTTCGCAACCTTACGAACAAATTCGGCCCGTTGCCTGCGGAGCACCGCAACCGCGTCGAAGGCGCCGACGAGGCAACCGTGGACCGCTGGTCCGACGCGATGTTCAAGGCCGCGAGCATCGACGACCTGTTCCGCGTGTAGGCCACCCGGAGCCCGATCATGAAGACCGCCGTCGACGCCCTGACCAATCTGTCCCTCGACCCCGAAGCCCAGCGAATCGCCTGGGAGCGGGACCGTAACGAGCGCGGGTGGAGACACATGATGGGGGGCCTCCGACAAACGCCGTTTCCGCCGACGCAAAGGTTGCGGGGGTCGCGCCTGCGCATTACGCAAACCCCATGACTTCGCCCAACTCGCTGCAGCCACTCTCTCGCGCCGAGGCGGTGCGAAGCATTTTCACCGCGGTGATCCTCAGTTTCCTGACGTGCGGCATTTACGGCATGTACTGGCAATACACGCAGTTTCGCACCGTCAACTCGTGGCTCGGGCGTGAGGAGCATTCCTTCGTCACCTACGTGCTGCTCACCATCGTCACGTGCGGGATTTACGGTTTGTACTACGAGTACAAATTTGCGCAGAGCATCTGCGAAGTTCAGCGCGCCCGCGGCCTCCGCGTCGACGACAACCTGCCGCTCACCGCACTTGTGCTGGGCCTCTGTGGGTTGGCGATGGTCACCTGGTGCATCGAACAGAATGAGATCAACCGCTGGTATGGCGCGAGCGTCGACTGAGGCCAGCACCCCGCAAAGTTGCAGCATAAAGTAAAAGTGACTCTTACTTAAATAGCCTCGCAAGACCCCCATGCGCGCGCGAATCCCCCCTGTTCTACTCACGATTGCACTGGCGGCGTGTGGCGGGGCAGGGGGGCACTCGCCGGCGGAGGCGTCGCGAGAGACGGCGGGCCCACTTCCACAGGGGTCTGTTGCGGTGACCGTGGCGCCGGCGCCGGTCGCGCGTGGCCCGGAGCCGGCCCTCGCGCCGGTCGGGCGCCCGATAGTTGTGGTGTTTCGGGCCTCCTGGTCGTCGGCTTCGCGGGACCTCGGCGAGAGGACGCTCGCCGACCCGCGCGTGAAAGGCTTGCTCGCCGGCGCCGAGGTTTCCTACGTCGACGCGACCGACGCCGACGATCCAACGGTCGCCGCGGCGATCGCCCGCGAACAGGTCTCCGTGCTCCCGTGCATCGTCGTCCACGCCGCCCGCGATCAGACCGCGCGCGAGTACCTCAACGGCTTCGTCACCGCCGAAGTGCTCCTCGCCGCCCTCGACCGCGCATCCCAGTAGCGGCGTTGCCGTCGCCCAGACCGGCCCCGGTTCAACGTCGTGGGCGGACCGTTGGCGCGCTGTCGTCGACCATTCGCGGCGGTCCACGAACGGCAGAGATCCCGCGCGCGGTAGGGTCGCGTTGGGCTTCACACGCGGGCTGGCGCCGGAGGGGATCGACCATGGGAAGCAATGACTTGATCAGCGAGCTACCGACCGTCTCCTATCCACAGTCGTTTCGCCAGCTTGCGACGAGCGGCGGCGCAGCGCTCCTTTCCGTCGTCGTCCTGGCAGACGCGGTTTTGGGGAACTTGGTCGTCGCCGCCTACGCGGCTCGGCGCCCCGACCCCTGCGTCTCCCGACCCTACGGCTTTTGCGGTCACAGCGATCTCTGGCCGGGGGGCCCGAGCCAGGAGGAGGCGGAGGAGTTTGGAAAGGTCTGCGCCATCCAGATGCTCGCTGTCGTCTCGGTGCTCGTGCTGTTTCTAATACTCCGCGGGCTCGTCGCCCGGTTCCACAGCGGCGGCCACGACGCCGCCGACCGCTTTGTGCGAAACGCGGCTGCAGTGTTTGGCGTCGGCGCCAGCATGCTTGCCGGCGCCTTCGCCGTTCTCGCCGACCCCCGCGACGTCGATCACGCGTCCCCTTGGGTTGTTCTTTCCACGTTTTTTCTGCTGGCGGTCTCCATCGGGGTGCCCGGTGTCGCGGCGTTTCGCGCCCATCGGCGCCTGGCCGCTCGTGATTCGCTCGTCACGCAGGCACGGGCCGAGGCGGGCGACCTCCGCTTGCTCCCCCTCAACCTGGAACGGATGCCTGCTCGCGTAGGTTCTCTGCCGATCGTCGGGCGCGGGGAAGGGCCGACCCACGTTCTCGTGCGCGTCCGACCGCGTGCGGCGAACACGGCCTATCGTCTGCGAGGCGCCTCACCCCGAGCCCCGCTACCCCATGCAAATTGCTGTATAAAGTAAAAGTGACTCTTACGTAAATAGGTTCACCGACCGGCCGTCGCCGCCGAAGTGCTCCTTGCCCGAGTGTGTGAGCTGTACTACGTGGCATGGTACACATGGGTACCCACGAAGACCTGCCCCAGCACCTGCGGCTGTACACGACGCCGGGGAGCCCGCTCCCGATCTATCGCCAGCTCGTCGATCAGGTGCGGGCGGCGATTTCCAGCGGCAAGCTTTCGCCGGGGGATGCGCTCCCGAGCGTGCGGAGCGTCGCCGAAGACCTCGTCGTCAACGCGAACACCGTCGCGAAGGCCTACGGCGAGCTCGTCCGCGCGGGGGACGTCGTCTCCGAGCCGGGGCGCGGCGTTTTCGTGGCGTTGCGCCGGCCGGAGGTCGGCCCCCTCGAACGGAAGCGGAAGCTGCTCGCCGCCGTCGAACGGGTCGTCGCCGAGGCGATCGCCGTCGGTGCCACGCGCGCCGAGCTTGTGGCCGCCGTCGACGAATACTGCGCGCGCGCCGGCGTGCTCCCGGGACCGGAGGGCCGCCATGGACGCGAATCGGCTTGAAGTCTCGAATACTTGGGCCGACGACGACGTGATCGTCGACCGGCTGACGGTCCACTACCGGGACAACCGGGACACGGCGGCCCTCGACGGCGTCTCGTTTTCCGTCCCGCGGGGGCGCGTGCTGGCCGTCGTCGGCGCGAACGGGGCAGGGAAGTCGACGCTCTTCCGGGCGCTCCTCGGGCTCGTCCCGGTCTCCGCGGGGACGGTCCGTCTGTTCGGCAAAAATGCGAGCGAACTCGAACCTTTCGAGCGCGGGCGGCTCGCCTACGTCTCCGAGCGCCACGTCGAACTCGAGCACCAGCGCCTCTCCGAGGTCGCTGCGTTCCGCGCCGCCGTCTACCCGCGCTTCGACGGTGCCTACTTCCAAGCGCTCACCGACGAGCTCGCGCTCCCCCGCTCCAGCGTCATCGGCCAGCTCTCCCGGGGGCAGCGTGCTGCGGCCGTGGTTGGCCTCGCGCTCGCGCAAACGCCCGATTTGCTTCTCCTGGATGACCCTACGCTCGGCCTCGATCCCCTCGCGCGTCGCCGGATCATCCAGGCGGTCCTCGGCGCGACGCGCGCCCGCGCGATCACCGTCGTCCTCGCGACCCACGAGCTCGCCGACGTCGAACGCGTCGCCGACGATGTGACCCTCCTTGTGCGCGGCGCCGCCCCCCCGGCGATGGAACTGGAGAATTTCGTGCGAGATGCGTGTGTTGTCTCGGTCCCGCTCGATGCCGACGCCGACGGCCTCCGCGCCCTCGACGGCGTGCTCCACGTCTGGCGGCGCCGCGCCGATCACGAGGTCGTGATCCGTGGTGATGCAGCCGCGCGCCGAACGACCCTCGCCGCCCTCCCGCGCCCGAGCGTGCCGCGCGCCGTCACCTTCGAAGAGCTCGCCCTCGCGTGGCTCGCCCACGCCAGCGAGGGGCGCTCATGAACCCGACCCTTTCCCAACGTTTCCCGCTGGTTGCCCGCGACTGGAGCATCGTGGCCGGCGCGGCGCGTGGCGTTCGCGCTTGTTTCCTTTGGCATTTTGCTGCTCTTCGTCGCCTGCCGCCCCGCCGATCGCTACCGGATGCTCGCCGACCCGACGATGCTCCGCTCGGTCGTCCTCCCGGCGGCGCTCGGCACCGGCGCCGTCTTCGGCGGGCTCGCCGTCGTCCGCGAAATGCGCAGCGGAACCTGGGAAGGGTGGCTCCTGTTGCCCCGCGCGCGGACGTCGCTCGCGGCGACCAAGCTCGGCGTCGGCGTTGGCGTCGCCACGACGGTCGTCGCCCTGCCGGTGTTCGCGCTCTGGGCGCTCCTCGGCCGTTGGGGGGCGATCGGTGGGCCGTTGATTTCCTTCGCCGATCTCCTGTTCCGCTCGGTCCTCACGCAAGGGATCCTCGTCGCCGCGATCGGCTACGTGGCGGTCGCGAGCGCCGCGCAAATGGCCGGGAGCGCCCACGTCGCCGCCGTCGGACCGCTCGCACTCGCCCTCTTCGGAACGCTCCGGCTCTTTGCCGGCGACGCCGGATCCCACGAGGGGCCGTTCTTCCTCGAAGAGGGGGCGCTCGCCGTCGCCGTCGTGCTTGCCGGGGCGTCCTTCGTGCTTTCGGTTTCGCGCTGGGGGCGCCCACTGGCGTCTGCCGAGCTGTCGCTGCGCGCCCTCGTCGCGACGCCGGCCGCCGCCGTCGTGCTGCTCTTCGCAGGCATGATTGTTGGCGAAATCGCCGATCGGTGGCGGCCGCCTGTTGACCTTCCGACGAGCGCGCGACCGATCCTCGGGGTCGATGCCGACGGGACGATCGTCGAGGACGGTCGACGAAGCCTGCGTAAGCCTGCGAACTTCTACACGCTTCCGTCGCTGGAGGACGCTCCACGCCCCCATTCAACGGCGGCGCGTCGGCTTTGGACGCCCGCCTTCGTGGGGCGCGATTTCCAGCTCTTCCTCGCCCGCGACGAGAACCTGTTCCTCGCCTACGACACCAAAACGGGCGCCGCGCGCGGCCCCTTCGGGCGCGGCGGCCTCGGCGAGCCGGATCGGAGAACGCCTTTGTCTCCGCCCGGCGAGCCGGATCGGAGAACGCCCTTCGCCGGGCGCCCCGTCGTGGAAAACCTTGGGAAAAGCGCGCTCGTGCTCACGGCGAACGAGGTCTTTCGCCTCGATGGCGGGGGCCCCATCCGCCCGCTACTTCGCGGCGCGGTCCATGGTGCCGTCGGCATCGTGAGCGAGGATTGGCGCCACAGCATCGCCATCGCCATCGACGACGGGATCGCCTTCGTGCCCGAACTCGACGACGGGAACGACAGCGCGGCCAGCATCGTCCGCCTGCGTGGGGTGGCGCCCCCCGGAGGGACCGTCAGCCGCCTCGCCGTAGGCAAGAGCTTCGTCGCCGTCGAGATTCGCGCAGCGACGGGGACCGAACTCCGCGTCTTTCGGGAGGGAATCCTCGCCGAAGCGCGCCCGCTGGAGGTTCCGCCCGCCGTCGAACCGAGCGCGCCGACGCTCCGCCGCCGGGTGATCGCCCTCGCGGTAGGGCCGCTCTTCGGCTGGGCCCTCGCCCACACGCCAAACGCCCACCTCGAAAGGGAGCGCCCCCCGTCCGCGGTCGCCGCCCTTGTATTTGCGGGGCTTTTGACCGTCGCGCTCGCGATCGTCGCCCGAAGGCGTGCAACGCCGGCGACGCAGGTGCGGCGAGCACGGAAACAGGTGCCCTGGTGGGTCTTCCCGAGCGTCGTCCTCGGCCCCGCCTACGCGCTCGCCTGCGCCCTCGTCCTCTGGCGCCCCCGTTGGGTGCGGTTGAACGGCTGACTCGCTGGGAAAGACCCTGTAGTTCCGGGGAGTTCCCGTGGTATCGACCGGTATGCTCGGAAAACCTGGCTTTCGTCGCCTCCTCGGAGCGATCGCGCTTTCGATGCTCGCCTGCGGCACCCCGGCGCCGGTTACCGGGAGGAAGATTGACGGCTATCCGGCCGCCCGCGCTGAAGATCTCGCCCGCTTTCCTCCGTTGGAGACGGAAGCGCTCGGGGAACCGGTCCATCGCCTCCTCGCGTGCGTCGACCTCCGCCCCGCGCGCCTGCGAAACCTGGGGGGCGCCCTGATTGTCCTGAACGTGGCCGCCGCTGGCGCCGCGGTTTCGGTGCCGTACGCCCGCGATGCCGTCACCGGTGAGCCGGCCCCCGTGCCCGCCGAGGAGCTCCTCGACGAAGAGCAAGGGACGCCCTGCGACCGTCGCCCGCTCGCGCGCCGCGAATGGGAAGACAACCGCGCTCGCCGTGAAAATCGCCGCTAGACCGCCCGTGGGTTGCATCGATCCGCCGCGTTGACGGCGGATCCAAC
>DYPH01000113.1 GCA_020720045.1 Sorangium cellulosum | reverse complement strand
GACGCGCGTCTCGCGAAGGTGCGCCTGGACCATGCCATGGGGCGCGACGCCGACTGAGCGATAGACCGCCAACCGCTCGATTTCACCAGAGATCGAGGACGACAAGATAGCCGTCTTGCGCACCACCGCTCTTCTTCGAAACCGCGTTCGCGGTCACAGGGAGGTCGGGGGCGCAGGTCGTTCCGGCGAGCACAAGGCGGTTGCCGACGAGTGCCATCGTGCCGAGCGATTGCTGGCCCGGTGCCGCGCACGCCCCTCCGAGCCGCGCGTTGAAGATCCCCTGGAGCGTCTCATCAAGGACGAAGAGCCCGCTGCCGGCCGTCGGCGCTTGCCCAAACGGGTTGTCGGGCTCGGCCTTGGGCGTACGTCGCGCAACCGCGCGCGGAAAGTAGGTCCGCCCCCATGCGTCACGCACGGTGGGGGTCGCGGGCGCCGCGAGAAAGGTCATTCGCGTCGGCCCCTTTGTGCGCGGATCGATGGTCGCAATGACGGTGGCGACGCCATCGGGCAACTCCTGCCAGGTCCCTTTGCTCCACCCGAGCTCGGCAACGGTCGCCTTCACATCGGTGCAAGATGCAGCATCTGCACACGTCTGCGTGCGGCGCGGATCTCTTGCGAAGAGGCTGTTCCCGCCGTCCGCCCTGGAGACCGAAGCGCCCGCCCGGCAGGAGCCACAGCTCATAGGCCCTTGAATCTGCAGTAAGTTTCAGATCGTTCGCGAGGCTCGCCCACCACCCCAGAGGCGGAAATCGAAGGCGTCCTTCGCGCATGGGGCGCCGATCGCACAGGCGAGAAAGATCGGTTGCTGAAGGTTGTTGGAGACCTGCTGGGTCCCCCAAAAGTAGCTGAGACCGCTACGGGGGTCGTCGACGCGCGTGGCTCCGTTCTCGACGGTCCACGAGGTGTTCGGCTGCTTGCGAAGCGGCGGCTGGTCGGTGAAGGGGGCGCCGTCGTCGCGGCTCGAATCGCCCTCGACGATCCCGGAAGTGAGGGCGGCATCGTAGCGGACCGAAAAGCCGTCGCCGGCAGCGAAAACAGCGCCATCAGGGTCGATACGTGCACTACGCAGGTATTGGTTCCCAGCGCCGCCGACATAGGTCGCGAGGAGCACGCGGGGCTTGAGCGGCGGGGCCGGGCCGCTCGGATCGCTGGGGACGGGGACGCTGCCGTCGGTAGTCGGTAGACTCGCGTCACCGCGCGGCGATGCATCGGGTGCATTTTGCACGCTTCCGCCCGCGCCCTCCCCGCAGCCTGGGGCGCCGAGGAGCGAAACGACGGCGGCGAGGACAAGACTTCGTTGGCGCATGGGTGAGGAGCGTCCGCCGACGGAGGGGGGACGTCAATCGTGCGCGGTCGATTTCGAACATTCGCGCGCCGAGCAAATTCGGCGAACACGTAGGCGTCGGTTGAGAACTCCGCGCCGTCTCCCGCGTTGCGGACGGACGCTTTGGTTCGATAGGCTGCAACGATGTATCGGGAACCGGCGCCCCGTCCGAAGATGAACGTATGCAACACGTGCCACGGCGAATTCCTCGTCGCCGACACGGTCCTCACGCCGACCGGTACCTGGGCCTGTCGCGGTTGCGACGCGCGGATGCGTTCTCACGTCGCTGGGATCACCATGCAGACGGGACTCACCTCCCCCGTCGACGACGAGGGGAGGCCGACGGCAGACAACAGCCGGTCGCTCAAGCTCGCGCTGCGCATCGGCGCGGTCGTCGTGCTCGTCGGCATCAAGGCGTGTCTCGCCTTTCACCATTGAAAAATGGAAAAAACTTGAATTAATCTACAGAAACAATCGTAACAGTACGCGCCCGCCCAGCGAGCACCACCGTCACCTCGTCCCCTACACGCTTCCCGAGGAGTGCAGCGCCGAGGGGCGCCTTCGGCGTGACGACGGTGACCGCCATTTTTCCGAGCACAAGCTTCGTCCCGCCGCCTGCAGGGGCGACGAAATAGTTCGCTGCGGCGCCGTCTTCCTCTTCCACGGCGACGAGGGCGGTTAGGGCGATCGGGGTCTCCTCGCCGAAAATACGGAGTCCGAGGGCGGAGACGTCATGGACGGCCGCCTGAAGGTCGAGGACACGCTGGGCCTGGCCACGCGCGAGGTAGCTCTGTTCGAGGGCGCGGGTGTCTTTGTCGTTCTCCGGCTTTGCCTCTTCGTGGGTCGCCGCGTCTTTCGTCGTTTTGTGGGCGAGCGTCGCCATCGCAAGCTCCTCCTCCAAGCGAAGTTTCAGCCCAGCAATCAAATCGGCTTTCGACGGCCCCTTTGCCACCTTCAGGGCCCCTTCCGCTGAGAGCCCGCGAGCGGCGCCAGGAGATCGCGAACCGCTTCCACGGTGACGGAAACCGCCTCGACGCTTGGGGTCGTCGGCGGGCGGTTCTTCTGCACGCATACCTTGGCGGCGAGCGCTGGCGTCTCGGCAAAAATCTTGGCGATCATGCGCTGAGCGAGAATCTCGAGGAGCTGGCAGGAGGTCGTCGTCCCCTCCTCGACAACGAGCGTCGCGACGCGGTCGTAGTCAAAGACCTCCGCGTAGCGGTCCTCCTTCGCGAGGAGGGAGATCGGCAAGTCAACGTCGACATCGGCGACAAAATCCTGAAATAATTCACGCTCAGACGCCGACACGCCGTGCTTCCCCCGGAAGCGAATCGACACCAGTCGAATGCGATACGCCTGAAGCCGACCCTCGGGGCCGAGGGCGGGAGTCGGAGTTCCCGAAGAACCGGTGGGGGGAGACATCGCCTCGCCGTTTACGCGGTCGTCGCCGAAGGGGCAACGCTACTTGCCACGCCCCTTCGATGGGCGCGCCGCTCCCCAGCGGTTGCCACCCGCCTGGGGCGTGCCAGCGCGCGGGCTCGCGCCGACGGGGCGTGCCATCCCGAAGCCGTGCTGAACGCCATACTCGGGGGGGACGAGGCAGTGGGGCGCGCGGCCGATCAAGTCGCGCCGCCCCGCCTTCGAGAGCGCGTCGCGGGCAAGCGGCCAGTGCTGCGGGTCCCACCAGAAGAGGAGCGCCTTCATCATCCGCTTTTCCCGAAGATCACGTGCGGTATACACAGGAGTCATCGTCAGCGGATCAATACCTGTATAATACATGGTCGCCGCCATGCTCATCGGCGTCGGGATAAAGTCCTGAATTTGCCGCGGTCGCAGGTTCTGGCGCTTCAGGTAGAGGGCGAGTTCGATGGTATCGGTGAGCGTCGATCCCGGGTGGCCGGTGATGAAATAGGGGACGAGGTATTGGTCCTTCCCGGCCTCTTCGCTCGCCTTGCAAAACGCCTGCGCGAAGCGCTCGTAGCTCGCGATCGGCGGCTTCTTCATCTTCTCGAGCACGTTGTTGTTCGAGTGCTCGGGCGCGACCGAGAGCTGCCCGCCGGTGTGGTGCTTGGCGAGCTCGCGGATGAATTCGGGACTCCGCTCGGCGAGGTCGTAGCGGACACCACTTGCAATATACACCTTCTTGATACCGTCGGCCTCGCGGACCTTCTTCATCAATTGAACGAGCGGTGCATGGTCGGTCACCAAATTCTCGCAAATGCCCGGGTGGACGCAGGAGAGCTTCCGGCAAGCACTCTCCGTCTTCTCGTCTTTGCAGGTCATTTTGTACATGTTCGCGGTCGGGCCGCCGAGGTCTGAGAGGACCCCTTTGAAGCCGTCCATACGACGAAGCTGTCGAATTTCGCGAAGGATACTATCCTCGCTTCGACTCTGAATCACACGCCCTTCATGCTCGGTGATGCTGCAGAAGGTGCAGCCCCCGAAGCAGCCGCGCATCGTCACGATCGAGTGCTTGACCGTCTCGAAAGCGGGGATGACGTCGGTGTAGCTCGGGTGCGGGAGGCGCGTGAACGGGAGGTCGTAGAGCCCATCCATCTCGCCTTCGGAGAGCGGAAGCGCGGGCGGATTGAAATAGACTGCCTGGTCCCCGTGCGGCTGCAAGAGCGGGCGGCCGTTATGGGGATTTGTTTCGTACTGAAACAAGCGCGACATTTTCGCGAAAGCTTCTTTGCTCCTGAGCACATCTTCGTAAGAAGGAAGCACGAGGAGCTTGCCGTCGGTCGTGAACCGGCTCTTCTCGGCCAGCAGCGGTTCCCAGCTCCGCCGATTCTGCTTCACATGGGCGGTCCCGCGGACGTCAACGAGGGCGTCGATCGATTCGCCCGCGTCCATTCGACGAGCAATTTCCCAAGCGGGGCGCTCCCCCATGCCGAATACGAGGAGGTCGGCTTTTGCGTCGAGCAGGATCGAGCGGCGGACTTTGTCTTCCCAGTAATCGTAGTGGGCGATGCGACGGAGGGAGGCCTCGATGCCGCCAAGAACAATGGGAGTTCCTGGCATCCCTTGACGAACCAAGTTCGAGTAAACAATCGAGGCTCGATTCGGTCGATGCCCGGTATCGCCGCCCGGCGAGTACTGATCTTCACCGCGCGTCTTCTTCTGCGCGGTGAGTTTGTTGAGCATGCTGTCGAGGTTCCCCGCGGCGATGCCTACGTAGAGCCGCGGGGCGCCCATGCGGCAGAGGTCGGCCGGCGAGTCCCACTTCGGCTGGGCGATAATTCCGACTTTGAAGCCACGACCTTCGAGGAAACGCGCAATCAATACGGGACCAAAGGCAGGATGGTCGACGTAGGCGTCCCCGGTGATGATGAGAATGTCGAGCTGGTCCCAGCCGCGGGCTTCCATGTCGGCACGGGTCGTCGGCAAGAAGGCGGCGTTCCGAGACTTCGCGCTCGAGGAGGGGCGTTTTCCAAGGGGGACGAGCGACATGGCGCCCGCGATAGCTCGGATCGTCCGCGAGGGCTAGGTCAGTAGCTGTTTGCGCAGACGCCGGGGAGCGGGATTCGGGGCGCGAGGTTGAGCGCCAGGCAGTCGCCGAAACGGGCGTCATCGCCACAGAAACCGACGCACGACTCTGCACGGGCGAGCGTTCGATCGGCGTACTGCTGGAGGCCCGGGAGCGCCTGGTCGGGGTCGATGCCGCAGAACGCGTTCTTCGCAAAGCACGTGTTGCAATACGTGGTGAGCATGCGGCCGTAGGTCGGCGGTCGCGGCGCCGTTCGCATCGCTTGGGCAAAGCATGCGTCAAAATCCGAGCATGTATTCTGCACACACGTCTGGAGAGCGATCACGAAATTCGCTTCGAGACCTCCTCGAACCTCCGCACGCCGGCACTGGCGGTACGCCGCATTGGCGCAGCCAGGCGCCTGGTTGCAGACCTGTTCGTGGGCCGCGACGATCGCGCAAGGCGGGAGCCCACTGCTTGTAGCGTTCCCGGTGCCGGGATCGAAAGGGACAGCGGCATCCGCGAGGGCGGCATCGGCAGCCCCCTCACCGCCACCATCGCGCGCGCCGCCTCCACTCGCGTCGCGACCGCCGTCGGCGATGCCTGCCTCCCGGACGCCGCCGTCGGCACCGGTGGCGACGGAAACGCCGTTACCGACCGCATTGCCGTACAAAATCGCATCGTCGGCCGCTTCGCCGTCGCCGGCGGGCACCGTCCCGTCGCGGTACCCATCAACGGCGCCGCTGGGGCGACCGTTCGGGTTGCTCGAGCCGCCAGCGGCGCCGGTAGCCGTCCCTGGGCTCGTCGCCGCGATTTCGTCGCCGGAGACGACGGTGCGGTCGCTCGCACAGGCGCCAACGAGGCCAAGGCCCACGCAAGGGAACGCTGTGGAGACGACAAGAAACAAACGGCGGGGCATGCGCTGAAAGAACCAGGTCTTGGCGTTCACGGCAACGGGTCCAGCATCGCTTTCGCGCGGGCGGCAGCGATCTCGCCCTCAGGCCAAGGCTCTCGAATTACCTCAAAAATAGCGTAGTCGAAGGGCTCGCCTGGGGCCGCCGTCTTCTTTTGAATTCGTTCGCGCACGCCCTCGCGAAGGAGTTCGCTTGCCCGGTGGTGGCAATAGGGTTGGTCGCCCGCCTTGCCAAGAAGGACGTGACTCGTCCAATTGCATCCCCCCTTGCATTCCTCAGCATAGTAGCAAGTACGGCAAAATCCGTGGAGCGTGTCGAGCGATTGATTCCGAGTAAAGCGCAGTGGAGCGGAACGCTCCCAGATGTCTTTGAGGGAGTTGTCTCGGATGTTCCCGCCGACGTAGTCCTTCGTCGGCAAGGAGGGGCAACCCTTGATGCTTCCATCCGCTTCGATACCTAGCGTGCGGCGACCGGCGCTGCATGAGCCGCGGTGGCCTCCGGCCCACCCTCCGCGAAGGGTGTGTTCGTAGGGTCCGAAGTAGCCGACGTTGTTGCCGGGCCACAAACGAACTTTTCGTGCGTCACCAACTTCTTTCAATGCCGCAATCATCGGAATTGCGTCAAGAACCTGGTAGGGTTCCAGGAGAAGTCCAGTCTCGTCGCCGGCGCGCCCCATCGCTGTTGTGAGCTGCACCTGCCAGGCGTGAATCCCCTTTTCGCAGAGGAGATCAAACGTCGCCGGGATCTCATGCATGTTGATCTTGTTGACCTGGGTATTTGCGGAGAAGGGGATCCCCACCGCCCGCAGATGATCCATCGCCTCGAGGGCCGCGCGGAAGCTACCGTCGACGCCGCGCTGGGCGTCGTGGTTCGCTTCGAGGCCGTCGATGGAGATGCTCACGCTCTGAAGCCCCGCCTCCTTCGCCGCCTTGCAGCGCTCGAGGTCGAGGCCACGCCCCCCGCTCGTCATCGTGCAGATCATCCCAAGACTTCGAATTCGCTTTACAATATCGGTCCAGTCGTCGCGAAGGTAGGCCTCCCCTCCGATGAGGGTGATCTCCTTCACGCCGAGGTCCTTCATCTGATCGACGAGATCGAAACACTGCTCGGTCGTAAGCTCGTCGGGCCGAGCCTTCCCCGCCCGCGAGCCGCAGTGGCGACACGCGAGGTCGCACGCGAGCGTAATTTCCCACACCGCGTAGATGGGCCGCCACTGGCGGTCGACGTCACGGACCTCATCGGCAAGCGGAAGCGAGCGCTTGGCGGGGGCTGCCTTCGGCGCGATCGGGAGAGACTTCGGGCGAGGACCGAGCGGATTCGTCATAAGAAAACTCGAGAAAAAGGAATTGAAAAAGAGAGCAAACTTCTAGCGAGCATCGCCGCCGGCATCCGGCGGAGGGGGCGGCGCACCGTAGTCGGCCATCGGTCCAGTCTCTTCCATCATCGCGGCGTCGGCACCGGCATCCACCAGAGGGGCACCGTACACGGGCTGTGCACTGACGTCGCCATCGGCGCCGCTATCGGACGCCCCGCTATCTGCAGGGATCGGCGCTCCGTAGACGGGCTGCGCAGAGGTGAAGTCGCAACCGGCGGCCGAGAGCGTCGCGCCGAGGAGGACCGCGCGCGTCAGCGCCGTCCCGGGTGCGACTCGACGAACGGCGGGCGGCTGGACAGTGCCTCCACAAAATGGGCAAGCCAGTTCAGACGCGCGAGCGTGGCGACGACAATCGAGACACATTCCGAGACTCATAGCGAATTCTCCCGCATTATTATTGCACTCGTCGGTCGTTCAGCCGCCGTCGGGGCGAGGAGGTACGCCGTACGGCGGAATCGCCCCGGTCTCCGGTTCGCCGGCGTCGGTCTCTGCGTCGCCAGCGTCGCTCCCGGCGTCGAAAATGGCTGCACCGTACGAGGGCACGGCGGTCCCTTCGCAGGCGGTAAGGAGGCCGGCGCCTACGATCGCCGCCCGCGTAATCGCTCCCAGAAGCGGCTTCCGTGGAGGGCTCCCCGCGGACGACGCTCCGCAGAACGGACAATTCGCGTCAGGATGGATGTGGCGCCGGCATCGCGAACAGGCTTCCAGGCTCATGGCATATCCTCGTCTTCGCAACGAAACGGAGAGTGTGCAAAACAAACGCGGAACCCCCGAGGAGGGCTCCGCATTTCATTTCCAAAATCAGGGGCTCGGCGCGCCGTAGGCAGGGGCCGGGGCGCCGGAATCGGTGCCGGCGTCGAGGACCGGCGGGCCCCCATAGGCGGCGATCGGTCCACCGTCGTCCGTCGACGCATCGAGGACCGGCGGGCCCCCGTACATTGCGATCGGCCCGCCATCGTTTGCGGCGTCGGTCCCCGCATCGGCGGTCGGCGTCGGCGCCGGGTTTGAGTCGTCGGAGCAGGCGGCGGTGGTGAGTGCTGCGGCGGCCGCAACCACGATGGCTGCGCGCGTGATCGCTCCGCCTAGGGCGCGTCCGACCGGGGCGTGGGTCACCGCGGAGCCGCAAAAGGGGCAGGCGGCGCCATCTCCGGAAACGCGGACGTGTCTGTGGCAGGAAGTACAGAGTGAGAGCATGAAAACTCCTGGGTTTGAATGAACAAGAAAGATGCTTTAAAACGGGGCTACCTGCGCATACTCGGCGGCCCACCGTACATCGTGACCGGTGCGACCGGCTCCGGGGGCGTCGGTACGGCGCTAGAGCTGGCGCTCGCCGAAGGCTGCACGACTGGTGCCGGGTCGCGGGGCGACTCGTACTCGGGCGGCGGCCCGCCATACATCGCTGCCGTGGCGCCGCAGGCTGTGAGCGCGAGCGCAGCAAGGCCAACAGCGAAAACGTGAGGCGCGCGGCAAAACGGGCAAATTTGGCCGGCGCGTACGTGGCGCTGGCAACGCGAGCAGGGGGCGAGCGACATAGGCGAGCGACGTTCGCACGATTCTGGCCCGCCGCGAAGCGAAGCGTTTGGGGCGCCCCACGCCGGCTGGCACTTCGCGGACGGTGGCGTGCGGTGTGCCGGCCTGTGCCGAGCCGATCGGCGTGACCGAATCCGCGCGCGAATGGTGACGTCCTTGTGGCACGAGGCGGCGCCCCGTATCCTCGGCGCCCCTATGGCAAACAGCGAAGCGGTATCGGTCATTGGCGGCGGCGTTTGGGGCCTCGCCCTTGCGGCAGCGGCGGCGCGATCGGGATCGGATACACGCATCGTTTCCCGGCGCGATTTCGACCGCGAACTCCCTAAGGGGGTCCGCCATCTGCGCGATTTTGATTCCGTTCGAGACACCCGCCTGGTGCTCCTCGCAACGCCTTCCGCGGTGGTGGAAGAGGTCGCTCGTACGCTCGGCGATCACCTTTCGAGCCGCCACTACGTCGTTCACGGAATCCGCGGTCTCGTAGCCACCCCGGGAACAGACGCGCTCGCGACCGTCTCCGAAATCGTCGCGCGGGAGACCCCGGTGCGCCGGATGGGGGCCCTTGGTGGGCCGGTGCTTGCCCAAGATCTTCTCCAAGAAAAACCGACAGTTCTCGTCGGCGGCTCCCCATTTCGCGAGGTCACCGACGCGCTCCGCGAGACCTTCGCGAGCGCGGCACTTCGCGTGTATCCTACAAAGGATCTGCGTGGCCTCGAATGGGCGAGCGCCCTCGTCGGCTGCTACGCGATCGCGGTTGGGTTCGCGGAAGGGCTCGGTCTCGGGGCCGGCCTGGTCGCCGCGATCGTCTGCCGATCGATGCACGAAGCTTCCCGCATTGCGGCTGCGGCTGGCGGTGATGCAGCGACGCTTCTCGGGCTTTCCGGCTATGGCGATCTTCTCGCTTCGGCGTCCCAAGCGGAACGCCCAGAAATCCGGTTTGGCCGCGCGCTGGCCGAAGGGAGATCGCCAATGGACGCCCTCCAAGACGCGCGACTCCGCGTCGAGGCGGTCGAGCTTGTTCCGCGGATTCTTCGCTTTGCGGAGGCCCAAGGCGTGAAGCCCCGCATTCTTGGGATGGTCGCCCACGGCGCGACCGTCGGCGGTTCCAAGGAGCAGATGTTGACCGAGCTGATGACGTTGCCGGTGGAATTCAGCGCGTAAACAGGGAACACGGCGGATAGCGCGAAGCGTCAGAGCCCAGGCGCACAAATGCGCCCCAAATGCGCCACCTTCGCCGCGCTTTTCCATGGCCCTTCGCCACGAGATGCCGTTTCCTAGGGGGATGTCGCCGTCCTGGAAGAAGTCCCCGTTCGCGCTCCTCCTTCTCCTTACTGGCGCCGCCGGTGCCGCCTGCGGGAGCGAAGTCGGCGGTGGAACCGACACCCCAGAGGTTGACGGTGGGGTCGGGCCCGATGGGTCGGTCTTGCCCGACGGAGGGCCGGTCGTTCCGCCTTTGACCGACGAGCGCCCGTGGGAGGTCGTGAGCGACCAGGGGGAGACCTATCTCCCGAATGCGTTCTACGCCGACGCCTCCCAGAATGAGCAAATCATGCCGACGGCCCTGGACGGCCGATACATGATTGATCGCCTCGTCTATCCGACGATTGGGAATCCGAATCTGTATGTGAAGGAAGACGCAAGCGATTCGTTCATGACGGTCCTCCGCCTCGAACCTTCGACGATTGCCCACCTCTCGCCAAAACGGGATCGAAACGTCCCCGGGACGACACGGAGCTACCTCGACCTCACCGAGGATAAGCTCAATAGAATCGCAATTTTCTTGGTTCCGCGGGACGGACGACAGACCTACACCGAGTACGGCTCCCCGGTTCCTGGCGTCGACAACAAAACGATCTTCCGCCTCGAAGGGGCCGAATATCAGCTCAATGAGGAGCCGGCAGATATGCCGGCGTCGTTGAAGGTGCGCTCGACGGTCCGCGCGATTTTCCGCAAAGATCAGATGAAGGATATTCCGGCCGGTCTTTACGACATTCGTGTCGAAGTAAAGAAGGCGGGCGACCTCGTTCCGACGGCGAGCGGCGGGCTGGTGGAGTGGCAATACAACGCCCTCCGCGTCTTCGACAAAGCCCCCGATTCCCAGTACCAGGTCATCAACGTGACCGACACCCAGGTCTCGATCGGCAACGAATACTCGGCGAAGACGAAATCGCGCCTCGAAGACTTCGTCTCCTGGGTGAACACCTCCCAGGACGCCGAGGTGAAGGATGCGGCGTTCATCACCTTCAATGGCGACCTCCACAATGGCGGCTCCCCGTTCACGTTGCTTCAGAAAGGTGTATCATACACCTATAACAGCGAAGCAAAGGCGATCCTCAACGCCATCAAGTGGCTTAAGCATCCGATTTTTTTGACGATTGGTAACCACGACGGCTACGGGTCGACCGGCATCGCGCCCGACATCGTCCGCCAGGGTGAGTCGGCGATCGGGACGAGCATCAACGAAATCGTCGGCGCCGCCTACCCGCGCGCCTGGCCCAGTTTCGACCAGAACGCGTGGCAGAGTTACCTCACGAGCATCAAGCAGACGCCCGGAGGACGACCGCTCGACCTCTTCACCGGCTCGTTTGTGCGGCGCGCTGGCGCGAAGTCCTTCTCGGAAGGGTGGCGCGAGGTCCCGCGGGATCAGCGAAACATGCTGCTCTACGACGGCTTCAACCAGTGGAAGCGCACCTACGGACCGACCTACTCGAGCTTCCGTTTTGGCCGAAACGTCTACGTAAACATGAACAGTTTCGAGATCCGCCAGCACCGGCGGACCGGCTGGGGCATGTATACGGTCAACTACGGCGGCGGCATGAGCGAGGAGCAGCTTGAGTGGGCCGCCCGGGAGGTAAGGAAGGCCCCCTCGGACGACGTCATCCTCCTCAGTCACCACGACCCGCGCGGCGGACACAACGGGAAGGACCTTGGGTACTTCTTCTCGCCGCTCAGCTACAATGGCATTTCTCAATCGACCTTCAATTACCTGAAGGGGGAAGTGTGGAACCCGCAAGTCTGCAAACTTCCGTCGTGGGCTCAATCGGGGAACCAGGAGCTTCTCTGCATCCACGACGGTCTTCAAGAGTGGATGGGCCCGGACCAGGACTTCGACTGCCGGGACGACGAGAAGAAGAACGGCCGCTGCGATCTGAACCTCTTCAGTGAGGGGAAGACGCACTACTATCGTTTCTCTGCCTACCAACTTATCGATTTGATTGCGAAAAACGCAAACGTACGCACCTACCTCCTCGGACACACCCACTACAACAGCCTCGAAGTGCGTGTACCCGACGACGAACTTGCGCCGGTCGTCCTCGATCCGAAGGTGCTCACCGACTACGCGACGCTGGAAGTCGAAAACCCGACGCGCGGCTACGCTTGGCTCACCGAGCAGGGGGGCGCCGCCCCCGGTGGGAACGGAAACTACGATCCCGAGGCGGTGAAGCTTGCGGCGATTCAGGCGCGGCTTAACGCGCTCCAGAAGATGTACGAGGGGGCCGGCAAACAGTACGCCCAGAAGCTCGCCAATCACGAGCTGATCTATCTGCGCACGACGTCGAACGCCGATCTCACGTCGCAGAAGTACGGGAATGATCCGATGCTCGGCTTCTCGGTCCTCACGCTGAAGACCAAGGCCGACGCACGCAACTTCAGCGTGCCCCAGATCAATGAGATTACCTACTTCCGCAACCTCAATAACGGGTTCGGAAAGGTCCCCCAGAAGGTCTCAATCGACCGGACGAAACACTTGGAAATCCGGGAGGCTGCGAATCCGGTCGTGAAGCTGTTTACCGGATTCTGAGCGTTGCGTAACGCAACCAAGAAGCCCCAAACCGATGCAGGTTTGGGGCTTTATTGTGCCAGCTGCTTAGCATTTCGCGGAGCGTGTTAGGTGGCGAGATCGGCCCAAACGAGGGCGTGGTCGGAGTCTTCACTGGGGGCCGCTTCTCGTACGAAGGGGCCGTGATCGCGCAGCTGGGTGTTCTCAACATTTGCGCTGCGCAACGCCGGAACAAGGCGCGTCGAGACCAGCAAATGATCGATGAGCATCGGTCCGCCGCGATGAATGACCGAGTAACGACGGTGCTCGGGGAACCGATCGGCGACGGTGACAAGTCGGTCGTCTCCGTCCCCTTTGAGGGTACGTACGGGGACCGACGCGTCGACGTCGTTCATGTCCCCGGCGACGACAACATCACCGCCGGCAGAAATGCGTGCATCGGCAAGCTGCCGTACAAACAGCGCTTCCGCGGTTCGCAGGACGAGCGCACGAACCGACCCTTCGGCGCGTTCGCGGCTCGATGTGAACGGGGCGTCGTCAAAAGCACGTTTGAGCTTCACCGGCAAATTGGATTTGAGATGTAGGCAAAAGAGCGAAAGTGGACCGAACGGGCCGTCGACCTCTGCCTCGACGACGGCGCGACGAAGCGGCATTGTGAACGGACGCGGATCCCCTTCGGAGAAGACGGGGAATGGGAGGACGTCACAGCTATGGACGCGGGTCGCGCGGAGCGTCAGCTTCTTGGCGACGAAGATCGCATTTCCGATGCCGCGTTCGTCGGGGGAGCCAGGGACGACGCTGTAAATCGGGGCTCCGCGGCCGTCGACGAGCAGGTCGGCGACGCCTTGAAGTAACGCAACGTCCCCAATTTCTTGGAGAGCGAGGAGATCCGGCCGGGCACTACGGATGTCGCTTGCGAGGCGCTCTAGCTTCTTGGCGACGATGGGGGCGTGCTCGGGGCGGCGCGCGGGGAAGAGGTCTTTGACGTTGAACGTGGCAATACGCACGGCGCGACGATAGCCGGAAGCACCGGATGTCTGTGCGGAAACGGAAACGGCGAGCAAGGCGACGGCGGCCTGCTAGATGTCGTCGGTCATGGAAGCGCCCCACGATCGCGATCTGGAATTGGAAGAGGCACGCCTGTTCGAGCGCGGGCTCGCAGAAGCCGGGACGGTCTACGGCGAGCTTGCGCTGACGCTCGGCGAGTACCTGGAGGGGGCGACGTTCGTCCTCCCCAACAACGAGCACTTCCCGGACGCTATCGAACTGTCTCCCGAGGGGCTTGAGACGCTCCTCCGGCGGGTGATTTCCTACACGCCGCTCTCGGAAGACGACCCGCTTTCCTTGCAATTTATCCGGCCGGAAGAGCAAGAAGACGGAAAGTCGTGCTCGTCGGGCGCCTGCGGACCGGCGGCGACCCCGGGCAACGTACGTGGCCTCCTCGGTCGCGATGGGAACGGCGATTGGGTCGTCCCGGTTCACGTGCAGGATGCAGCCAATCCGGTGCGCATCACTGCCCACTTTGCGTGGATGGCTGGCGCGATGCTCCTCGCGACCGCCGACGCCAACCCGCCGCGAATGAGCGCCCAAGAGTTTGAAGTCCGAGCAGAAATAGCGGCCGTCGCCTGTGGTTTTGCGCCGCTTCTGCTGGCCGCTTCCCACGTCGTGCTGAAGGGGTGCAGCGGAGTTCGGGTCCATCGGGGGACCGCCCTCCCGACCGATGTGCTCGCCGGGCTTGCGGTGCTTTTTGCCGCCCATCACGACGATGCCCGCGGCCTCCGACAGATGAAAGGGCTTCTCGAAGCGACGCAACAGGAGGCGCTCGATCGGGCCGTCGCCTTCTTCGCGAAGCGACCGAGCTTTTCTGCCCGATTCCGAGCCGACCCTTCGTCGATCGCACTCCATTGCGACTTTGGCCCGGAAGAGGGCCTGTTTTCCCGCCTTTTCGGAAGCAGCGCGTCATCAGAAGTCGCCGCGCCGGTCGCCTTCGCCCGTCGCTAACGGCCGCGCCCGTAGTAGGGTGCCGCCATGAAACGCCAGAGCCCTTCGGAGGGGAACGAAAACCTCGAGCTGTACGTCCGGACTTACTACTCGCTGCTGCGCTCAACGGGGGAGGTCGAGGTCCGCGCCTTCGAAGAAGCTCACGCCTATTCGCATTCTTCCTTGCATTCTGGAGCCCTCGCGCCGGAGCCCGATTTGGCGGCATTTGCCTATGCCGCGGGGCGCTTGCCGGCGGAGATCGTCGAAACGAAGCTCCTCGTCCTTGGCCAGAGCCACGAGCTGTTCGAAGCGGCCGGCTACGACGTGCGTTCCTGGGCCACGGTCAAGACGCGAGGTCGGCGGCGGCCGCTGCGCTGGTCGGCAGGGAACGGCCGAAGCCCCGCCGGAGCGAGCGACTTTCCGCCGCCGGTGAGTGCCCGCGACGGGCGGGATCGCGCGCCAGAAGTAGCTGGGATTCTTGGTGTTTTCATCGCGAGCGCCTCCGACATCGACGACCTGGTTCCGATCGTCACCGCGTTCCAGATGGAGTGGAACAAGATGCATCTGCTGCTCGCGCCGGGGGCGCGGGAGCTCACCGACACGCAGGTCCCGCTTGATACCGAGCGGGTGGCGACGCTGCTCGGCCTTGACGAAAGTGGTCTCAATCGCCTGCGGTCGGCGTTTGCTTCCCGGGAGGCGTTTGAAGTCGGTGTTCGTGCGATTGCAACGGCGCCGAAAAAGCTGCGAATGCGGATGCTTGCATCAAGTCACTCCCAATATCAGCGCGCTGCCCAGCGCTGGTGGAGCGGCATTGAACCCCACTACGTTCGTCATGTGGAGCGCCCCGATTCGGCCCCGCGCTCACGGCCGAAGCTACCGTCGGCGGTGAGGCCTCCGGTATATTTCGTCTCGTCGAACACGCACGCGATCGGAAATCTCGTAGGTGGTTTCGCGCAAACCGAGCGCGATGCGATCCTGAATTGGGCCGAGAAAGACGATCCGGAGGGACTTGGGGAGGCTGTTCGCCTTGCTCGAAAGAGCGGCGATGAAGCGGAGATCCTGCCGCTCGTCCACTACCTCCTGCGCGGTTATATTCACGAAGATCGCACCGGTGAACGTCGACGAAAAGTCCGCGCCTATGAGGCAGCCTCCGGATTTTCCAGCGTTTCTGAACCCGGAAATATCGACGTCGATGCCCAGCTGATTGAACTATCTCGTATCGACCCGACCCATGTGGATCCGCGGCTACGTGTCCCGGGACTTGAGCGCCTCCGCGATTCAGAAGCGGTATTGATTAACATCGATTATCCGCTCGGAATGGGTGCCTATCACCTGCTTTCACGGCTCGGGCAGGGCGTTGGTGAAATCCGCGGCGTGTACGTAATGGGCAAAGCGGCGACTCTCAACGGGCGCGTTGGCGACGTCATGCTTTCGGGCACGGTCTTCGATGAACATTCGAAGAATACCTTCCTCTTCAAGAACGCATTTCATGCCGGCGACATCGGTCGGTTCCTCCGCTACGGCTCGGTTTTCGACAACCAGCGCGCGCTCACCGTCCGCTCAGCGTTTCTTCAGAACAAAGAGTACATGGGGCAGTTCTACCATGACGGGTACACAGTCCTCGAAATGGAGGCCGGTCCGTTCCTAAGCTCCGTATATGAGCTCGTCGACCCGAACCGCGTGCCGACGGATGAAATCGTTCATCTTTCGAATCGCGTCCCCTTCGACCTCGGGATCGTCCACTACGCCTCAGACACGCCTTACTCGCGCCGTCAGTCGTTGCTCTCAAAGTCGCTTTCGTTCTTCGGGGTCGACAGCACCTACGCGTGCGCGCTCGCGATCGTCCGTCGAATCTTCGAGATGGAAGTCGCTCGGATCGACGCCGACAGCCGCCTCGACGGCTACTGACGCTGGCCTTTTCGTCGCGCGGACGTGGGCCCCATCGCGGGGATCGTTGGAGCACCAACGGCACGTCCGTTCGCGGCGCGAGAGACGGCGGGCCCACTGCAACGGGGCCCGTCCGTTCGCGGCGCGAGAGACGGCCGGCCCACTGCAACGGGGCCCGTCCGTTCGCGGCGCGAGAGACGGCGGGCCCACTGCAACGGGGCACGTCCGTTCGCGGCGCGAGCGACGGCGCCCCCAGGGAGGACGATTCCCGGCATTTCATGCTCACCTTCGTGCACGGAGGCGCACACTGCGTGGTAGCGTGCGACCCCGATGGGGCTCTTCGCGCTGCCGCTGCGCACCAAGCTTACCGATGCACTGACGTTAGAGTCCTGCGTCGTCGAAGGCCCTCTTGCGTGCATTTACGCCGCTTCCCAAGGGGGAAGTCGCGTGTCGGTAAAGGTCCTCCACCCGCCATTTGCCGAACGACAGGAGTTCAACGTCCTGTTTCTTGAGGCAGCCCGCGCGGCAGCGCGACAACCGGTCCCTGGCGGGCCGCGGGTCCTCGGATCCGGTTCCTCGATCGCCGGCGTCCCCTACATTGTGTGCGAGCCCCTCGATGCGGTGCTGCTCGCTTCCCGAATTCGCGCGGCGGGCGGTCGTATGGCGCCGCGGGACGCCACGGAGCTCGTCTGCCGGGTCCTTGAAACGCTCCACGCATGCCACGCGCGCGGACTGTTTCAGGGGGATCTCCGACCGGACACCGTGGCGATCCCTTCCGGCGCCGGCGTCCAGCTCTGGGACACCGAGTATTTCAAGCTCCACGTCGCCGTCCTCCAGCGTGGAACCGACCTTTTTTCCATGGATCCAAGGTTCACCGCGCCGGAGCTTTGCGCGCGTCGGTCGCTCGTTCCGAGCGTGCGCACCGACGTCTTTGCCGCCGCGGCACTCCTCCACCACATGGTGACCGGCGGCTTCCTCTTCGATGCCGTCCTCCCCGACGCTCGACTCCGCGCGGCGGCCCAAAGGACTCCAACAGAACGTTGGCCCCTAACGGGGACACCTCCGCCACTCTTTCCGATCCTTGAGCGCGCATTGGCGTACGATCCGGGGGCTAGATTCACGTCTGCCCAGGAACTCCGCGACGCGCTTGCCTCCGTCGTTGCCCTCCTCCCTTCTCGCACTCCCCAAGCCAAGACCGCGCAGGTAATGACCATGAAAAGCGAGTTCGCCCCCAAGGAACTCCTCCCGGACCTCAGCACTGAAGGCCCCGACGACGAGCGTACGATCGCCGCGGACTACTCGGGGGCGAAGCTCGAAGGGCTGCTTGCGTCGCAAAAAGCGCCGGCACCCGCTGCTGGCCGTGCCCCGGCCCCCGCCGCTCGGCCTGCGCCCCCCCCAGCCCCTGCGCTCGCGTTTGGCTCGATCGGAGACGTCGAACTCGACGATGATGACGACGAGCGTACGATCGCGCATGCACCGGGAAGTCTTCAACTTCCGCCGATGTACGGGATTCCTTCGCCCCTCGGAAATCCAAGCCCTGCAGCCGGCCGTCCCGCCGCTCCGACGCCGGGTGCAGGGCGCCCACCGCCGGCCCCCGCCGGGCGCGTCTTTGCCCAAACGGCGGCAATGGGGAGCTTTGGGAGCCTCGATCTCGACGCCCTCGACCCCGTCGACCCCGTTCCGCCGCCGGCCGCCCCCCAGCGTCGCCCGCCGCCGAGCCCGTTTGACGCGGCTCCGCCGCCCCCGGCGCCGCAGCCGCAGGCACCACGCGCGCAAGCGCCGAGCCCCTTCGACGCGCCGGCCTTCGCGCCGCCGCCGCCAGCACCGTTTGACCCGTTTGGGAGCGACCTTGCGGCCGAAGCCCCCGACGCGGGGCGAAAGTCGGGATTTCTCGATTCCAATCAACTCTTTGACGGTCTTCCGGGCGATGTCCCGCGGAGTGAGCCGCCGCCCGGTGGACTCGCAAATCCTCTCGTCAATCCTCTCGCGGCGACCTTCCCGGCGGGCGCGATGCAGGGGACCGGCGCCTATCCGCAGATGTCCCCCGGAATGCCGACGATGAACGTCAATGTCGGCGCGCCAGGCCTCGCCAAAGGGCCGCCAGCGTCGTCGAGCAAAGTGCTCGTCGTCGTCGTCGCGGTGCTTGTCGTCCTTGCCGTCGCTGTCGCAGGTGCGGCGATCTTCGTCCTTCGGAAGTAGGGCCTTGCCTGCTTGCCTGCGAATTCGCCGGCCTGTGCAGAACGTGAGGAACAAAAGCGAATCGGCGAAAAGAAAAGTGGAGACAGCGAGGGGGGAGTCCTGTATAGGTCTCGCCAACTCGCGGGGTCATAGCTCAGCTGGGAGAGCGCATCGATGGCATCGATGAGGTCAGGGGTTCGATCCCCCTTGACTCCACCGCAAGAAGGAAAGGCTCGTTGTTTTGCAGCGAGCCTGTTCTTATTCGCGAAAAGTTTCTGAGTACATTCTGGGGTCATAGCTCAGCTGGGAGAGCGCATCGATGGCATCGATGAGGTCAGGGGTTCGATCCCCCTTGACTCCACCAGAACGACGAGAAATCCAGGGCCCGTTGCTTGCGCAGCGGGCCTTGTCTCGTTTCTAGGCCTAAAACCCGAGACGTTTCTGCATCTTCTGGAGCCCGAAGCGCGAGACCCCAAGGAGCTGGGCGGCGCGGGTCTGGTTGCCCGCCGTTCGACGGAGCGCCTCCGCGACGAGGACGCGCTCGAGGTCGTCGACGCGGCCGCGAAGGTCGAGGTCCTCGCCGGGGAGCGTGGCGAGGCGCGGAGACGCGTCCGTCCGCGAAGCGGAAGACGGCGCGGAGTTCTCGCCAGACGCCTGCGAACTCGGCGCTGACGCGGGCGGCTCTTCGCCAAGGGCATCAAGGGTGATCGTGGCATCGGCCAACACGAGAAGGCGACGGACCTCATTCTCGAGTTGGCGAACGTTCCCCGGCCACGCCCGTCGCGCGAGAGCGGCGAGCGCCGTCGTCGTGATGGCGCGCGGGACGTCTCCAGGCTGCTGATATTTCGCCAAAAAATGGGCAACGAGCAGGGGGACGTCGTCGAGGCGCTCGCGCAGGGGCGGGACGTCGAGGCGGACGACGTCGATGCGGTAGAGGAGATCCTCGCGGAAGAGGCCGGCGGCGACACGCGCCGGTAGATCGCGATGGGTGGCGGCGACGAGGCGTACATTGACTCGGCGGCTCCGATCGCTGCCGACCGGTCGCACCTCTCCATCCTGAAGCACGCGGAGGAGCTTTGCCTGCATCGCGAGCGGCAACTCGGCGATTTCATCAAGAAAGAGCGTCCCTCCGTCGGCACGTTCGAAGAGGCCCGGCCGATTCGCCGTCGCGCCGGTGAAGGCGCCGCGGATGTGGCCGAAGAGCGTCGATTCGAGGAGCCCCTCCGGGATCGCACCACAGTTTTCGGAGACAAAGGAACGAAGGCGACGCGGGGAACCGTCGTGGACGCCACGGGCGACGAGCTCCTTGCCGGTGCCCGATTCCCCCAGAATTAACACAGGAATTTCCGCAGCAGCGACGCGCCTGAGCCGTGCCCGCAGCGCCTGCATCGGGCGGCTTGTGCCGATCAAGGCCCCTTCCTCGTCGCCCCGCGCCGCGGCGACCGCCGCCTCCGCAGCGAGCAGCGCCTCCTCCTTGGCGGCCACCAGGGCGCTCAAGGCGCTCCCCCGCTTTTCTGCGCGGCGGTGGGCGCGCGCAAGGACGGCACGCTCGTGGGCGTCCGCGACAGCAAGCGCTGCCTGCGTCGCAAGCAGGCGAACCCACGCGATTTCTTCCGGCCCGAAGAGCTGCTTTTGCCGCTTGTCGTCGAGGTAAACGACGCCGTACGTCCGCCCGCGAGCGAGGAGCGGCACCGCAAGGACCGAGCGAAGACGAAGCGCGTGGACCGAGGCATGCAGATTTCCTAGGTCGGCAAAGGCGTCGGTCGCGACGACGACGTCCCCTTGGGCGATGGCACGGCGGGCGAGGCCATAAGAAAGCGCCTGCTGGGGGGTCCCCTGCCCCAGATCGAGGTGGCGGCGAACGCGCGCGACGAGGCGGTCGTCCGGGGCTGGGAGGAGGACGGCACCGCGCTCAGCGCGGGTCCACAGGAGGAGCGCGTCGAGGACCCTTCCGAGCAATTCACGAAGAGATCCAGCGCCTTCGAGAAGGCGAACGATCTGCGCGAAGGCATCGAGACGACCAATGGAGACGGCGGCATCGCCTGGCTTTTGAGCGAGCGTGCGGGGCGCTACGAGCCAGGGGCCAGCTGCGGGATCGTAGCGTCCAGCGGGGGCGTGGGACGTGAGCAGTGCGGCGAGCGGTGCGCGCTCGGCATCCCACGCGGCGCTCCGGGCGCCCTCGCCGCGAGCCTCCGCGATCCTTGCCGCGCGAAACAAAACACGGGCCCGAAGGGCGACCCCGGCGTCCCGGGGGATTTCGGCGAGCGCTCCGAAAATGGCCACAATCAGGCGCGTTTCGAGCGAGTCGTCGGGTGCCTTGGCGGGATCTACGGTGCGATTTTCTCCGCCCGCCAAGACGCCGGAGGGGAGAGCGTCGCCGAGTTCGGCGGCAATGAGCGCCTGCTGGAGGATCTCCCAGCGGACGGGCGTGGGCGCGTCGCGGAAAGAAGTTTCAAGGATCGTGAGTATTTGGGTAGGATCGGCGCCGGCCACCTTGGCGCGGAGGGGCTC
>DYPH01000112.1 GCA_020720045.1 Sorangium cellulosum | reverse complement strand
GCACGGTCCCGCACGGTCCCAGGCCCGGCTCCCGCACGGTCCCGCGCGGACGCCCCGCACGGTCCGGGACGGTCCCAGGCCCGGCTCCCGCACGGTCCTGCACGGTCCCGCACGGTCCCAGGCCCGGCTCCCGCACGGTCCCGCGCGGACGCCCCGCACGGTCCGGGACGGTCCCAGGCCCGGCTCCCGCACGGTCCTGCACGGTCCCAGGCCCGGTGCGCGGAATTACAGTGAGGGGGTATACGGGGGTCCGGCCCTGCTGAGACGGACACCCCGGAACACGTATGGCCACTTTCAGACTACAGCCACAACGGAAAAGCTACGCAAGTATTGCGTAGCTATGCGCAGTCGTGCATAGTCCCCCCATGCCTTCTCCCTGTCTAGCAGGCGTACCGTGAGACCGCCCCCGGCGCCCGAGGTCGTGCGGCGAGCGCTCGAGCGCCTGCGCGGCGGCGAGGCGTATGCGATCGTCGCGGGCGAGGCGGGGGTGACGGAGTCCACCCTGCGGCGCTGGCGCCGTCGCGCTGGGGACGCAGAGGCCGGGCGGCCCGTGCCTCCGATAATGCGCGCTGACATCCCCGCACCGCCCGACGCGCCGAGCGACCTCGCCGCGGAGCTGGAGCGGGTCGCCGTCGCGCTCGACGCCGCGGGCGGCGCCGACCTCGCCCGGATCGTGCGCCGGGGGATCGACGCGCTCCGCGCGGGCAGGTCCCCATCCCCGGATGAGGATGACGGTCCTCCGCTCCCCGACGCGGGGACGGACGTGCGCGCGTTCGCCGTCGCCATGATCGTCAGGACGCAGCGTGCCCTGGAGCGCCAGGAGCGGGCGCACAACTCGCGCGCGGCGACTCAGCTCTCTAGCGCGCTCGAGCGCTGGACGCGCCTGCTGAAGCAGATCGACGCGTCGGGTGACGGGGCGGACGTGATTACGATCCCGCGCAACGAGCTCGCCACGCGCATCGCCGATCTCCGCGCGAAGCTCGCGGCCTACGCCGCGAACGGGCCTTTGTGCTCGGAGTGCTCGAGGAGGATCCGCGCGGACTGGGGTGCGGCGACATCACAGCCCGATCCGTCCCGCACCCCGACCACGTAGCGCGGCGCTAATCGTCGCGGCCGCGTCGACGTCGCGCGCCGCATCGCGGTGCTCGACACGCACACCGCCCAGCTCCGAGACGACGAACACGGCCGCGTCGAGACGGTTTGGTGATCGCATTCCCTGCGACCACGTGAGCATCTGGTGCTCGAGCTGGGGGAGCTGCCCGACGTGATGCACTAGGCCGGGCACATACAGCGCCGCCGCGGGTGCGGCGCGCGTCTCTTTCGATGTCTGCGAGACGATCTCCCGGATGTAGATCGTACCTGGCCTGCGCGGGGGGAACGCGCGCGCCGCATCAGGCAGGATCTCGATCCGCATCTGCGCAAGCTCGGCGTGCACCTTGATCAGGTCGCGCGCATGCTGTCCGACGTGGTTGCGCTCAACTACGACGCCGCTCGCGCCGCGCTGGCACTCGCGCACGACTGTGCGCGCGTACGTCTCAGGGCTCATCCGCCCCGACAGATCCGTCAGGTAGACGTGTCCGTTGTCGAGCGCGCCTTTGCACAGGCCGACCTCGTCGGCCCACGACTCGCCTGAGAGCGCAGGGTCTAGACCGAGCACGACGACGCTCGGCGACGACGGCCAGGCGCTCACGCGATGGTTTTCGATCCAGGCACTGTCCTCCCAGATCGCACCCGACGCCGACGTGAAGATTTTGCCCTCGATCTCTTCGAGATACGCGCGCGACCCGTGCGCGTATTTCCTGACCTCGTCGGTCACGTAGCGCCGCGCTAGGGCGGGATTGTCGTACGTCGTGCCGCGCACGATGCGGTGCGCGTCGAGATCGGCATCGTGCTGCGCGAGGAGCGCCGCGATCAAATCGTTCTTTCCGCGCGAGGTGGTGTCCCACACGTACTGTGCGCGCGGCCCGACACGGCACGCGGTCGTGATGTCGTGCCACGCAGCGATCCGCGTCGTCGGGTTCCAGCGCTGCAGCTCCGTCATCCAGACGAGGTCGAAATTGTCTCCGCTCGACGGGCGCTCGATCTCGCTCGTCGCGGGCCGTGCGGTGACGCCGTTCGCCCAGCGTACGCCGCCCGCGTACGCCTCAGCGCGACACCACGCGGGCGACGTCTCGACGATAACAGGGACCTGGATCTCACCGACGCGGTCTAGAGTGGGGGCGATTAGCGCGGGCGCGCGCGTCTCGCCGGACGCGACGCGCCTGTTTATTTCGATCGCGATCCCGAGCGATTTGCCGAAGCCTCGGCCGCAGATGAATCCGTACGATCTCCAGTCGCCGCAGGGGATGCGTTGGTCGGGGCGGAGGGCGAGCTCCGGGAGACTCGCCAACAGCGCCAGCTCCGCGGGCGACAGTGCGTCGAGCACGTCGGGTGCGGCGAGCGCGAGTGCATGAAGCGGCGCGACAGTCACGGTGCGGGTGCGGCCGCCGCGGCCGCTTGCGCGGCAGTCCACGCGTCGAGCTGTGTGATCGTCATATCGTCGCGCTCGTCGCCGAACGCAGCGAGCCCCTGCGATGCCCGCGCCTCGCGCACGCGCACGACTTTAGCGATATCCGTCGGCGCGAGCACGAGTCCGCTCGATACCGAATCGGCGGACGCCAGGCGCGGTGCAGGCGTTACGCTGTACTCGCGCGCGAGCGTGTCGATGAGAGCTTGATCGACGACGAGCCCTTGCGCCTTCATGCCCGCGATCGTTTCGGTGAGGCGTTTGCGCGCGGCCGCGCGCTCCTCGATTTTGCTGTACGCGTCAGGGTCCGGCAGCAGGAACGTGAATCGCGGCGAGTAGCGCGAATCGCCCGTGTTGATCGCGGCCCATGGCTCATACACACCCGACGCAAGGCCCTCGGTGAGCGCCTCGAAATCCCCCTGCAGTTTGCTCGCCGCGATCGAGAACAGTTTCGCGATGTCGACGCCGGGTGCGCCGCCGACGGAGCCTAGCGCGGCGTCGGTACCTAGGTAGATCCGTGCGGCCGCCTTCTCGCGCGAGACAATGTTCTCGAGGAAGATCTGCCAGGCGCTCGCTCCCGACGCGAGCCATTCCGTCCTCGATCCGGCGGGGCGCACCGCGGCGTTTGCGGAGCCTTCGACGAGAGCCTGTAGCGTGTCTAGAAATCGCTGTGCGTACGGGGTGAGCATGCCATTTGCGTCTACGACGTCGACACCCTCGGGAAGCTCGCCGAGGAGTTTAGCGAGCCCGTGCGAGCGCGAACCTGCGCTGAAATCCGCGATCCCTTCGGCGTGCGCGGCCCAGACGAAACCCGCGGCGAGCACGCACGCAGTCTTGCGCCAAGGCTTTGACGCTCGATGGCGGAAGACGGCCCAGCGTCCGTCGCCGTGCACGATCGGCACGCGCGCGCCAGGCTCCTCGGCGGCGTACGTGTAGAGCGTTTGCGTCTGCGGATCGACCTCGACGTGCTCGAGCGGCCATTCGGTGAGGCGGAAATCGATCGCGGTACCGTCCGCGTTCGGCTCGTGCTCCACATAACCGATCGCAACGCCGTGCTCGACGAGCGTTTCGTCGAGGTCTGCTAGCACGGTGCGTGGGATCTGCACACTCAGCCTCGCCCTCGCGCAGAGCGCGCGGCCTCGGGCGCTGTCGTGCGCGACGAGCGCTGTCGCGACCGCAGTGACGGGCGCGGTTCGGTTGCTCCGCGCCACGAAGATCGCGTCGTCGCGCGTCATCGCTTCGCGCAGCCTCACCGCGTCGGCGAAGCGCCCGCGCATTTGCGCTTCGAGCGCGCCTCGGATTGTCTCGATACTCCACGACATGCGCACGTCGCGCGGTTGCGGCGGTGTCACGCGCGGCGCGCGCGCAAAGTCTTCGGCGGTGCGCGTTCGCGGCGGTACGCGGCGCAACACCGCGAGCGCTTCTGCGTTGCGCGCCGTGATGGCTTTGCCTTTGAGCGCGCGCGTGACTGACGACGCGCTCACGCCTGTTTCGCGGGACACCGTGCGCAGGCCGCGGGCGTCGACTGCGCTACGGAGAGCGCTATACGTATCTGGACAGAGGATAGCTGTGGCGTTTCGCATGTCCCGCGCAGTGTACCACGCGCGCGCTCACGATGCGGGTTGCGCGCGCTATCCGTTGCTGTATACTTCGCCTGTGCCTCGCACCCCGATTGCGCTCAGTGTTGGCGCCGACGGCTTCCTGCCGAGGGAGTTCTGCGTCTACCGCGCGGGGCGGAATACGTCGACGCAGGGCGATCTGTTCTTCGACGACGTCGCGGCCGCATCGACTATGACTGCGTACGCCAGGCATGGCGTCGAGATCGCGATCGATCTTCAGCACGACTCGATCGATCCGAACGTAATCGCGCACCGCAGCGATGCGCAGGACGCGCGCGGCTGGTGCTCGCTTGCGGTGCGTCGAGACGCGGCTGGGGGGCCTGAGCTGTGGGCTGTCGACGTGACGTGGACGCCCGATGGAGCGGAGCGGCTCACGTCGCGAAAGCAGAGATTCATTTCGCCCGTCGTGCTCTACAGCAGAGAGACCCGGCGGGTGCTCGAGATCTACAATTTCGCGCTCGTCGCGCAACCCGCAACAGACCATGCGCCGCCGCTCGTAGCGAGCGCGCAACTAACCGCGGCTCGCCGCGCGTATGCACAAAGGGCACCTATGGATCCTACGCTTTTTCAGGCGGCGCTTGATGCGCTGATTGCGGGCGACGCAGCGAAGTGCGCCGAAATCCTCAAACAGTTGATCGCGGCCGCCGCGGGCGCCGAGCCCGCCGAGCCTGATGAAGGTGCGCCGGGTGACGCGACCGCCGAGCCCGCCGATCCGGCCGTACCTGCGGCGCGTGCGCTCGCCGCCGCGCTCCGCGCGGCGCTGCACGTCGAAGGTGACGACACAAAGGTCCTGGCCGAAGTCAAGCGCATGCGAGCGCAGGTCGACGCGCTCACTCTGTCGCGCGATGCCGACGAGCGGAACGAGCGCGTTGCGCTCTGCGGGGAGCTCGTGAAACTCGGCGCTGAGCTGCCCGCGACCGCGTGGGCGAATCCGGAAAAGCAGGTCCCGAGCGAAGCGCTCTCCGCGATGTCGATGCCTGTGCTTCGCGCTCGCGTCGCCTCCTTCCGCGCACGCGGCCCGCTCGCGTCCGGCAGGGTCGCGCCACCGCAGGGCGAGCCAACCGGGGAGGCGGCTTTGAGCGACAGCGATCGAGCTCGCGCCGCAACGATTAAGGATCCTGCCGCACGCGATCGCTTCGTCGCCGTGCGCCTCGCACGAAAGGGGCTTTGACATGGCCGACGTCACCACCGAGATCAACACTGCAGGCGGCCCGCTCACTCCGAGCAAGGGGACGCTGGACTGCGCCGCAAACGTTCTGCTGCTGCGCGGGACGATCGTCACCGTCGACTCTGACGGACGTGGCGACGTGCCGACCGCAGGGCAGAGCGCCGCAGGCGTCGCGAGCGCGACCGTCGACAATCGCACGACTTCGCCCGAGGGCGGTGCCGCTGCAGCTCTGCAGGTCGAGGTAGAGTTCGGCGTCAAGGCGCTGGACTACGTCGGCGCTGCGCCGGAGCCTGGCCAGGTCGTGTTTGTGGTCGACAACCACACGGTGAGCACCGACAGCGACAGCGGCACCCGCGGGATCGCAGGCTACTGCTCTGAGACTCGGCGCGATGCGCAGGGTGTCTCCCGTTGCTACACGTTGATGGGTCCGGCGATCGTCGGCCAGATCGTAATCGCAGCGACGGAGGCTTCGCAACTCGACACCGCGCAGGCCGATATCGATGCGCTGCAGGCCAATGCTGCGAGCGCGAGCAGGTACGTAGATATCCCGATCGCGAACTTCATTCTCGCGACTGGTGCACCGCTCGCGCTTTTCGCGAACGGGGATTCCGCCGTCCCCGGCCTTGAGCTGAATAACAGCAAAGCCCTGGGGGTTCGATGGAACAATAAGGCGACGAGCGATCGGATTCTCGGATCGTTTACGATCCCTGATGACGCCGACGTCGCCGCGAGCATGGTCGTGCATGTCCGCGCGTCGAAGAGCGGTGCGACGGACGCCACTTCGTTCGCGGTTCAGCTGTACAACCAGGCGCTCGCCGCGACCGCGGACGCGGACGCCGATTACGGCGGCGCGTCGAGCGCGATGGTCGCCGCGGCCGCGGCGAAAACGATCCAGAACGTCACTCGCACTCTCGCCTCGGTGGATCTCCCGGCCGTCGGGAATAGCGTGACGATCATGATCGCGCCGACTGCTGGAACGCTCGCGACCGACGACGTGACGATACACTCCGTGCGCGTCTACTACACAGGAAAGATGCTGGCCTAAAGGGCCGGGAAAGGGTACCAGCCATGGCATCCAGTTACCACACTATGCCCCGTGACGTGCAGCTCGCGCTCACTGAGGTGTCGCAGGATTTCGATGCGGCGTTCGCCCTCGGCGACGTCGAGCAATGGGCCGGAGCGATCGGATTTCAGCGCAACTCCGACGCGATTGCGGTTAAGTTTCCCCTGCCCCTGAGTGCCGCGGGCTACGTTCTGCGCAACGGCGACGACAAAATGCGCCGTCTATACGAGCGCTCGCTTTCTATGACAGTCGAGGAATGGGTCGACGGAGTCGAGGAGAAAGCGGCAGTCGTGGAGCGCGCCGCCGATTGGATCGGCTGGAACAACGAGCCTGCGAACATGGCGGCGGAAGCTCTCCGGCTTCCGAATATCCTCGTTGCGGACGTGCTTGCGCAGAACCCTCTGCTTGATTTCTATCGCGTCGAGCACAGCGGTGGCTCGACTGCGAGCACGTTGCATCTCTTCGACTCAGCGCACCCATACAACGTTCTCGATGCTGCGATCGGCGATTTCGACAATGACTGGCAAGCTGCGCAGACAGTCCAGGGCGAGTTGCTATCTGCGCAAATCGACAACGCTCTAGTGCGTGCGTGCCGAAAGCATTTCCGCACGATCTGCGGACCGAACGGGCGGCCGCTCGGTTTGCGTTTCGCTGGATTCCTGGTTGCCGCAGGGCGAGAGGAGGAGGCGGCCGATGCCTTCGAGCGCGACACTCTGATCGAGCTGGTGAGAAACGCCGCGGGGGCGGAGAACGTCTCGGGTGTGGCAATGGGCCAGCGCTTCAAGGGCACCAAAATCGTCGTCGCCGACGAACTCACCGGCATCCTGCCGAGCGGGACGACTGGCGATGGTGACGTGCTGTACGCATTCGCGACCAAGGCGAGCGGCACGACCCCTGCCCCGTGGATCGTCCAGCGCGGCTCGACGCCCGAGGAGATCCGATACGACAAGGACTCGGACCGCTACAAGGATACGGGCATGATCGGCGTCAAATACGTGCTGCAGGCGGCCGCACGCGCGGCTCTGCCGCACGCGATCGTTCGGATCAAACTCGCGCCGTAAGGGGGATACGTGGTCGGGTATTGCTCGCCTAGTGACCTATATTCGTACGGGCTTCCGCGCGGCGCGCTTGCGTCGCCCGGACGTGTCCTCGATAGCGCGAGCGCGGTGGGCGATACCCTTACACTTGACGGGCATGGCTTCGTATCGGGTGACGTTGTGCAATTCCGAGCCCTCGACGGCGGAGCGCTCCCCTTCCCGCTCGTCGAGGGCGCGTCCTACTACGCGATCGCGGTAGATGATTGGCGTTTCCGAGTCTCGGCTACGTCGGGTGGGGACGCCGTCGATCTCACGACCGCGGGCGCGTCATTCGTCGTGATTGCCCCACTTCCGGTGCAGGCCAGGATTGACAAACACCGTCGCTTAATCGACGAGGCGCTTAGTGCGCACGCGATTTCCGCGATCGACGAAGCGAATCCGCCTGAGATTCTGCGCATGACGAACGCGGAGCTCGCCGCGCAGGACCTCCTCGCACTGACAGGCAAGCAAAGCTCGTCGCTTACGGCGCTCTGGGACGCCGCGCAGAAGCGGCTTGAGCGTTGGGCGCGCGGGGTTCCGGTGCGCGCGGCGGACGCTCCTGTGAGCGCGCAGCTTGCGTCTTACGCCGCAGTCGCGGTATCCCCCTGGCGGCGTTTTGGAGGGATCGGGTGATGGCCCTTCGCGGAAACCCTCAGAATCTCCGGGCAGTCAATGCGCGCCTCGGGAATATTAGCTCTCAGCGAGTCGCCGAGGCAGTCGCGCTAGCCGGCGCGTCCGCTCTTACAAGGGCCGCACTACTCGCGTATGACTCCGGGACTACGGTCTACGGGGGCGGGCGTCCGCAGGGCGAGCGCGGGAGCCTCGATCTGGTGAAGAGCGGCGCCGTGCGGAGCATGCTTCGGTTCTCTGCGCTCGGGCGTAGGATCCGGTGCAATCTCGCGACGAAGTACGCCAGGTACCTAATAGGTAGGTACCGGATTCTACCGAGCGGCAACGCGGCATTGCCGGTGGACTGGGCGGACCAGCTCACGGCAATATCGCGCAAGAATATCGAACAGGCGCTCGCATGATCTACGAGATTACGCGCGAGATCGAGACGGAGCTACGCGCTAAGGGCTATCCCTATCGCGTTGTCTACGGGCCGGACGGCGACCCAGGTAGGAACGAGGCGCGCGTTGTGATAGACCGCGACCTCGGCGCGAATGAAGACATCGCACCGCCTATGTCGAAGAGGGTAAACCCTAAGCAATTCGGCGTGCGCTGGCTTCCGTGCCGCGCGACGATCTACGCCCGCGAGCCGCGCGCTGGGGCGCTTATGCACGAGCATACGCGGCAGTGCGATCGGGCGGTCGATAAGCTGACTATCGCCATGCACAAGGTCATAATCAAACGTGACTGCCTCTACCGCGTAACGGCGGCGGGGTACCTCACGCTCGCGGCGCTCGATGCCGAGGCGATCGAGCATTTCCCTGGAGTCGTCTACCGCCTGGCCTTCGCCGTCTCGCGCGGGGTCTCCGACACGACGTGGGCGGAGGCGGCCGCGGACGAAGGCGCACCCGCAAACGTCGCTACGGTCGTGGCGGCGACAGAATACGTAGCTACCGCGGGCGAGGTGTCGCCCGCAGCAAAGGTTGAGCATGGATCTCCCTAGTGCGCAGACGAGAATCGACGACACGACCGCCCCCGCGGTGCAGTCCGCAAAGCTCCTTTGCGTGCTTGCCCCAGTGCCGACCGATGCGAGCGCAGCGCCGTGGATCGCAGGCAATCCCGCGGCCGTGTATGCGCGGCACGGGTATGCCTCTGCGGTCGATTTCGTCGCACTGTTTGAGAGCGAGACGCGGCTTCCGGTGTTGTTCGCGCCGTGCCCGATCGTCACGCCAGGTGTGGTTGGGCGATTCGACGCGAGCGGCAACACCGGGTCGAGCGTCGTCTCGGTCGCGGTCGGCGCAAGCGGATCGCTCGACGAGGTCGACGGCGCGATCCGCGTCAACCGCGGAGGTGCGGTCGGCACCGATCAAATCGTGATCGATATCTCTTTAGACGGGCAGACGTCGTGGATCGAAGGCATCCGGATCGGTACGGCGACATCCTACGCGATCCCGTACGTCGGTCAGATCGTGAGCCTCGCGGGCGGCGCGCTCGTCGCAGGCGATGTCGCTCTTACGTGGCATTCGACTGCACCGAGGGGCGACGCGGCAGGGGTTGCCGCCGTCTTCGCCGCGCTGAAACTTCAGCAAAAACAGATCCGCTCGGTCCTGTCGATCGGCGAGGTATCAACCGCGGTGCAGGCTGGGTACCTCGTAACCGCGGTGAACGACTACGAGACGAGCAAATATCGATACACGGCGATCAAGGCGCCGCTCCGTGACCGCCTGCCGCAAGCGGCGCTTTCCCGGGTTCGGAACTTCGCGGCAGGCACCTTCAATGCGACGTTCACTGAGGTCGGCGCGACGGGCGACACAATCGCGCGTAGCGCGGGGAGTTTCGTCACTGACGGTTTCGCGAGCGGCGATACGGTTGTCGTAGCGGGGGCGGTCGCGAGTGCGGGCGCGAATAACGTGACTGGTGTTCCTGCGACGATCGCCGCTGGCCTGCTCACGCTAGGATCGACCGACCTCGTCAACGAAGGTCCGATCGGTGGCGTGACGATCTACGCAACACCGACTCTGACTTTTGTTGACGGCGGCGCGGGTGCGGATAGCCTCACGCTCAATCGCGGATCGTTCCTCGCTGACGGCATCCGCGCGGGTGACGCCATCACGATCGTAGGGACGTCGAGCAATGACGGTACGCTTACGGTCGTCACCGCCGCCGCGACGACGCTGACTTTTGCCACCGCGAGCGTCGTCGCCGAGGTCATCGGATCCTACGGCGTGACGATCGTGGCGGGCGAATCGGATGCCGTGTGCGTGTCGGCGCTCGAGGCTGAGATGGCGTCGATTAGTGACGAGAAGCGCATCGACCTCGGCTACGGCCGCGGCCGCAAACAAAGCCCTTTCACTAACGCCATGCTTCGCCGTAACGTGCAGTGGGCCGATACGATCCGGGCCTACCAGCATGACGTGCACCTCGCGACGTGGCAGAAGGATCTCGGGCCTCTGTCGGGCTGGTCGCTCGTTGACGCCGTCGGCACGACTGTCGAGCACGACGAGGACAATGACAGGAGCGCTTTGCAGGCAGGCTTTACCTGTTTTAGGAGCTGGCCGAACGGTCCTGCAGGCGCGTACATCGCGCGCTCCGTCACTCGCGCACAGGCAGGCACTGTGCTCTCCGCGACGGAGAACATGGCCGTTGCGAACCTGGCGCAGACCGTGACGCAGCTCGCAGCGGAGAACGCGATCGGCCGCAACATCCCGCTTAACGCCGACGGCACGGCGGACGCGGAAGCGCTTGGCGTGATTGAGTCCGCGGTTGACGGGGCGCTCGCGCGGAATCTACTCACCGAGGTCACGGCGGGCGAAGGCCCTCGCGCGAGCTTAGCGAAATGGACGCCGAGCACTGATGACGATCTTCGCGGCGTCGACGCGACGCTCAATGCGAGCGAGACGATAATGCTGAATGGCAAACTCGTGCGCATCAACACCATCATTCGCGTGAACACGGGAGCGTGAACATGACCATCCAACAGGCATATCCGACGCTCAACGGGCACGCGCAGTCGTGGGTCGACTGCGGCGGAGCCATTCAGATTCATGACGGCCCGAAGCTGGATCTCGAGGGGCTTAAGGGCGTCAAATGGGACGTGACGCTCGAGGTCGGCACGCAGCGTAGGCGCGACGGTACGGTGAAGGCGTTTACCGCAGGCCAAGGCACCCCGAACGGGAGCCTTGAATTCTACGCTGACGGCGCGCTCGTGTTCATCGAGGCGCTGATCGACGTTGCGATTAGCAGGGGTTGGGTTCGGAACGGCGCGGGCATATACGGCCGCGTCGGCTTCGACCTCGTGCTGCTCCACACTCCGCTCGGCTCGACTGCGATCCGCAAGGCGGAGGTGCAGGGGTGCCGGTTGAAGAAAGACGTCGGCGAACACGGCGAGGGCACCGACCCTGACGTGGTGCCCGTCGACCTGATCATTTCGCAGGTCGTGCGTACGCTCAACGGGAAGCGCGGGGTGCTCGCGTGACGCCGCAGGAAAGGCTTTCCGCCGCGCGCAAGGCGCGCGGCGATCAGCGCAATCGCGAGGCTGAGATCCGCGCTGAGCAGGAGGCGGCGGACATCGAGGCAATCGCGGCTCTTGAGTCCCAGTTTGGCTTCGACCGCATCCGTGCGATCCGCCTGTCGACGTGGGCGCCCGATCGCGGAGCACCCACGACGATCGCGGTGCGCGTGCCGCTCGGCTCGGAGAAGCTCTGCCAAAGATTCATAGAGACTATCAACCGGGCGAAGGAAGGATCGCGCGAAAGGCTCGCCGCACAGGACGCCCTGGCCTACGAATGCTGGGAATATCCGGCGCGCGGGACGCCCGCCTACGAGGCTGCGCTTGAGCTTGCGCCTCTCGTGCTCGCCCACGCAGCGGTGCAGATCGTCAGAGCGGCGGAGGGCGTCGCGGAAGCCGAGGGAAAAGGATAAATGCGCGCCTCGCTTCTGCGCGTAGCGATGCGCAGACTTTGGGCGCGCTCGTGCACGCATTGATCGAAGGGCCGGACGGCGACTACGTCGATCGCGAGGCAGCCAAGTCCTGGCTTACGGAACTACTGTGGTTACTGCGTAAGACTCTCGAGAGAGGGTGATCATGGCAGACGGCACGAGCTACTCGATTGACATCACGGCGAATGCCGTCGGCGTGTCGACGTCCGCCGAAGAGATCAACCGTCTGGCCGCGGGCCTCGACGCCGCGGGTGCGACCTCGACGCGCTTCGACGCTGCGATTGCGCGGACCAATTCGCTGCTCGCGAGTGCGGGCGCCGCGTCGCAGGCGGCCGCCGAATCCGTCGCGTCGGGCGCGACGAGGTACACACAGCTAGAGGTTGCGGCCGAGCGCGCCGCGAAGGCGGTCGACAAGGCTCGCGCCGCAGGTAAGGACACGTCGGTTTTGCAGGCGTCGGCAGGCGCCGCTGCGGCCTCACTCACGGCGCAAGGCGCGGCGCTCGACGATCTCCGCGCGAAGGCGGCCGCTGCGGCGGGCGAGGAGAGGACGCTCGCTGCGTCGATGCGAGCGCTTCAGGTCTCGGCGCGCGACGCCGCGCGCGAGACAGCGGCGGCCGGAAATGTAGAGCGCGAGGCCGCGCTCAAAACGCTCGGCCCGTACCGGGAGAAAGTCGAGCGCTTGAAGGCGATGCATACGACCTTCGGTACCGCGGGCATGGCCGGGGTCGGCGCCGCCGCGCTTTGGCTCGTCGCCGCTGCGGCGCTCGTCGCCGTCGCGACTGCGGCCGCGACCGCCGTGTGGGAGCTCGCTAAATTCGCGGTCACGTCGAACAAGGCCGCGATGGGCGCGCTCACGAAAACGCTCGACAGAGCGAAGAAGGGCTTCGCGTCGCTCTTCACTGGCGTCCGGGTGCAGGGTTTCGTCGACGCGACGAAGGGGGTGCTATCGGTCTTCAGCGAGGGCAGCTCCGAGGCGGAGGCGATGAAGCTCCTCGTGAGCACGATCCTGAACCCGCTCTTCGATGCGGCGAAGGCGCTCGGCCCGTACGTTAAGGAGCTCTTCCGCGGGATGATCTACGCCGCGCTCATGGCGGCAATCGCTGTCGTCACCCTGCGCAACGAGATCTTGCGCGCGATTCCCGACGAGTACCAAGCGGCGCTCGCTGCGGTGCTCGGCAGCCAAGAGGTGCTCACCGCGGCGTTCTACGTCGGTGCAATCGCGGCGGCCGTGATTGCCCTCGCGGTCGGCGCGCTCGCAGTCGTCGTCGGCGTGGTCGCGGTCGCCGCGGTCGCCGCCCTCGGCATCGCGCTCTTCGTGCTCGCGATCCCGATCCTCTTCGTCGTCGGCGTGATTGCCGTCTTCGTCCTGGCGATCGTCGGGATCGGCTACGCGCTCTACTCCGCGGGCGTTGCGATCGTTGCCTTCGCTGGGGAACTCTGGACCCTCGCAGCCGACGCAGGCGCGGCGGGAGCGAACCTCGTCTCGTCGTTCGTCGCGCAGATCGAAGCAGGCGTCGGTATGGTCGCGGACGCGATGCGCAATCTCGGCGCACAAGGCATCGCCGCGCTCAAAGGCGCGCTCGGCATAGCCTCGCCCTCGAAATACGCGAAGGCGTTCGCGCTCAATGTGACGGACACGATGGCGGACGAGACTGACGCGGGCGCGCCGAGGGTCCGCGCGAGCCTGCGCGGGATCGTCGGCGACGCACCGACGCCAGAAGCGGCGCCTGGCGCGCAGGGCAAAGCTGCGCAGGGCGACGGCGCGTCGGTGCAAATCGCGGGGCCCTTCTATTTCTATGGTGTTGAGGGTGCGGCGGACGCCGAGGCCCGCTTCGAGGACATGTTCACGCGCGTGCTGCGTGGCGACACGATCCAGGCGGGGGCACCGGGATGACTGCTGGCCTTTCCCCTGCACGAGACGGCGGGATCTTCGACGCGATTACGATCGCGCAGGCGTACACCTCGCCCGGCGTATGCACACTCGCCGGGCATAAACGCGAGCAGAGTCTCGACGTGAAAGAAGCAGACGGACAGAGGGGCGCGACGGTCACCTGGAAGGGCACGAAAGTCGGCAAATTCACCGCGACTTTCGACCTTGTGTACGACCCGACGCAGGACATCGACGACTTCGCCGCGTGGGATCTGTTCGCCGAGATCCTGTGGTCCACGGTGCCGCCGAGGAGCGGCGCGAAGCCGGTCGCGATGGACATCGGGCACCCCGATCTTGAGCGGAACGGATACACCTCCGTCATCCTCGATACGATGGGCGAGATGACATACCCGAGCCCAGGCCGCGGTCAGATTGCCGTCGTGCTCAGTGAGTACTATCCGCCCGCCCCGGCGAGCGCGGGATCGGCGAATGGGAGCAAAGCTTCGCGAGAGGGCAGCGACCCGATCGACGCCGCGACCGCGAAGCTCAACGCGCTGATCGAGGAGGGGAAGCGCCTATGAGCACTGCGACGCTCGAGGGATTTCGCGTGCTCACTGCTCGAGCACATCTCCCGGCCTGGGGTTTGCCTTTCTACGATGCCGAGATCGACGGAGACCTCGAGCTCGCCGAGGGTGCGCGCGTGACGCTCACGATCGCCGATGCGGTTTTCGCCTGCGCCGTCGTGCGGGGCGGTCCGCGTTTCGGTCGTTCGAGGTACATCCTCGTAGGCGGGGCGGGAGGCTGGTCGCGCACGCTCGGCGCTCGCGCGTATGGCGTGAGCGACCTCGGCATCCCGCGCAACCACGTGATTGAGGACGCGGCGGGCGAATGCGGCGAGACGGTCGAGGGCGCGCCGGGCGACGTCTGCGGCCCGGCTTTCGTCCGAGGCGAGGGCGCGGCGAGCGCCGTCCTGCACGCCCTCGCGCCGGGCGCCTGGCGCGTCGACGCCGACGGCGTAACGCGATTCGGCGCACCACCCGAGACGGCGTTCGTGCCGACGACGCGACCGCGCCTCGATCTTGGTGCGCGCTCCGCGGAGCTCGCCGAGGATTCGATCGCGGCGCTCGTGCCTGGCGTGGTCATCGAGGGACTGACGGCGAGTGACGTCGTGCATACGCTGGTCGGGGCGAGGCTACGCACGACGATCTACGGCGCGCGGGGAGGCACGACCGAGCGCCTATCCCTGTGGACCGCCTTGATCGGCGCGCTCACCGCGGAGCTGCGCTACGCTGGGATATTTGATTACCGCGTAATCTACCGACGAGGTTATCGCATCGATCTGCAGCCGGGTCTCTCCTCCGGCGGCATGCCCGCCCTAAGCGCGGTGCGCGTGCGCCCTGGCGTGGCAGGGGCGAGGAGCGAGCCTCAGATCGGGTCGCTCGTGTCCGTCGCCTTCCTGGACCGGAGCCCGGCGCGGCCCGTCGTCTGCGGCTTCGATGACGAGGGTTCGGAGTTTTTTGCACCTACGACGACGACGATTGACGCAGGCGAGATTCGGCTCGGCGCGCAGGCAGAACATGCGACGAGCGCGGAGGCGCTCGCCGTGACGCTCGACGCGCTATGCACCGCGATCGGCGCGGCGATTCCCGGCCCGCTCGCGGGCGCCGGGCTTGCCGCCGCGAGGCTCGCGATCATCAACGCGGCGATCCCGCTAACGGCGGTGACGTCGAGCGCCCCGTACGATCCCGCTATTGCCGCAGCGCTCGCGGCTAAGACCGTGGCAGGGCCGGCGATCGGCTGGCCGAACGTGAGGGGCGCATGACCGACTTCGGGCGAGATACCCTTTGCGTAGACTCGCTTCGCACGGGGCGCTACGCGCGTGGCGTGCGGGTGATCGCGCAACGACAGTATCACGCGCTCACGACGCCCCGCGGAAGCCTGCCCGGCGACGAGCGCCACCGTAACTGGGGTGACGATTTGAGCGCGCTCGTCGGGCGCCCCGGCGGACCGGCGCTCGACGCTGCGATCCGATCGAGGGTCGCACGCGCGGCGAGCCTCGACGAGTGCGTGCTCTCCGCGACAGCTACGATCCTGAGCACGCAGGGGGCCGACGGGTGGTCGACGTCCGTCTCTGTCTCATACGACACTAGCGCAGGCCCTTTCCGTCTCGTCTTCGCGGATATTCGCGACGTCACCCTCGCCGACATCGGATACCCCCCATGATCGAACTAGCCTCGCTCGTAGTCCGACAGACGAAGGCACAGCTCCTCGGCGCGGGCCTGGCGATAGCGCAGTCGCTCGGCGTGCCCGTCACGTCGTGGCAGATCGGCGACCCGACCGATGCGCTTTTCCAGTACCTCACCGAGGTGCTCGACAGCGTCGAGGCGCTCGCTGCGACCTGGACTCGAGCTGCATTCCTCGACTACGCCGCGGCGGACTCATCGCTGTATGCGTGGCTCACGATCGTCGCGCAGCAGGGATTCGGCTACGCCGCACGCGAGGCGAGCTACGCGACGACGACAGTGACGTTAGCGAACGGGGGCGGGGGAAATTATCCTGACCTGCGCGCGGGGCAGCTCCGCTTCCAGTCGAGCCTCACGAAGGCGACATATCACAGCACGACCGGCGGCAACCTCCTGATAGGGCCGGGGACCGAGCTAGACGTCACCGTCGTCGCCGACGTCGCGGGCTCCGACTCGACTGCGGACATAGGAGATATTGACACCCTCCTGACGAGCCTGCCCGGTGTGGGGTGCGCGAACGCCGCGGCCGCTATCGGTCTCGACGCCGAGCCTGCTATGTCGATCGTGTCTGGGTGCAGAGCGAAACTCGCGCTCATGTCGCCGAATGGCGCGGCCGACGCCTACCGCTACGTCGCGACGAACGCGGAGCTAACGGGGACGACAGCGTGCACGAGCGCGCGCGTCGACGCGGACAGCGACACCGGGATCGTGACCGTGATTCTCGCCGGGCCGAACATGCCTCTCTCAGATCCGGACGTCGCGGCGATCGAGACGGCGATCCTCGCGACGTGCACCCCCCTCTGCGTTACGCCGCTCGTCATGAGCGGCACCGCGCAGACGATCGACGTCACGTACCGAGCCTGGGCGTACGCCTCGTGGGGCGTGACGGCCGCCGAGGCGCACGCGCAGATTACGGCGGCCCTGCGTGCGTGGCTCGTGACGGTCCCGCTCCGCGGCGACGTCGTGCCGCCCGCCGCGACGGGCTGCGTCTACCGCAACACGATCGAGGCGACGATCCGCTCGGTGAAGCCGGACAAAATATTTCGTGTCGAGGTGAGTCTGCCTGCGGCGGACGTCTCGATCGGCGCCGCGTCGAAACCGGTCTGCGGCACGGTGACTGCCTCGGCGCCGCTCGAGCTGGTGCCCGACCCGGGGGTCTCATGACGACCTGGGGCGAGGTCAGTCGGGCCGCGCTTCCGTGGTGGCTGAGGACCGGCGAGGGCGGGGCGATCAAATTCACGATCGACCGCATGCTCGGCGCGATGTCGCAGCGCCTCTACGACGGTCTGCTCGCACGATTCCCGTCGTACGCGCCTGACGACGCCTTGCCGTATCTGTGCCGCGACCGCAGGGTGACAAGAGGGATCAACGAGCCTCGCGCATCGATCGTCGCGCGGCTCCTCCGTTTCCTGGATGACCTCCGCGTAATCGGCAGCCCCTTCGCTTTGCACGCGGAGCTCCGCGCGTATCTCCAGGCGGACGTCATGATCCGCACGGTGGACCGGCGCGGAAATTTTTTTACGACCGCGGTCGGCGGCGCGCAGAGCGTCGCGCTCAATACCCTCGTCTGGGACTGGGACGGCGGCGCCCTCTCTGCGTGGTCGCGATTCTGGGTGATCATCTACCCCGCTGACGGCGTGCCGTGGGCAGCGTCGGTCGGCAACGTGAGCGGGGCGACATGGCCCGCGGGGGGAACGATCGGCACGACCGCCACGCTCGATCAAGTCGCGACGGTGCGTCAACTTGTGCAGGAGTGGAGCCCCGCGGGGACGCGATGCGAGTGGATCATAATAGCCTTCGACGCCGATACGTTCGGTCCGACAGATCCGACCGCGGCGGGCACCTACCGTAATTGGGGCGTCGCGGACGGCGCAGACTACGTCGTAGCGCGGAACACCACCGCGCGCTACTGGAGAGGAGTACCGGGGACATGAGCATCTACACTCCGACGGCTGCCATTCGAGCGACCGCTGCGGAATTCGACGACGGTGATCCGCCGGAGGGCGCGTGCATCAACCCCCTCCCGGAGGCTGCGCTGGATACGGCGCATTGGGCGAGTTACCGCAGACACACGGAGATAGACAGCAACGACGACGGGACGAGCGTACTCGGCGACAACAACAAAGCTGCGACGTTCGGCACCGGGACTGTGGCGGTGTGGGACGGCATAGTGCAGCCACTCGATTGGGTGGACGTGCAGGTGTCCTTCCAGGCCGCGACCGACGCAGCCTCGGTGCAAGAGTACAGACTCTCAGTGTCCTACGCTGTTGGGGCGCCGACGGCGCTCGGCGGGGCGCGAGCGCAATTCGACGTGCTTAACACGTTAGCCCCGGTGACGCTTCGCGCGAAGTTTCAGTCAAGCTCGTCCGATCATATGTACATCTGGATTGAGTCGCGCGCGCCGAACGCGGACCAGGACGGATACGTCAAAGCGCCTATGCGCGTTACCGGCTACGTCATGAGACCCCTGCCATGAAGACTTGGCTTGAGGCCTACGCCCCTGGTCCCGTCGTGCGTGTGAACGCCGACTACGCCGTACCTGCGTCGAACGGCCAGATCGTCGTCGTGACAGCGCTTAGTGTGGCGAGCACAATTACGCTGCCCGCGACGCCCGTCCTTGGGCAGATCGTAGCCGTCAAAAGGGCGAGCCTCTTCGACTGCGCAGTAACGATCGCGGGCAACGGCGCGATGATCGACGGCGCGTCGAGCCTCGCCCTCGCCGGGGACTACGGCGCAGTCTATCTCGCCTGGACGGGGATCGGTTGGGCTTCGCTCGCGGCGTATACGCCCGCTCCGGATCTTACACTAACAACGACGGACGACACCGCGACCACGATCGCAACGCTCGCGCTGGAGACGCTACGGGTGTACGCGATCTCGGTCGAAGGTATCGCGGTATCGAGCGCGACGAAGATCGCCTACAAGTCTGTCTTCCGCGTGATGACAGATGCTGAGTCTGCGAGCGAGTCGGGCACGGTCATTGAGGTGCACGACAAGCTAACGCCGTGGTCGGCGTCCCTGGACTTCGACGGGCTTTCCTGCGAGATCCAGATGACAGGCGCGGCAGGCACGGAGGTGCGTTGGGCTGCGCGGGTCTCAGTACAGTCGGTGACGGGCTTCGTGCCCGAGTGAGGTAGATATGGGATTCTTCGAGACGATTGAGTCGGATCTTATCGGCGCTGTGCGCGAGCGCGCGCTCCGCGGCAGGGCGCTTGTCCTCAACGCGGCGGGTCTCGCGAAGGTTGCCAAAGGCAACGCGGACGGCCATGTCTACGCGCATGCCACCGGTGCGCGTAGGAGCGCAGGCGCGCTCACCCCCGGGGCCGCGACGTACGATCCTCCGTTGCGCCTGATTTACGCGACCGCGGCAGGCACGGCGACGGTCGTACTCGCGGGCGACACTGCTACGACGACGTTCCCGATCGTGCTCGAGGCTAACGCGCCGACGACGCTGTACGAGATTGCCCAGGTCGTGTCACTGACCGGTGGTGGTACGCTGTACGGGGCCGCGTAATGGGCCCTGGTTGCGGCATCGGCGGATGCGGGATAAGCCCAGGCCGCGCAGGCGGCGCGGCGGCGGCGGCGGCGGCGCCCGTCATTACGTCCGTCGTCACGGGCTTCTCGAAGGACTATTTCGGAGACGACACGATCGAGATCAGCGGTACGTGTGACCCGACCGCGACCGCCGTCGAGATCTTCAACGGCGCGACGAGCTGGGGCGCTGCCACGATGGGCGCGGGAACATTCACGCTGACCCACACGATCTCGATGACGGAGCTGTCCACGTCGATCTACCTCGGCGCGGCGAGCCTCACTGCGACGGCCGACGTCGGTGGGACATGCGCGGCGGTGACTGGCACGCTCACGGCGCTCCCGGAGCTGTTCCCGGGGCTCCTGTCCTGTCTCGATCCCTCGCAGGTTTGGGACGGCTCGACGTTCGGCTATGAGTTCGCAGCGCAGCCTACGCCGGACGACTGGGGGTTTGACAACGCCGCTAGGTGGGTAAGCACGCAACCCGCGACGATCGTGGTCGCCGGGTCGCAGGTGCAGATGACCGCAATCACGAGCACAGCGCAGGCGTATCAGAACAACACCACGCTGCCCGCCGGTAACAGGTTCGCCGCCGTAGTAGACGTCGCGACATCGACGCTACGCACGTACCTGTATCACGGTGCGTACGAACAGTCGGCACTAGGGTATACCGGATTGTGGGAACTAGAGTACACGAGCGTAGCTGCCAGAATCGGGATAGGCGGAGGGGCCGGTCACTCAGGCACGGTCGACTCGATCGTCTCCGTAGTAAACCTCTCAGTCCCCACTGTCCACGCTAGGGGTGGATACGACTGGGCGCAGGCGACGGCGGCGAACATGCCGTGGCTTGCGAGTGCAGCGGAACGGATCAACGGTATTGCCGCAATCAAGGGCGACGGCGCGACAGACGCGCTACTGTCAACAGGCACGGCGGCGCAGTGGAAAGCGATGCATGCGGCGGCGGGGTCGGTGTCGTGCTTGGTGTTCGCGATCGATACCGGCGCGACATCGTCCTATCTTTTCTCAACCAACACCGGCTCGGTGGTCTCAGGCATCGGGATGGTGTGGCAAGCTAGCGCGAACTACGTGCTATTCAGGGTGTTCAACGGCGCCGCCGTGCTCTCACTACAGACGCCAAACGCTACCGTAGCGCCAGACGCCGCGCCGCATGTGGCGACGGTCTCGTTCACCGAAGTCGCTGGAGGCACCCTCAGACTCGACGCCAATGCCCCGGTGACGGCGGCATGCGGAGCGTGCTCTGTGGCGGATCCGGTAACGGCCATGAAGGTATTCACGTCAAACGTAGGCGCGACACTCAAGGCAAGGCTGGGATTTGGCCTATGGGCGAAGGGCGCGGCGGCAA
>DYPH01000240.1:403-3579 GCA_020720045.1 Sorangium cellulosum | reverse complement strand
TGAGTGTAATCGGAGGACCCGGGCCTTTTTGTAATCAGAGCGCCCGGTCTGCACCTGACCCTCGAGGCTCGAATCGGCCCCTCGCGAGGTCGTCCCCACCAGATGCAAACCCGAGTACGGTGGCGCTGATGGAACGGGCGATGAACCGGGAGAGCGTCGACAGCTACCTCGAAGACGGCTGCGGCCGCTGCGACGACTACAAGACGCCAAACTGCAAAGTGCACCTCTGGACGAAGACGCTCGTGACGCTTCGGGCGCTCCTTCGTGAGGAATCGTGGAGACTTCACGAGGCGATGAAGTGGGGCTCGCCGACCTACGCGATCACTGCCACCTCCACCGGCGGCGAAGGGCGCAACGTGCTCCAGATCGTCTCTTTCCGCGACCACTGCGCGCTCTCGTTTTTCCAAGGGGCGGCGCTCGCCGATCCCGAGGGGCTCTTGGAGAGCCCGGGGCCGAACTCCCGGTACGTGCGTTTCGCGCGCTTCCGCACCGTCGCCGACATCACCGCCCGCGAGGCGCCTTTGCGCGCGCTCGTCGCGGCGGCGGTCGCGTTTGCCGAGGCGGGCGGGAAGGTCGATCCGGCCCCCGTCGCCGATTTGCCGGCGGAACTCGTCGCCCTCCTCGACGGCGACCCGGCCCTCGCCACCGCCTTCGAGGCGCTCACCCCCGGCCGGCGCCGGAGCCACGGGATCCACGTCGGCGGCGCGAAACAGGAGGCGACCCGCCAGCGCCGCGCGGAAGCCTGCATCCCCGACATCCTCGCCGGACGCGGGTTTCGGGAGCGGTAGCCACGAACCGACCGTTACCGCGCCTCTTTCGTGACCTCACTCCGTCGGCAGCCGAGGGGGGTCGTGTTGAGGGGGCAGTAGAGGGTGAGATCGGTCGCCGTCGTCAGCGGCGGCCCGTCGTGGGAGACGTTCTTGACGGCGACGTGGACGGTCAGCGCGCTCGCGGTGATCGTCGCTCCGGTGATGCGGGTGGTGACGGTGCGCATGTCGTCGGAGCAGCCACCACCGTGGTAGTAGGTGCAGGCGTCGCTGCCCCGGAGGAGGGCGCTGCCGGTCGGGAGGTCGAGGCGCAACACCTGAGCGGAGGCGAGGGGGAGCTCGAGTTCGACGAGCGAAACGCTCGCAGCGGGCGTACCGGTCGCCTTTTGGGGGGCGCCCGCTTTGCACCAGGGTTTCGGGAAGATGTAGTTCGGATCGGTCTTTGCGAAGGCGGGGGCGACCGCCGCTTCGAAGACGGCACACGCGCTCTCCGGGCGCGGCGTGAGGGTGCCGACGAAGGCGTCGAAGGGGGGCGAAGGTTCGTCGGTCGGGAGGCGCACTTCACGAGGGGCGCGGGCGACGGCGACCTCCGGCGGCTGAGGGACCGACCACCGGCGCGCGCCGAGCTGCCCGAGGACGGCGAACTCGGAGACGGCGAGCTCCTTCCAGCCGCGTTCGCTCCCCGGATCGGCTTCGAGGACGACGAGCGTAAAGCCGGTCATCGCCGCCGGCGCTGCTGCGGGAGCCTGGGCGGGGATCGCGAAGGGCAGGCGCTGGGGCGTCCGCACCGCGGGGTCGAGGGTCCATTCGCGGGGCGTCCCCGGGGGGACCTTCGTGCCGGGGAGCGGGTCGATGCGGAGCTTTCGGAGGCGGTAATTGCTGGTAAACAGGTCCTTTCCCGCCGACGAGGTGCCATCGAAGCCGGCGGTGATCACAAGCTCGGTGATGGCGGCGTCGGCGGGGACGGCAAAGGTGATGGAGGCGCCGACGAGGTCGCCGGTCGCGCCGTTCCAGGCGGTCGCGGTGACGCCATCGACGAGTTGGGAAGGGCGATCGCTGGTGTTCGCAACCGTCGACGAGACGCTCACCGCCGACGGCCCGCCCCAGAGCAGATTGACCGGCGGTGCCAGCGCGACCGACGGAGCCGAACCGGACGGAGACCCGGCAGGGGCGGAAGCGGAACCGACGGCGACCGACGAAACCGAGGCGGCCAGCGGGGGCGACGCAGTCGCCGACGAACGCGTGCAGGCGGTGAACAGCAGGAGCGCAAAAGGGGCGAGGCGACGCGTCCGTCGGCAAAGCCGGGGACGGCGCGGAGTTCTACAAAAACGCATGGCGCGAGGCTACCCCAGCGCCCGCCCTCGCGCGCTAACGCTGGTCATCGCCGACGAACCTAGTAAGCAGCGCGCCTCTTATGCGGATCGACCTCTTCGACTACGCGCTTCCCGACGAGCTCATTGCCGCAGAACCGCCGGAAAAACGGGATGGTGGGCGCCTCCTCGGCGTCGGCCTCTCCCCCGCCCTCCGCGACGGCACCATCCAGGAGCTCGCCGACCAGATCGCCCCCGGCTCCGTCGTCGTCGTCAACGACACGCGGGTCCTCGCCGCGCGCCTCCTCGGCGTGAAGGCGTCCGGCGGGAAGGCGGAGGTCTTTCTCCTGGAGTGCGAAGCGACGCACCCAGACGGCAGCGAAGTCTGGCGGGCTCTAGGCCGAGCCTCGAAGGGGCTCAAAGTCGGCATGACGATCACCTGCGGCACGCCGGAGACCGGCGTTCTAACGGCGAAAATCCTCGAATTCACCCCGGAACGCGCGATCTTCCGCGTGAAGCTCACCGCGCGCAGCGCCGCCGGCGAGGAAACGGCGGTCGCCCCCTTGCGCCGGGCGCTCGGCCACATGCCGCTCCCGCCGTACATCAAGCGGGAGGCGCGCCCCGAAGATGCCGTCCGCTACCAGACCGTCTTCGCCCGCGAGGAAGGGGCGGTCGCCGCGCCGACGGCGGGCCTGCACCTCACGGAAGAAATCCTAAAGCAAATTAGAGAGAAAGCGACCGTCGTCTCCGTCACCCTCCACGTCGGCCTCGGCACGTTTGCCCCGGTGACCGCCGAGGATCTCGACGACCACGCGATGCACGAAGAGCGCTTCCGCATCCCGGCGGCGACGCTCAACGCCCTCGCCGCCGCGAAGCGCGAGGGGCGCCCGATCGTCGCGATCGGGACGACGGTCGTCCGCGCCCTCGAAGGGGCGACCGCCGCCGGCCTCGACCTCGCGAATGGCACGCCAGGGGCCCGTCCGTCGGCGTCGACCCACCATTTTGCCGGCAGCGGCGACGCCGGAGACGGCGGGCCCACTTCAACAGGGGCCCGTCCGTCGGCGTCGACCCACCATTTTGCCGGCAGCGGCGACGCCGG
>DYPH01000240.1:0-303 GCA_020720045.1 Sorangium cellulosum | reverse complement strand
AGACGGCGGGCCCACTTCAACAGGGGCCGATTTCGAGGGGCGCACGCGGATCCTTATCCAGCCCGGCTACCGCTTTCAGGTCGTCGACCGCCTGCTGACGAACTTCCACCTGCCGAAGTCGACGCTCCTCGCCCTCGTCGCCGCCTTCGCCGGCCGCGACCGCATCCTCGCCGCCTACGCCCACGCCGTCGCCCACCGTTACCGCTTCTTCTCCTACGGCGACGCGATGCTCCTCGACCGGAGCGACGCCTAGACCGCCCGTGGGTTGCATCGATCCGCCGCGTTGACGGCGGATCCAACTTC
>DYPH01000239.1:2458-3595 GCA_020720045.1 Sorangium cellulosum | reverse complement strand
GTTGCCCGTAGACGGCGGTCCCCCAGAGATCGCCCGCGACGGCGAAGTACGGGTAGAACTGGCGAATCGTCGTCGGCGGGGAAATGGTCTTTGTGAGCGTCTTCGAAGGGATATCGATGATGTCGTAGACACCCTGCGAAGGTTCAAACGTGTACAACGTCGACTGGCTGCGAAGCGAAGAGCCAAACTCCGCGCGAGTTTGCAGGTTCAATGAGAGCGCTGCCGTGTCCCAGGACAGGAGCGCGACTCGCGGCTCGCCACCGTCGGTGTTCGAAAGCGACCGATTCAATGCCAGATCTGCGCCGGCTGGACTCAAGTTCGCGCAGCCGAGGTAGTCGCGTTGAAGGGCGCCTCGAACCACTTCCGTGTTTGCGGGACTGATTCGGAGTGTTCGTCGGCAGAGCGTCGAAGAAGCTGAATTCGAATAGGAAAGAAGGAAGGTATCCCCTTCCGGTTCGACAACAAACGACGCGAAGTTAGGACGGCTGGTATTCGGCTCGTTCGGAAGTGCCAGTTCGCGACATTGGGGTTGGCCGTTGTTGCAAGGCACGAGCGGCGGGGCGATCGCTTGGACTTCCGCAGCGCGCGCCAAGAGCAGTTGGCAGGTTGGGTTGAACGGCGGAAGCGTTGTCCACCCCTCCAAGTTCTCAACGCACTTGCTTTCGGGAAGAGCGGAATCTGTCTGCGCATCCACCGTTCCGACGTCACGCCGGCTTGCGTCGGTGGGGGCTGCATCTGTTGCGGCGTCCGAAGGTTGTGCGGCATCGTTACCGCACGAGGGGACGGCGCAAGCGAAGAGCAAAAGGCTTCCGCCAGCCCCGAGGAGCGTTCGCGTGAGCGTCTTCGTCGGGGCGGCCATTGGCGCAAGCCTAGCGGCAATCGTAGGGACGTCCCCGGGAAGGTTACGCAATTCTGCGACGGGCCCCTGTGGACGTGGCGTCGCCGACGGACGGGGCCCTGTAGAAGTGGGCCCGCCGTCTCCGGCGTCGCCGACGGACGGGCCTGGCACCGCCCGGAAAGAGATGCCACTCTCGCCGCCGCCAGGCTTTGGCCTCGGTGTGTCTCGTTGGCTTCCCTGTGACCCCGGAGTTTCCCGAATGCGTCGTCCCCGATTTTGGCTGCTCGCTCTTGTGTGCT
>DYPH01000239.1:0-2358 GCA_020720045.1 Sorangium cellulosum | reverse complement strand
GGTACCTGTGAGGTCGCGACGATTCTCTCGCGCACCGAGGGGATCACCCGCGTCTACAACTCGGTTCTCGAGTTAGCGGGCGATATCACCGCCGCCGAGTGAGAAGTAGCCGGCCCTCGCGCCGCGAGGCGTCTTCCGGCAGCGTGGAGCGGTCTCCAGGACCGAAGGGGGCGCCCCCCAGACCGAAGGTCGGCACAGCTCAAGCGCGCGGAAATGCAACGGGGGGCCTTTCGGTGCTATCGGCGCCGTGTGTTGCGCATTCTCCCGCTCGGCGGCCTCGGTGAGGTCGGCATGAATTGTCTCGCCATTGAAGCGGATGGTGAAGTTCTCGTCGTCGATTGCGGCGTCACCTTCGACGACCGCCACTTCGGTGTCGACGTCATCCACCCTGATTTTCAGTCGCTCGAAGACTTCGAAGGGAAGATCCGTGGGGTCGTCATCACCCATGGCCATGAGGACCACATCGGGGCGCTCCCCTACTTCCTCAAGCGCTTTGATGTCCCCGTATACGCTCCGAAATACGCCCTCGGCGTCATTCGGGAGCGCCTCGATGAGCACGAGATCCTCTCCCACGCGCGCCTCCATGAGACGACGCCGCGGAGCCGGTTCTCCCTCGGCGGCTTTGAGGTCGAACCGATCCGGGTCACCCACTCGATCGTCGACGCGACCGCCCTCGCCATCGGCACCCGGCACGGGAAAATCCTGCACACCGGCGACTTTAAGTTCGATGAGTCGCTGACCGACCCCGCCGACGCCTTCGACGTCGCCCGCATCGAGGAGCTCGCCCACGACGGCCTCGATCTGCTCATGAGCGACTCGACCAACGTCGACTCCGCCGGCAGCTCGGGCTCGGAGGCGCTCGTCGCCGCCACCCTCGCGCCGCTCGTCGAGAAGGCGCGTGGCGCCGTCGTCACCAGCCTTTTTGCGTCGAATGTCCACCGCTTGCGGCTCCTTGGCCGCATCGCCCAGCGGACGAAGCGCCGCGTCGTCATCCTCGGCCGCTCGATGGCGATGCACATCAAGGTCGCCCGCAGCCTCGGCTACCTCGATTGGCCGGAAGACCTGATCTTCCCCGTCGAGCGCGTCCGCGAGCTCCCTCGGGAGAAGATCCTCGCCATCGCCACCGGCTCCCAGGCGGAGCCGCAAAGCGCCCTCGCACGGATTTCTCGCAACGAACACCGGGACTTCGTCCTCGCCGAAGGGGACACGGTGCTCCTCTCGAGCCGCGTGATCCCGGGGAACGAACCGGAGGTCTCCGCGGTGATCGACGCCCTCTTGCAGCTCGGCGTCGCCGTCGTCGATGCCCACGCGGAGCCGGGGATCCACGTCAGCGGCCACGCCTCTCGGGAAGAGCAGCGCCGCATGATCGACCTCGCCCAGCCGAAGGCCTTTTTGCCGCTCCACGGCACCTTCCGCCACCTCCAGCGCCACGCCGACCTCGCCCGTCAAGCCGGCGTCCCGAGCGTCGCCGTCATCAGCAACGGCACCGAAGGGCTCTACGCACGCGGCACCTTGGAAAAAGGGCACCGCTTCGACAGCGGCCGCGTCGCCATTTCTCACGGCGATCCGATCGCGGCGAGCGTCCTCCACGAGCGGGCGCTCCTCGCCGAGCACGGCGTCGTTTCCGTCACCCTCGCCGTCGACCGGAACTACCTCCCCGTCGGCGAATTGCGCGTCGAACTCCGCGGCGCCGTCGAAGGGCCCGAACACCCCTGGCTCGCCGCCGAGCTCGGGCGCGCCGTCCGCGGGCTCGTCGCCAGCATGTACGGCAGCCGGGACGCCGCCAGCGTCGGCGAGAAGACCCGCCAGGCGGTACGTCGCGTGTTTGCGAAGAATTTCGGCATCAAACCGGAGGTCCTCGTCGCCCTCGTCCGCTCGGCCCCCGCGGAGCCGGCGACCGGCTACGGCCCCGGAGCCCGCCCGCGATGAGTGCTCCTGCTCGTCCGCCCGGAACCGCCGGAGGCGGTGAGGAAACGGCGAGCGCCGCCGGAGGCGCACGTCAGGACAAGCGATCGGCCTTCGCGCTGCCGAAGTCGGTCGATCGCGGGTTTGTGAAGATGATGGCGACGAAGCGCACCTTCACCGGGGCGTTTTCCCTGATTGGTATCGTCGTGATTACCGGGATTGTCGCGCGCTCCGAGCACCTCCACGAGCCGCGTACGATCGGGTCGCTTCTGCTCGCCTGGCTCCTGCTCGGCGCCGGCGGCGCGTGGTCCCTCTACGACGGGATCCGCTTATGGAAGTTGCTGCGTTAGGCTCGATCCGTCCGAGCGCAGCGAGGGGGACGGTCGAGCCGAATCCAAGAGCTAGACCGCCCGTGGGTTGCATCGATCCGCCGCGTTGACGGCGGATCCAACT
>DYPH01000111.1 GCA_020720045.1 Sorangium cellulosum | reverse complement strand
ATTGCTTTGATCACATCCCGTGTAAATTGCAATTCCGAGCAGCTACCTAGGCTGCTGCCCGGCAACCCTCGCGGAAACGCGGGGGTTTCTTGCGTTTAGCCTTCCGATTTCCTTTAAAAAACCGTTGTGGAGCGCCCCAAACTAGTGACAGCCGGCTCGCGCGCGGGCAGACTCCGCGCCGATGCGTCGCCCCCGCCTGATCCGCCTCCTCCCCGCGCTTTTTCCCATGATCATCGCCTGCGCGAGCGCCGCACCGGTCGGGCCGCTTCCGCCGCCGACGACCGCCGAGCCGGCGCGGATCGAGCTGACGCTGGCCGGGGACGAGCGGCCGCGCGCCCTCTCCGTCGACCAAATCGACCTCTGGCACGGCACTGCGGTCGCCGACCCCTATCGCTGGCTCGAAGATGGGGAATCGGCTGCCACGAAGCGCTTCGATCAGCAGCAAAATCGGTGGTTTGCAAAGTATCTGACGAGCGTTCCTGCGCGTGGTGCCTTTGAAGGCCGCATCGCGAAGCTCCTGGAGCGCGGCTCGGTAAGCCTCCCCGTCCTGCGAAAGTCGAAGGGCAAGTCGCTGTACTTCCACCAGAAGCGTGAAGGCGCCGCCACCCAGCCTTCTGTCTACCTCCGTGAGGGATTTGAGGGCAAAGACCGCCAGGTCCTCGACGGTGCCGCGCTGGCCGCCGACGGAACGGCCGCCATCGACTGGTGGTTTCCGAGCCCCGACGGCAGCAAGCTCGCCTGGGGACGCAGCGAATCGGGCAGCGAGGAGTCGGTCCTCCACGTTCGGGACGTCGCCACCGGGAAGGACTTGGAAGATATCATTCCTCATACCCGGCACGCGACGGTCGCCTGGATGCCCGACGGAAGCGCCTTTTATTATACGCGCTATCCGGCGCCGGGCGAAGTGCCTGCAGGGGAGGAAAAGTACGGTTCAAAGGTCTTTTTCCATAAGCTGGGAGCGAAGCCCGCTGCCGACGTGCTGGTGTTCGGAAACGGCCACGACAAGACCGACACGCCCCAGGTCCAGCTCTCGCCGGACGGGCGATGGTTGCTCGTCTCCGTCCACCGCGGCTGGGACAAAACGGAGCTTTTTCTCGCAGATCGAAAGACCCCGGCCCTCCTGTTTGCACCGCTCGCCGGCACCAGCGACGCCAAAGCGATCTACGACGCGCGCTTTGTGAAAGATGCCCTCTGCATCCTTACGAACAGCGAAAATCCGAAGTTTGATCTTTTTGCGGTGAAGCCGGAGGCCTCTCTCGTTCGAAAAAACTGGTCGAAGATTGCGGGGGGCGATGCGAAGTCCACGTTGACGGACTTTGCGCCGACGAAGGAAGGGTACGCACTGACCTATTTGGAAGATGCGGCGAGTCGCGTCGAGCTTCGGGATCGCGGAGGCAAGAAAATCGGCGACCGCGCGCTTCCGACGCTCGGCGCGGCAACGATCGGCGGCGCCGACGACGGGAGCGAGACGTTCTTGAGTTTCGCCTCCTACGCGACGCCCCCGGTCATTTCGCGCATGGAGGCAAGCACCAAGCAGCTCCCGAGCGGCCTGCGCCTCTTCTCACGGGTCGGCGGGGAGGAGGCCGGAGCGGAAGATATTGTCGTTCAGCGCCTCTTTGCGAAGAGCAAAGATGGGACGGCCATTCCACTGTTTGTCGTCGCAAAGAAAGCAGTTTTGGACGGAGCGCCCCACTCCACCGTTCTCTACGGGTACGGCGGTTTCAATGTGAACCAGGCGCCGACGTATTCGCCTCGCGTGCTGAGCGCGGTTCGCGAAGGGGCCATCTGGGCGACCGCGATTCTGCGCGGCGGTGGCGAATTTGGCGAGGAATGGCATCGGGCCGGAATGCTGGATAAGAAGCAGAACGTCTTCGACGACTACTATGCCGCTGCCGAAGCATTGATTGCTGCGAAGATTACCGATTCTTCCCACCTCGCGGCGATGGGCGGTTCCAATGGCGGGCTCCTCGTCGCTACAGCGATTACACAGCGTCCAGAGCTCTTCCGTGCTGGTGCGAGCCTCGTTCCGCTGACCGATATGCTCCGTTACCCTCAATTCCGAATTGCGAAGCTTTGGATTCCCGAATACGGGACGGCCGAAGACCCCAAGCAGTTCCCCTACTTGTACGCTTATTCCCCCTACCACAATGTGAAATCGGGGACGCGCTATCCGGCGATGTTGTTCACGACTGCCGAGAGTGATTCGCGGGTTGATCCGATGCATGCCCGAAAAATGGCGGCACGCCTCCAAGCCGCTCAAACGGATAGCTCCCGCGGAATCTTCCTGCGTGTGGAGAGTAAGGCGGGCCACGGAGCCGGGAAACCGACGACGAAGATCGCCGCCGAGTACGCCGATGAATTGAGCTTTCTCTTCCACGAGACGGCGCTGGCCGGTTGGTGATCATGCCGCGTGGCTCTGCAGGGCGCTCGCCGCCGGGCGCTCCTCGCGGGCGGCTGCTGCGCCAAGGGCAAAGCCGAGCCAAGTGAGTTGCGGGAGGACCGGGAAGGCGAGCCCGCCGGCGGCGGCCGGGTCCCTCTCGACCGGCTTCAGCGTGACGTAGCCTTCGCGGACGAGGGCGCGGAGCGTGCTTCGAAGCGCCGTCGGCTCGGTCCCCAAGAGCGCTTGGAGGGCGCTCGGCGTGGCGGGGCGGGACTGGCGCGCGAGGGTGTGGAGCGTGGCGAGGAGGCGGAGGCCAAGGGTGTCGTTCATGGAGACCGTCGTACCGCGGGGCCTGAACATGCGTCCAGAAATGGGCGTCGATTGTCTGCAAAATATCGATTTTACGTCGGTTTGTTCACTGTACGTCTACGCATCGGGCGGCGTATGTTCAGTATGATGAGTGTGTGGTGCATGCAATAAGTGGCGCGGGTGGTCGCGACGAAGTGCGCTAACAGGCCACCCATGGAATCGTTACGGACCGCGCACGCTTCACGCGCCCAGGAGGCCGAGGTTGCCGTCGCTCATGCGGAAGCACGGGTCGCGAACGTCTCGCGGGGGCGCGTCGCGACCTTCGTTGTCGCGCTGATCGGCTTCGTCACGCCGCTCTTTCGCACGGCCGACGCCGCCCTTTTTCAGGGAATCGGGGCACTTGGCGCGCTCGCATTCGTCGTCCTTGTCGTGCTCCACGCGCGCCTCTTTGAGGAGAAGGCCCGCTTGCAGGCGAAAGTCGCCTTTCATCGGCGAGGGCTCGCGCGCCTCGACGGCGCCTGGGGGACCGCGCCGACCGACGGCGCCCGCTACGCCGCAACGACCGAGAAACATCCCTACGCCGACGACCTGGATCTCTTTGGGAAAGGATCGCTTTTTCAAAGAATCGACTTTACCGCAACCCGCGCGGGAGAGGCTCGTTTGGCGGAAATACTACTCGGTGCGGCGACTCCTTCGGGGCGGGACGAACATGCCGAACGAGAAGCGCCAACTGATCAGCGCGATGCCGTCGCTGAACTCTCTGAGAGTCTTGATTTTCGTGAGGATTTTGCGGTTCTTGGGGCGCGTTTGGCGACTGAAAAAGCCGATTTTGAGCCGCTTGTGAAGGCGATTGGTGCAATTGATGTGCTTCCAAGTGCATCACTTCTGACGTTTGTCGCTTTCGCGATTCCTTTGTGCACGCTAGCGCTCCGCGTCGCCGCCTCTTTTGGGGCTGTGCCGAAGTTTTCCTGGGTCGGCTCGGCGGCGCTTGGCCTGCTTGTCCTCGGTGCGCTTGCCACGCGCCTTCAGGCGACCGCCGCCCTTGGCCGGCTGGAGCTCCCCCTCGCGCGCCTCCAGGAAATTCTCCTGCGCATCGACGGGATGCGCTTCGAAGCGCCGCGCCTTCAGCGCCTCCAAGCTCGCCTCCGCTCCGCCGAGGGGACCGTCGCGCCGGTAATCGGAGCGCTTGGTCGTACCCAAAATTTGTATGCTGCACGCAATAACGACATCTTCCGTCTCGTCATTGCGCCGCTCGTCCTCTGGGAGCTCACGTTCGCCTTGCGCTTTTCGACGATCGCCCTTCGTCTGAAAGGTGTTGGAAATGCAGGGGAAAATGGGACGCTCACCGCGGCGCTGGCGGCGGTCGCCGAGTTCGACGCGCTTCTCAGCCTGGCCGCGTTCGCCGCGGAAGAGGAGGGGGTCTTTCCGACGTTCGTTGCTGAGCCGGTCTTCCTCGCCGACGGGCTCGCCCATCCGCTCCTCCCGGCGAACAAACGCGTAGCCAATCAGTTTTCCCTACGTCGCGCCGATCCTTCAATCGCCTTACCGGCCATCAACGCGACGGAAATGGATGCGCCCGTTCTCTTGATTACTGGCTCGAACATGGCCGGCAAGTCGACGCTTCTTCGGACCGTCGGTACCGCGGTTGTCCTCGCCTATGCGGGGACGAAGGTCCCGGCTCGCGCGCTTACTCTCGGCCCTTTGGTCGTTGCGACGAGCATGCGCGTCCGCGATTCGCTGGGCGATGGCGTCTCTCGCTTCTACGCGGAGCTCGCCAAGTTGCGGACGGTCGTGGAGACCGGCCGTCACGCGCCGTCGGGGACTACATTGCTGTTTTTGCTTGATGAAGTGCTCCACGGGACGAACTCCCGCGAGCGCAACATCGGGGCGCGAGCGCTCGTCTCCGCCCTTCTCTCCGACGACGGTTCGCCGGCCATCGGCCTTCTCTCCACCCACGACCTCGCCCTCACCGACCTGGAAGCGACGACCGACGGCGCGGTGAAGAACGTCCACCTCCGGGAGAACGTGGTCGCCGACCAAATGAGCTTTGATTATTTGCTTCGGCGCGGTCCGGTCACGACCTCAAATGCGCTTCGACTGATGAAGGCAGCCGGTCTTGACCTTCCCAGTTTGGGCGATTAGCCGCCAGAAACGGGCGGGATGAAGGCGACGCGGTCGCCCGTTTGAAGCGGCTCGTCGTCGTCGGCAAAGCGCTCGTTGCGTGCGAGGCGTACGCGATCGAGGCTTCCGGCCAATACCGGATAGGTTTCGGCGACATAGGCCCGCGCGCTCGCGAGCGTTGCGCCAGCGGGGAGGGCGACCGCTTCGTCGGCGCGCCCGGTGACGTCACGAACGCCTGCAAAGTACAATAACGTGACAGCGATCCCCATAGCGGCGCCTCTAGCCTGAATCCGCTGGCGTCGTAACCGGGGAGCGCATACTCGCGTTGGGACGGCATGCCTCGCGCGCTCCCCCTCTTCGCCCCACGTTCGACCGCGCGCGACCTTCGCTCCGATCCGCCGCGTGTCGACAAGCGGATCGCCCCGGGCAGCGTGCGGCTATCGCTCACCGATCGCTGCGATCTCGCCTGCGTCTATTGCCGCCCGGATCGCAGCGACGGCTATCTCGAGACGCGGCTCGATCTTGCCGCCTGGCGGACGGTGCTGGAGACGCTCCGCGCCGAGGGCGTGCGCCGGGTGCGTGTGACCGGGGGCGAACCGCTCCTCCATCGGGATGTCGTCGCCTTTGTAGAATTGCTCGCGTCGATCGGTTTTGAAGACGTCGCATTGACGACCAACGCGACACGCCTCGAAGCGCTTGCTGGACCGCTACGTGCCGCAGGACTTCAGCGTTTGAATGTGTCGATTGATACGCTGGATCCGAAACGATTTGAATGGCTTACGCGCGGGGGAGACCTGTCGGTGGTCCTTCGCGGCTTGGACGCTGCCGACCGTGCGGGCTTTGCGGCGATCAAACTCAATTGCGTGGTCCTCGCCGACGAGAATGAAGATGAAATCGGCGCGATCGCCGATTGGGCCTGGAGTCGACGCTGGGTCCCTCGCTTTTTGGAGCTGATGGCCATCGGCGAGGGGGCAAACGTCCGCGATAAATACGTTCCCTATGCACGTATTTTGGCGGCCCTCGGCGATCGCGTCTCGCATGGCGAAGCGGTCCGCGAAGCCGATCGTGGGCCTGCAAAATACCTCGTCGCGCGGCACGACCCCCGGCTCCGCGTCGGCTTTATCACCGGCCACAGCGACACCTACTGCCAGGGCTGCGACCGCCTCCGCGTTACTGCCGATGGAACCTTTCGCCCCTGCCTCGCGACCAACGACGGCGTCGCTGCTGGAGCTGCGGCGCAGGCCGGCGACGCGGCGGGAGTCGCCGCACGCCTCCAGGAAGCTTGGGCGCAGAAGCCCGACGGCGCCACCTTCCGCGGCTGCAGCGAAGCGTCGGCCGCGGAGGTCTCCATTCGCGCGATCGGTGGCTAATTTCTCTGAAAAAACAGCTTAATGAGGATCTTCCGGCGCGTCTCCGTGGTCGCCCGCGTGGCCGTGCGCACCGGTGCACCGGGCATCCTCCCAGCCGACCCAATAGGGGCCGTCGGGGCCGTGCTCGCGTTTCCAGATCGGGACCGTCCCCTTCACGCGATCGATGAGCGCCCGGCAGGCGCGGAAGGCCTCGCCGCGGTGGACGGCGCTCGCCACGCAGAGGACGGCGACCTCCCCGACCGCGAGCGAACCGATGCGATGCTGTACCGCCACGCGGACGCCGGGGAAGTCGTCGACGACGGCCGCTTCAATGCGCGCAATTTCCGCTTCGGCCATTGCGTTGTAGGCGTGGTATTCGAGCCGAGTTACCGCTCTTCCGTCATTGAAATCGCGGACAATGCCGTAAAAAACATCAATGGCGCCGGCACCCGCGTGGGAAACTGCAGCAAGCAATGGCTCAACGAGGAGCGGCTCTTCTGAGATTCGCTTCATGTCCCTTCCTCCGCTCCTCGAAGGTAGTGTCCCGATTTTCCGCCAGATTTTTCTGTAAGTTCCACCGAGAACGTAATCCCGCGGTCGATTGCCTTGAGCATATCATAGAGGGCAAGTGCGGCGACGCTTGCCGCTGTCAAGGCCTCCATCTCGACGCCAGTGCGCCCTACAGTTTCGCAGGTAGCGTCGATAACAATGGTGGTTTCATTCGCGAAAGTAAGGTCGACGGTTGCGCGTGTGAGCGGAAGCGGATGGCACAACGGGATCAACTCGGACGTCCGTTTGGCCGCTTGGATTCCCGCGATGCGCGCGACGGCGAGGACGTCCCCCTTCGGTGCGCGCCCCTCTCGCACCAGTTGTGCCGCTTCGACGCTGAGGGTCACCGTCGCGCGGGCGACGGCGCGACGCTTCGTTTCGGCCTTCGCCGCTACGTCGACCATGTGCGCATGCCCGTCGGCATTGAGGTGGGTCAGCGTCTTCGGGGAGGGGTCGGTCATCGGATCACCGGAGGGAAAATGGGTAGACGTCGATGGACGAACCTGCAGCAAGTTCAGCAAGTTCAGCCGGTATCGCAAGGAGCGCGTTCGCGGCGGCTAGGCTCGTAGCGGCGCCGCTTGCTTGGGCGGCAAGCGCCTCTACGGTCCCGTCGTCGTGGAGCCGCCCGCGAAGAAATTCGAGGCGCCCGGTCGCGTGCCGCACCGCCTGTCGGAGCGTCGCCTTTCGGGGGACCGGGCGCGGGGAGGGGTCGCCAGCGAGTGCGCGAAGGAGTGGCAGCCCGAAAAGGAAAAACGTCACAAATGCGGAGGCCGGGTTCCCCGGGAGCGCAAGGACGCGGGCCGTGTGCCCGTCGCTCGCCACGTGCGTCCCGAAAAGAAGCGGTTTTCCAGGTTTTATCGCAATTTTGTAGAATGCACGTTTGACGCCGAGCGTATCGAGGGCGGCCGGGACGTGGTCGTGATCGCCAACGCTCACCCCGCCGATCGGGACGACGACATCGGCGTCACGGAGGGCGTCGGAGAGAGCGGCGAGGGTCGTGTCACGGTCGTCGCGCGCGATCGCGGCGACGGAGGCTTCCGCCCCGTTTGCGCGGGCCATCGCGGCGATCATCGCGCCGTTTGCCTCGGGGATCGAACCGGCCCAGGGCGTTGAACCGGGCGCGCGAAGTTCATCTCCGGTCGGCACAACGACGACGCGCGGCCGGCGATATACAGAAACATTTCCAAGATCTAGCAGCGCCAGGAGCGCAAGGAGACCGGGGCCGACTTCACTGCCTGCCGCCGCCGCCTCGGCCCCTTCGGCAAGTTCGCTCCCGCAGCGGCGTACGAATTTCCCCGGCACGACGTCCTGAGCAGAGGGTGCAAAATGCACGGATTCATCGGTGTATTTTGCATCCTCTTGGGCGACGACCGCATCGGCCCCCGCCGGCATCGGCGCCCCGGTAAATATCCGCATGGCGTGCCCCGGTCGAAGGGGGGGCGCGGCCCGTCCCGCGCGCGCCTCGCCATGGAGGGGCATCGATGTTTCCGTAACGAATTCGGAAGCTCGCAGCGCGAAACCATCCATGGTCGCGTGGTCGAACGCCGGCAGCGGCCCGCGTGCCCGTGCTGGCCCGGCGAGCCGTCGCCCGGCCGACTCAGGGAGGGGGAGCGTCTCCACGGCGAGTGGGGAGACTTCGGCCAGCAGCCGCGTTAACGCCGCATCAAAGGGGAGCGGTTCCGGAGAAGGCATGCCGCCTTCATAGCTCGGTTGCGGGGAAGGCAAGCACCGCGTCGATGCTCGTCGTGCCGGCGACGAGTGCCGCCAGCCGATCGACGCCAAGTGCGTTGCCGCCCGCAGGGGGCATCTTCTCGAGATCTTTTAGAAATTTCTCGTCGATTGGGTAGACGGGGAGGCCACGATCGGCCCGCGCTTTCTGGTCGATCTCGAAGCGATTGCGCTGCTCGACGGGGTCGACGAGTTCGCCGAACCCGTTGCATAGCTCGACGCCGGCGACGTAGATCTCGAAGCGCTCGGCGAGCCGCGGATCCTCCGGCTTCTTGCGGGCGAGGCTCGCCTGGGTCGCCGGGTAGTCGCAGAGCACAATTGCTTCGTCGAGGGCGGCGATCGCCGGCTCCACGCGATCAACGAGAAGGAAATAGAAGCGATCTTCGTCGGTTTCGGCGAGGTGGAGCGCCTCTTCGGCGGTCACGCCCCCCCAGGTCGCGAACGCGGTCAGCACCGGAATTCGCCGGAAGGGCGGCAGGCAACGAACGCTCCGCGCCGGCCCCCATGCCGTCGCGCCGAGATGGACGACGCCTCCGGTGACCTTCGCAATGAGCTGCTCGGTATCGGCGAGCACCTCTTCCCACCCCGCGTCGGCGCGGTACCACTCGACGAGGGTAAATTCCGGATTGTGCCGCCCGCCCGATTCATCCTTCCGAAACGCGCGAGCTACCTGAAATATTTGTGAATATCCGGAAGCGAGTAGGCGCTTCATTTGATACTCAGGCGACGTGATCAAATAGCGAAGACTCGCCGGACCGTCGCTTTCAAAGGCGGCAAGATGAACGTCCATCCCCGGACTCGGGACCAACGTCGGCGTCTCCACCTCGAGAAAGCCGCGCGCCTCGAAGAAGGAACGAAGCTCACGGAGGACGCGTGCCCGGACGTCGAGGCGCTTCATGGCGCGGCGGTCGGCTCTTCGCTGGCATCTGGATCGACCTCCAGGCCGCGCAGGAAGACGCCTGCAATCTGGGCGGCCGCCCGCTTGAGTCCACCGCGGTCGGCCTTTCCGAGGACCCAGGTGAGCGCGATGCCATCGAGGGCGCCGTACATCGCGCGCGCCATCGTAAATGGGCTTACGTCCTTGCGAAAAGAGCCGTCGCGCTGCCCTTCCTGGATCACCGTCGCGATCGCATCCAGGTAGGCGGCGAACAGCGGCGTCGCGTTCTCCTTCACGAGGCGCGACGACTGGCGCAGCGTAACCGTGATGACTTCGGCGAGCTCGCGCTGGTTTTCGAGGAGCCCGAGCTGGAGTTCGATGACCGCCCGCAAGCGCGTCTTCGGATCGGGCAACCGCCCGAGTTCCTTCTTCATGTACGCGAGGAGCTTGTCGAGGCGGTCCTGGAACAGGGAGAGGAGGAGGTCTTCCTTCGACGTGAAGTACAGGTAAATCGTTCCGTCGGCGACGCCGGCCGCCTTGGCGACGTCGGACACGCGCGTCGAAAAGAAGCCGTGCTGAGCGAACGTCGAAACGGCCGCGGCGAGGATTCGCTCCCGCTTATCTCCGCGACCCCGCGCCGCAGTTTCCGGCAAGGAACTCGCGTTCGCGTCTCTGGCTTCCGCCGCCGGAGGGGCAACCTTTTTCGAGCGGCGTTTGGGAGGGGCGGCGTTCATGGCAGGGGGCTGAATGAACCGTCATTCAGTTGCGTTCCCTCGCCGGCTAGCAAACGGCCATCGAGCGGTCAACCACCACCGATCAGCCCGAAGATCTCGCGCGCAAAGCCGACGACGACGCGACCGACCGCCGCCCCGAGCAGGACGACGGCTCCGCCGACGAGGGCAAGGCGCGGAAACTGCTGAATCGACGGGTCGTCAGCGCCGAAAACGGCTGAAATAACTCCCGAAAGGACCGACGCTGCGAGCCCAGCCACCACAAAAGGGATCGACAGAAGGAGGGCAAGCTGGGCGGCGTGAAGCCCCGCCTCGGCGAGCAGCGTCGGCATTTCAGCCGTTCGTCGCGGCGTCGGAAATCGCCCCGCTATCGACGGCGGGGGCCGCATCCGGGCCACTATCGACGCTACCGGCGTCCTGGGAACCGGTGTCGCTGGCAGCGTCGGTCGTCGTCGTTCCGGTGTCGGGGATGCCAGCGTCGAGGCCCGCTTGCGACTGCCCGCGGCAGGCGGCGGTCGTCGCCTCGCCCGTCGCCGGGCAGCAGACGTCGGACGGGGCATTCAGCGAGCCGGCCGTTCGGCAGACGAGGCCGTCTTCGCAGTCGGCGTTTCCGTTCTGGGAATCGCAACGATCCCCCTCCGCCTGCCGCGAACAGCCCGGCGCCGCGGCGACGAGCGAGAGGGCAACGACGACGCCGAACGAACGGAAAAGGGCCGAGCGGGGAACGAGAAAAGCCATGGCGGTCGCGTACTCCGAAGTAGCGGGTGACTCAATCCGAGATTTTCAAGATTCTTCGGCGTTGCCCGTTCCAGACGGGGCTGCGATCTCGCTCGGGACCGGTGCCGGACGCGGCACGATCGGCCCCTTCTCGGAACGGTCGGCGCTCGATGAACCGACCGATCCTGCGCCCGCCTCGGGCTCCCGCTTCGGATGAATCGAGGTAGAACGCGGTTTTTTGCGTGCCTTTTCCTTGGCGTCGACCGCTTCACCGAAGAGCTGAACGTATTGAACGCCGCTGGTGACCGAGAAGATGAGCGAAAGATAAATAAATGCCTGACCGATTCGAATCAGGTCGACGATTCCAAGATCGATCCCGGCATATTGGAGGTGAACCGGGTATCCGACGATGAGCGCGACGAGCCCGATCATTTGAAGCGCGGTTTTCGTCTTCCCCTCCTGGCCAGCCGCAATGACGACCCCTTCGCTCGCCGCGACGCTCCGGAGGCCCGTGATGCTCAACTCGCGCGCAAGGAGGATGACCGTCGCCCAGCCGGGAATGCGCCCCATCGGCACGAGCTCGACGAGGCACGCCATCACGAGGAGCTTGTCGGCGAGGGGATCGAGAAACTTCCCCAGAACCGAAACGACGCCGAGCTTTCGTGCCAGGTAGCCGTCGAGGGCGTCGGTCAGCGACGCGAACATGAACACGAAGCCGGCCCAGTAGCAGCCCTCCGGTGTCCCTCGGTGGAGGAACCAGAGGCACAACGGGATCATCAGAATTCGCCCAAATGTGAGCAAATTCGGTATATTTAGGGCGTCTTCCGCGAGTGACCGGCGTCGGCGCTTCCGTTCGGCGACGTCCGGTCGATCTGCGCGAGAAGACCCCGCTTTTGAGGGCGTGCGTGCCACGGGGCGCTCCTAGCAGGTTGCGCTTCTGGAAGGGGCGATTTGCGGCCGGCGCGGCTACGGGAGGCGCTCGCGCACGAGGCGTGCACAGAAGACGACCGTTCCAGCCCCCTCCAGGCGGAGCGTCTTCCGCGGCGTTGGCGTTTTTGCGTCGATCGACAACGCGGTCGCTTCAAAGCACCCGACGATGGCCAAGACGCCAGCAAGGGGCACATCCATCGGCGTTTCGAACGGGTGGACGAGGACTGGCCCCGGCGCCTCCAAAAGCGTCGTTGCGCCCCCCCGCGCGACGTAACCGGCAGCGAGCGGGACGACGGGCGGGTGCTCTTCGCCGTCGAAGGCGAGGAGTGTGGAGGCACGCACCCACGAGCGGACGCCAGCATGGCCGATACGAACGAGGCGCCGCTCGCCGCCGCGCCCACCCACGATCAACTCGCCGTCTCCCGTGAGGACTGCGTGCGTAATGCAAGCATCTGCGCCGGGCTCTTCGGAGCGAAAATGGCGAAAAGATTCAGAGGGATATGCGAGGGCCGCATCCGCGCGTACGACGGCGCCTGCGACGAAGCGGAAGCGCGCGGCGTCCTCCCGAATTTCCACGGCACGGTTGCCTTCCGGCCGCCGTGAGGCGCGGGGGTCGGCCCCGTCCTCAAGCCGGGGAGGGCGGGACGTCGGGCGGGGACTTGTGCTTCCAACATACCGATGTTCTTCGGAATACGCCGCCGTACCGCCGGGTCGGTAGGGGGCGGTCTCGATGCGAGGCATGGGCGGAGCCTTCGCGACCACCGGCTCGACGAAGGCGTTTGCCGAGAACTCCGCGCCTCCCGCTTCGCGGACGGACGCGTCGTGCAGGTCGCCGACCGCCGACCAGGTGCCGAGAACGGTCGGTTCGTCGCGGGGAATCGGCCGCTCGGGGAGCGAAGCGGGGCCGATCGTGCGGCGTGCTGGCGTTGCGTGGAGGTGGAGGCCCGAAGAGAGTGCATTCTCGGAAAAATCGGCCGGGCGGAGGCTCCGCGGCGCGTCGTCTTCGCGGGGTTCGCGTCCGAGTTCGACGGCGCGCCACGGCGTTCGCTCGTCGCCGCGCTCGGAGGAGGGATCGGCGACGGAAAACGACAAATCCTGGCCGGCCAGCTCGGCGAGGGCGGCGCGAGGGGCGGATGGCAGCGACGGCGGGGCGTAGCTCAGCGCAGGCGGCACCAAGCTCCGTGCACGCGCCCGTGAGGCCCGCTCCACTTCGCCAGCCGCCTCCCAGGCCTCACGCGCTCGCTCAAATTGCCCCAGCCGCTCTTCCAGGAGACCGAGGTAGCGGTTCGCCCGAACGTGGCCCGGTTCCCGGGAAACGACGTCGCGTAGAAGATCCCGCGCCCGCTCCAGGTGGCCGGTCTTGAAGTGGGCGAGCGCCAAATTTACGCGAAACGAGGGGACTGCCGGCGCTTCGGCGATTAGCTTTTCGTAGATCGCGATCGCAAGCGGGTAGAGGCCAAGCCGAAAGTACACGACGGCGAGCGCATCCTGGCTGCGAGCATCCCGTGGACGCAGCGAGAGTGCGCGTTCAAGGGACTCACGGGCTTCGTGGACGTGATCGGTGTCGAGAAGAGCGCTGCCGCGATGAAGGTGGAAGAGGAAGTCCTCCGCGCCAAATTCAGGCGGCGTCGACGGCTTCGGATCCGACGGCGGCGTGTAGCTACCAGGGCCGTAGCTCGCACGGGGCCGCGGCGCGGGCGCCGTTGGGGGCGAGCGGCGACTTGGATGGGCCGTAGGGGCCGGCGAATTGCCTGGGAATGACCCTGCGAGACCCGGCGGGCCCAAAGGGACAGGTGCCCCGGTTGGTCGGTGGGTGTCTGTTGAAATAATTGGAATTTCAACAGCTTCGTTTCCGCCCTGGGAAGCGCCGGATCCGAGATGTTGCGACAAACCGACCTGCGTCACCTCGTTCGGAACGGCAGGGCCGGCACCGGTCTCGTGAGCGGTGGATGCCGGGGTCGATCCGTCGCGATTCATCGCGCGGAGCGTAGGAGACAGCGTCTCGATTCAAAACAGCTTTTTCGCGAAAGCGATCAGCGCACTCCGCCCAGCGGAAGGTCGCCAGCCGTCGCCAAAAAGCCTGGAAGTCCGCCGGTGTGCAGGAAGAGGACGTCGTCCTTCGGGCCCAGGTCCCGACGCTCGCGGGCGAGACGCAACGCGTACAACGCCTTTCCCGTGTAGACGGGGTCGAGGATGAGACCGGTGTTCCGGGCCACATCGACGAGGAAATCTTTCTGCCCGGGATCCATTTCCCCGTAGCGGGGCCCGCGCGCCGATTCGTCGTAGAGCACCGGCGCGACGACGTCGCCGAGCGTGTCGTCCCAAGCGCGGCTCTCGAGCACAATCCGCCGGACGACCGTTTCGAAATAGCGCGCGTCGTCGCAAACGAGGGCCGCTCGGACGCGCTGATAGACATCTGTTCGCGCGGCGCCCAGGGCCAATCCGGCGACGGTCCCCCCGGAGCCGCACGCCACAACGACTTCCGCAAAGCGCTTCGCGTCGACGGCACCGTGGCGCACTTGCCAGGCAATTTCCTCGGCGGCACGCACGTAGCCAAGCGAGCCGAGTCCGTTCGAACCCCCCTCGGGGATCACGTAGCCGCGCCCGCCGTCGCGATCGATTTCCTGGGACGCCTCAAGGAGGAGCGCCGTTCGTTGCCGGTAGTCGCTCGCAGAAATTCTTCGAATTCGAGCACCTACGAGCCGCGCAAGGGCGACGTTGCCGACCGCTGGCAGGTCGTCCGCATCGGCCCACGGGTCGGTCGGCCCGTCGGCGCAGCGCAAAAGGAGCAGCGAGCGGAGCCCAAAACGGGCCGCCACGAGGGCGGTTGCGCGGGCGTGATTCGACTGAAGCGCCCCGCAAGTCACGAGCGTCGTCGCCGCGTTCCCCTGCGCATCTGCGAGAAAATACTCAAGCTTTCGAAGCTTGTTCCCCGCCTCTGCGCCGCCGGTCATGTCGTCCCGCTTCACATGCACGCGACAGCCGACGAGGGCGTCAAGAGCCGCCATGCGAATGATCGGCGTCGGTCCGTGAACGAGCGGAATGCGGGGGACGACCGTCGGCATCGATCAGCCGATCACGAGAAGCTTGGCGTTGGCTTCGACAGTTGCCCCGGTCACGACGAAGAGGTCGGTAACCGTCCCTTCTAGCTTTGCTTTAAGTTCGTTTTCCATCTTCATCGCTTCGACGACAATGAGCGGTTGGCCGACTTTGACCGACTGCCCCTTTTCGACGAGAATCTTCACGACACGGCCCGGCATCGGACTCTTCAGGAGGCCGCTCGCAGCGCCTCCCCCCGATTTTTTGGCGGCAAGGGCGGCCCGGAGGCGATCGCTCTCGACGCGGACGTAGCTCCGATGTCCGGGAATAACGGCGCCGATTTCTGGCATCTGCCCCTCGGTCGTCAAATCGACAACGTGACCGTCGATCCGAAGCGAGAGCCGCTCGCCGATGGCGACAACATCGACATCGACTTTCCGGCCATCGAGGGTCACTGCGAGCGCACCCGACGGAAGTACTTCGACGTCCACTTGGCGGCTTTGGGTCCCTGTGGCGGAGTTTTTGTCGGCGAGATCGACGTAATAGCGCATGGCCAGGAGGTACTTCGGAGCCTCTGCGGTTGCAAGAGGCGCCAGAGGCGACGATGCTCCCCGCGTGCCGGTCGCCTCCGACGATGAGAAGATCCGCCGCTCTGCGCGCGCCTTCGACGTCCGATTTTCCCACGCGCCGGTTGCCGCCTTCCGGACAGGTCCCTCCGCGCGCCCGCTCGAGCGACTCGGCGAAGATGCCGTGATCCTTACTGGATTCTGGGAGGCGCGACGGAACGAAGATGCCCGCTCTTTCCTTGTGCAATGCATCGATTTACGCCCCACGATGCTTGTTGTCCGCGCCACGAGTGAAGGCGTCTCGCCGCTTCGGACGATCACTCGCCTTTGTTCGCCGGCGCTTGCAGAGCGGGTCGGCGGGCCGCTCCCCTTTGCCCTCCGCGACGTTGCGTCAGCCCTGCCTGCTGGGGTCTCGGTGACCGCCCGCGACGGCGACTTTTTCGTAGTCGGCCGCGGTTCGTCGCTACCGGTGGAGCCCGCATTTACTCGCTCTTTTTTCCTCGAAGCCGATGGCGCTCTTGCCGCGATTTTGCGCGCAGAGGCGTTGCTCGCCCGCGCGCTCCCGTTGCCGATCACGTTCGCCGATGCGCGTGCGGAAGGGGCCTTGGCGGTCCGTCGGACGGAGGCAGCGCGCCTCGGTTTTCGCGAAGTTCTGACCGCCATCGACGGTATCTATCCGGGGAAATCCGGCTGTTTGCGGCGGACGATCGCCGAGGTACTGGCCGATGCCAGCGCTGCCTCGGAGGCGATCCACCTTGGGCTCGACGTCGGCGCGACCGGTCATGCCTGGCTCGCCGGCGACCGGAGCGCGCGCCGCTACGACATCGCGTTTACGGTTTGAAGAACGGGCAGGTCTCGTTCGCCAGGCATCGATGCGTTCCCGGGGCGGCGGCGTAGCGAATGTTCGTACCGCCCGCGACGAAGAAATCTGCAAGAAGATTGCTATAATACGTCGGTGCGTCGAAGGCGCGGCACGGATCGCCATAGAGCCAAACGTGCTCACCCCCAGGCTGCGTGTACGCATTTCCGACGGCCAGAATCGGGCCCTCATCGCCCTTGTAGCCGGTCGCATCGCTGGTGAAGGGGCGGGTCGCCAGGCGCGGCCCCCAGACCGCGTCGACGTCTTCGAGGGAGGCGGCCGGGCGCGCGAGACGGACGAGCCGGAGCGGCGTCGACGGGTGCGCTGCGTCCCAGCGATCTTGCCCTTCGGAAAGGTAGTCGACGTCAAACACCGCGGTGTCGCAGGCCGACGAGCGCGCGTCGGAATCAGTGCAAACTGCACTCTTTGTGTAGTTCACCACGCAACGCGGGCCCCCACTGCTGAGGCGAAGGCGTTGGAGGCCGGCAAGAGTGCCCGTCCCGACCAACACGTCGTCGGCGGTTCGTGCCCCAAGCGTCGCGGAAAGTGAAGGAGTCATTGCAAAATCGCGCCAGTCAGGGGCGAGGGAGGCGGCGTCCGGCGAGAGGAACGGGACGGCGCCGGCGGCGCGTGCAAAGGCGAAGTTCGTCGCCATTGGGACGTAGAAATCGCCGGCGGTCGAGAACGACGCGAACCCGCGCGCCGTGCCCGGCGACCCATCAGGGCGCGGAAACGGCCGGAGCGCGTACCCCTTCGCAAAGTTCACCGGGTCGGCGGCGTCGAGCGCAATCTGGGTGAGGTCAAAAAGGCGGCGAAGCGCAGGCGTCTGGCGGCCGAGTCCAAGCCCCTCTTGGGGCGATACCAATCGATCTCCGACCGGGTAATAGCGCCCCTTGTATTGGGCGCAACCGTTCGGAGCGTCGCAGACGACGCTCTCATCCGCAACAGGGTAACTCTGCGAAATCGCTTGCTCAAACGTGTCGACCGTTCGTAACAGTTTCGGCCCTCCGACCACGCCACAGGTCGCGTAGCTGTCGACGACGTCTCGTCCCTCAAAGACCTTCACGACGAGCGGGTCGTCGATGTTCGCGGCGACCGGCACGCGGAAGGAGCCCCCATCGGCGACGCGTGCGCAACGGAGCTCTCCGTTCCGCGGATTGGAGAGCACGATGGTCGCCAAATCAGGCAACTCCGCCTTTGAGAGGCACGCGATCTCCATCTCTTGGGTGCTCGTGAGCTTATTAAGAACGAAGCGAATTGACGTTTGACCATCGGAGCATCGCGTCCGTTCTTCCTTCTCGCCGCCCCGTCGGGACGCGGCAGGAACGCCGACGAGAATCGGCCCCATCGTCTGCTGAATGACCGAATCGGGGATCAACGAAGACCGTGTCGCGACATCGGCGAGTCCGCCGCCGCCGGAGATCGGTGCGGCTGCCGTAACTTCGGAATCGATGGCGCCGTGCACCATCGCGACGACGCCGCCGTAGGAGTTGCCTGCCGTAAAAATACGGGCACTTGGGCCACCGATGTCGGGAATGCCGTCGCCGTCGAAGTCCCCTTCGGGATCCTTTTTTCCATCGCCGTTGGCATCAATGGTTCCGAGGTGACCGTCGAAGCTCCGGAGGACGCGAACGACCATCAATTGGTCAAGGACCGATTGGCGAACGTTGTCGCGTGAGTGGAAAATATGCGCCGTCCAGAGGTACCCGCCGGGGTCGGCGGTGCCGTCGCCATCGAGGTCTTCCGCTCGACCGGCGAACAATCCATCGACGAAGGGGGCGTAACACTCCTTGCCGAGGTATTCCTGAGCCACGCTTTTGAACGTATCGTTCAAAGCGAGCCCGTGGCCGGCCATATCGATGCCGATCATCCCGATACCTCTGCGCGCGTAGATCCCGGCACGGAGGAGGACCTCAATCTTATTTACGCCGGTTCCGTGGGACCAGGTAACGGCGTCGAAGGGCTTTGAAGGATCGGTACCACCGGCCCCTTTCTTGGGGACCGCAATGAGAAATGGTACGCGGTCCTTCGTAACGCGCCCCGTGCCATTCTTGAAGTCGAGTGCGAAGGCTTCGTGAACGTCTTCGTGTTTCGGATCACTGAAGTAGTAGGGAGCCTCAAACGTACCAACGACGAAATGATCGACGTTGTTGATCTCGGCGATCACCTTCTCCAGTGCCTGCCCTTTGAGGCCGAAGAACTGATCGGCTGCCTTCCTCACAAAGTCGATTACTGAGGAAACGGAAATGACGTAGGGCCGGTCCTTCTTGCCGATGCAGCGCGGATCTGAAGTCCCGAAGCTCGTGGAAGCGTCGGCAGTGATTCCCGCAGACTGAAAAGGTGTAATCGTCGTCGGAAACTCCGACTTCAAATGGGCAAACGGGCCGTGGCCGTAGATGCCATCGCGGAGCGCGAGGAGGTCCGCAGTGCCGGGCTGGGTCGTAAAAGACCAAGCAAATGCAACATGTTGGAGGCCCGTTCCGGCGAGGTCTCCGAAGTAGTTAGCGCGCGCAGCATCCCCAAGTACCTTCTGAACGCGCGCTACATCTGCCGTTTGGGTGGGGTGCACTACGCCAGGGAAGGGGCTATTGACCGAACCCGCTTTGCCACGCAGTCGATCGGTCACGATGACGGCATAGCGTCGGGCCCCTTCAAGGGGAACGACCGGCCGCAAGCGGAGAGTATCTGTCTCCCGCTCGTACCAGGTCATTGTTTCGTCGGCGCCGTAGGTACCCGGCCGCGGGCGATCGCCACTCTGCGTATTGGGATGATCCAGAATTCCATCTTGATCGCGGTCAAGCGCGGGCCGATAGTCGGCCTGGGTGAGCCCCTTACCCTCCTCTTCGGTCTCAAAGAGAAAGGTGTCTTCCTTCGACTTTATATCGTTTGTAAAATATGCGTCTGTCTTGGCGACCGAACTTGGGAAAATGCCGGACCCGAGGTCGAGCGGGACAGGTACGCCGGTCGACAAATCAACGACATAGACGGGGTCGTCGCGGAAATCGTAGCCGTCGCTGTGCATCCGCTTTGCGAGGTCGGCGAGGTCGATGGCCGGTTCCCCGGCGCCGGTCTTTTGGTCGCGGGCAAAAGCGACCGTAATCGGTGCAAACGTTCCCCACCCTTCAACCGCATCGAACTGGCGGCGCGCATTCTCTTCCATGCCGCTTGGGGCAATCGACGAGACGTTGATGCGGACGCCGGTGCGGCTCGACGGATCGGCGAACGTCGCGACATCGTTCGGGAGCGGAATTTCGGGGAGAGGACGACGTGTCAGGTCGAATACAATCGTCGGCCCGTCCGAGTGCGTGGCTCCAAGCACAGGAGCAGGCGCGGTGTCGAAGGTGCACGCCGCCACAAGGCCAGCGGCAAAAAGGGGGGCGGAGACGACAAGGAACCGGCGCATGAAGGCCGGCGATACCGCAATTGCAGCGAACGCGCATCGCCTTCCGTTGGCCCGCGTTTCGCCGCCTCGCGTTATGACAGTCGCAGGAGCGAAATGACGCGCCGGTTCGCCGGTCGTTCGCGGTTACCGCGTTCTCGATCCAGGATCCGCTTGGAAAAATCGGCTATGCAGCGCGGCTATGACCGACCCGGTTTTCCTTGGACGCCCCCTTTCGCTTTCTGACCTCGCCGACGTCGCCCGTGGCTTTCGCGGGGTCGCTGTCGCGCCGGAAGCGCGTGAAAAGGTTGCTGCTTCACGCCGAGCCGTCGACGCCATCTGCGCCGCGGGAGACTCCGCCAAGCCGGTCTACGGCGTCAATACCGGCTTTGGCGCCCTCGCCGAAACGCGGGTCGCCGCGAAGGATCTCGAAGCGCTCCAACGGAACCTAATCCGCTCTCATGCGACGGGCGTCGGCACCGACCTCGGGGTCGCCGAAGTCCGCGGCATCATGCTCCTTCGCGCACAGGTTCTCGCGCTCGGTCATTCGGGGGTTCGCCTGGAAGTGCTCGACCTCCTCGTCGAATGCATCAATCGCCGCGTTCATCCGCGAATTCCTTCGCAGGGCTCCGTGGGCGCTTCCGGGGACCTTGCACCGCTCGCCCATCTCGCCCTCGTCCTCATCGGGGAGGGGGAGTGCATCGAAGTCGATGGTCGGATTGTTGAAACGTCGGATAAACTTAAAGAAGTTTCGCTGTCTCCGCTAACGCTCGCCGCCAAAGAGGGGCTTGCCCTCATCAACGGAACGCAGTTCATGGCGTCGCTTGGGGTCCTCGCAGTCCTTGACGCCGAACGTCTCGCTCAAATCGCAGATATCGCGGGTGCGCTCTCAATTGAGGCATTGAAAGGCTCAACAACACCTTTTGATATTCGCCTCCACCAAGCGCGTCCGCACCCGGGGCAACAGACCGTCGCTGCCAACATGCGCAAGCTCCTCGCCGAGTCTGAGATTGCGGCGAGCCACGTCGACTGTGGGAAGGTTCAGGACCCCTACAGCCTCCGCTGCATTCCGCAGGTTCATGGTGCATCGCGCGACGCGCTGACGTTCGCTCACGAGGTCCTTCTTCGTGAGATCAATAGCGTCACCGACAACCCCAGCGTCTTCTTGGACGGCGACGAAACCGAGATTCTTTCCGGCGGGAACTTTCACGGCCAACCGCTTGCGTTGGCCCTCGACCTTGCCGCACTCGCGACTGCTGAGCTTGCGAACATCAGCGAAAGACGTGTTGAGCAGCTCGTGAATCCCGCGTTGTCGTCGGGACTTACGCCGTTTCTTGCCGCCGGGAGCGGACTCCATTCCGGCTTTATGATCGCCCAAGTCGCGAGTGCCTCGCTTGTGAGCGAGAACAAAGTGCTTTGTCACCCGGCGAGCGTCGACTCGATCCCGAGTTCAGCCGGTAAGGAAGATCATGTGAGCATGGGGACGGTTTCCGCACGAAAGCTGACGGAAATCGTGAAGAACGTTCGGCGCTGTTTGGCAATTGAACTCATGGTCGCCGCTGCGGGGATTGATCAACGTGCGCCTCACCGCCCCGCACTCGCGGTCGACGCCGTACAAAAAGTGCTCCGCACGCTCGTCGCACCGATGACTGAAGATCGTATTCTTTATAAGGATATTGCGGCTTTGGACCGCCTGCTTTATGGCACGGCGCTGATCGAAGCGGCCGAATCGGTGGTTGGAAAAATCGCCTAGACCGCCCGTGGGTTGCATCGATCCGCTGCGTTGACGCCGGATCCAACTTCTG
>DYPH01000110.1 GCA_020720045.1 Sorangium cellulosum | reverse complement strand
AAAGACAAGGGACCGTCCGTTCGTGACCGCCCGCGAATTTGCGGGGAGCGGCGTCACTCGGGAATCGCGCCCCCAAGCGCAGCAAGCTCCGATACGTTCGGAGCAATGCGCGCCGACCTAGCTCTCCGCCTTTCCGGGATCGTGGCCCTTTTGTTCGCGTCAGGCTGTACCGCCGGTGTCGCGACGCTTCAGCCGGCAACGGTCCGGGGCGCCGGAGAAGTTGAAGCTTCTGCGGGACTTGCCGTTCATGTCCCCGTCGAGAACACGGCGCCCTCCTCAAGACGGCGACCGATACGGTTAAGAACAACTACGCGACGAACCCCAACTACGCGCCGAGCGATTCCGATCGCGCAGCGTTTGGAAAAGCGGCGGTTGGACTCTTCTTCAACCCGCCCGCTGCACAGACCGAGTTCGCGGGGCGGGTCGGCGTCGGGAAGAAGATCGATCTCGGGATTCGCCTCTCGGGGCGCGCGTTGCATTTGCAAGGGAAATGGCAGTTTCTGGACGGGAGCGCCTCCGAAGGGTGGGACGGCGCGCTCGTCCTTGGCGCCTTCGGGCAGGTCTACTCGACCGACGTCACCGTCTCGGACTTGACGGTCGCCTCCTACGCGACGAGCCGCGTCGGAGGGGATGCGAGCGTCATTTTTGGGAAGAAATACGGAGACTACGGGTTCTTTTGGGCCGGCCCGCGCTACCAAGTCCAAAGGACCGCGGCGGCGATCACGGTCCTCAATGGCGCCGGCCTCGATGTGAGCACCGGTTCCCACCTCTTTGGGGCGGTCGTGGGCGGGGCGGTCGGCTACAAATACCTGTATTTCATGGCGGAACTCACCGGTGGCTACGTCGCGTGCAAACCCGAGGTGCTCGGGACGACCTACAACGCCGGCGGCACGCTCCTCGTGCCGGCATTTGGCTTGTTGGGGCGCTTTTAGGCGTTTGTCCGTCTCCCGCTTCGCGGACGGACGCGTGGGCATCAAACTCCGCGCCGTCTCCCGCTTCGCGGACGGACGCGTGGGCATCAAACTCCGCGCCGTCTCCCGCTTCGCGGACGGACGCGTGGGCATCGAAAGTACGCAACATCCTCGCGCCGTGGACGACCGGGTGGTGTGCGCAACGCCACCGACCTCGCCCCCGCCGAATCCCCCCCTCACACCGCTCGGGAGGTCTGCCGCCCGGAAGCGGCGCCGCCCGCCCCTCCCCCGTCAGGGCTGCGCCTTGTCGACACGAGCGACCCCGGCGAACGCCTTTGGGCCCTCGCCGGCGAACTCTTCCTCGCCTGGGATCGCTCGCTCACGCGGGCGCTCCTTGAGGAGCGCGTTGCCGACCTCCGCTCCCTCGTCGATCTCCGAAGCGGCGCCACGATTCGCTCCTTCGCCGAGGCCGCTGCCATCCCCCGCGGGGACGACTACCGGCGCTTCCGGGATCGGATGCTCCAACGCCATCGGCGCCGCCGCTTGGAACTGATCGCCGTACTCAGCAGCCAACGGGGGCGGAAGATCGCCGGGGACGACTGCGCCGAACTGCTTGCATTCATACAGCAAACACGTCGTCCGATCCGGGGCTAGGTCGTCGGCTCTCGCTCGACGGAAAAGGCGAAGACGCAATAGGCTATCCAGAGCAGGTTCGCCGAGAGCAGGTGGACGATCTGGAGCCAGAGCGGCGCGAGCCCGAGCAAGTTGGCGAGCCCGAGCGCGATTTGAGCGGCGAAGAGGACGCGGACCGCGAGCGCCATCCGCGCGGTGAGCAAGCTCTTTCCGCGACGGGCGAGGGCGCCAACGAGGCCGGTCATCAAGACGAAGCCGGCGACCGCCGTAAACGGGTGGGCGGCGCGCAGCCGCAGGAAGAGGTGGGCGACCGGGGAGAGGTCCTGGGCGAAGCCGGCGGTGAGGCTCCGGGCGGGGAAGAGCGTGTCGCCCAGCGCCGCGATCGCGCCGGTGACGCCGAGCGCCAAGAGGATGCTTGCGCCGAGGGCAGTGAGCGATCGGAGCTCGGGGCGGACGGCCGGTTCGGGACGACGGGCCGCATAGGCGGTCGCGACGAGAGCGCCTACCAAAAGGAAGGTGTTGACGAGGTGGAGGCCGCCGGAGAGGGCGCGCTTCGTCGACTCTTCGTGGGCAACAAGCTTGAGCAGGACGAGGATGGCCCCGATCGCCGCCTCGCCGGTCATGAAAATCGACGACCAGACGGCGGCGCGACGGGCCGGATGGCCGGCCGGCGTGACCCGAAAGGCGAAGAAGGTCATCGCGTAGGTCATCAGCATCGAGAGGCCGCTGGTGACGCGGTGGGCGAACTCGACCATCGTCGGCCGCGAGGGGGCCGTCGGGAAGACTTCGCCGTTGCAATAGGGCCAGTGGGCACCACAGCCGTCGCCGTACTTCGTGGCGCGGACGACGGCCCCCCAGAGGATGACGGCGATCGTGAACACGAGCGTGGCGACGGCAAAACGGAAGAGCCCTTCGGCGGTTCCGGGCGGACGAGCGGCTACATTCACGCTCGCCGTTTCCTCACCGCCTTCGGCGGTTCCGGGCGGACGAGCGGCTACATTCACGCTCGCCGTTTCCTCACCGCCTTCGGCGGTTCCGGGCGGACGAGCGGGTGCATGCGACGGTCGGGCCGGAGAGGACGCCATGGCGGCGTCCGTTAGGGAATCGACGGTACAAAAACAAGAAAGCCGAGAGCGAACTCTCGGCTTTCCCGTGGTTTAGCTGAGCAAGTTGCTCAGTAAACGCCCTTCATGCTCGGCGGTGCGAACTGGAAGGTGGCGAGGGACTGGCGCATCCACTCCGGCATCGAGACGTAGCCTTCGAGCTCCTTGCAGGCCGTGAGGCTGGTGCAGGTGCAGGTCGGGTTCGCGACGGGGCAGTTGAGCTGGGGCTGGCCGTCGGCGCCCATGGTCGGAACGTACCAGGTGGTGCCGTTCTGGGTGACCGGGGTCGTCTTGTAGGCCTGGACGAGGAGCGAGTTGGCGTACTCGAGGACGCGGGCAGAGATGCCCTTCTGTACGGTCTTGCCGTAGATCTGCTCGGTCCCGTAGGTGCGAGCGATGTAGACGCGCCCGTTGGGGGCGTGGAACTGGATCCGGTTCGTGATGCCCGGGTCACTGTCGGCGCCGAGTTCCCACATGTACATCTGGTCAAGCCAGTTGAGCTTCTGGTTCTCGGGGAGGTACGCGAGGGTCATCGCGATGAGGAACTTCTGCTGTTCCCAACCGACCTGGGAGTCGACGACGGCGACGCGCGCCGGGACGTTCGGGTTGAGGCCGGGGGTGAGGTCGGCGAAGTCCGAGCAAACCTGGCTGCCGGAGCCGGGGAAGCAGGACGACGGGGTCTTGCGCCACCAGGAGGTGAAGCCGAGGCCAGACTTCGGGAAGCCGTTCGCGAGAACTGCCTTGCCGGAAGCGTCGGCTTCGATGCGGACACCCTTCACGAACTCGTCGTTGGTGAGGTTGTTCGCGACGAAGCGGCGGAAGCCATCGGGGAGGAGGTCGGCGATCGAGACCGAGCGGTAGCGCGGGTCGTTGAAGTCACCGCGGGACGACGAGATGAAGTTGTCGACCGACTCCGTGAGGAGCATGGGGACCCACACCTTGTCGTAGTAGCTGCCGACGTTCATCGTGTACTGCGAGTCGTACTCACCCTTGTCTTCGGAGAGCGTGTTGTTGAGCAACTTGCCGCCGAAGGACATGCGGGAGAACGAACCGTTGGCGCCGTCCGGGACCTTCATCGACGGGTTCGCAACCGTATCCTGGGGATACTGGAAGTAGTCGTCGAAGGAGCGATAGACGTTGTTCTTCGCGTCGAGGAAGTGGTCGCCCGACTGGGGGCGGGCCATCTGCATCGCGTAGGAGTCGAAGGCCATGCCGGAGGCGAGCATGTTCGCCTGGAACTGGCTCTGGACGAGGCCCGGCCATTCCTTGTCGAAGTCGGGGAGGAACGAGCGGTAGATGTTCGCGAGGAGCCCGAGGCCCTTCGCCGCATCACGCATCTTTTCGTTGTAGCGACCGAGGATGCGCTCCGAAGCGCTCTTGACGCTGAACGTCATGCGGCCGCGGCGGTAGTCGTTGAAGACGTGGAGCACTTCCGGCTGCGCCGTGAGGAAGGTGAAGAGCTCGTAGGGGTCTGCACCGTTGTCGTGGCGGTAAACCGAGAGGTTACCGAGGTCTGCCCAGTTGTCGGTCGCGAAGCCGTAGGGCACGCGGACGTTGTTGGACTTGCCGTCGTACTGACGGGTCGAACGGAGGCTCGCGTTGGAGATGCTCTTGAGGCCGTTCCACTGGGTGAACTCGACCGGCTGCGTCTTGCAGCGCGAGTACTTGCCGTTGACCTTGACGATGCGGCCGTCGAGGACCGGGTCCCAGGTGCCGTCCTTGTCGTCGTTCCAGGAGCCGGGCTTGAACGCCTCGACCTGTTCGTTGGTGAGGTCTTCGCAGCTCTTGATGAGGTCGTACTCTTTTTGGAGCTGCGAGTAGTGGAGCTGCTTGAGCGAGCCCTGGAGGTCCAACGGGCCGACTTCGTATTGGAAGCCGAGGATGCCGCCGAAGTTGTCCATCTTGTTGGCAATGCCGCGACCGCGGTTACCCGTACGGGCGAAGGCATTGTCTTGGTAGGTCGCGACGGCGTCGCCGTAGAACATACGGGCGGCGGCGAAGTCGTAGGCGCCAAGACCGAGGAAGTCCTGGGTGTACTCACCGGCGTAGTCCATCGTCGAGGACTGCATCCACATCCAGATGAGGTTCTGGTTCTCTTCGTCGTCGACCGGGTCGTAGTAACGCGGGCCAACGCAGCCGGAGCCGTCCGCCTTGAGCTCGGTGCAGGCCTGGGAGACCTTGCCGTTCTTCGTGCGGAGCTGCCAGTACTGGGGACGGTAGTTGTAGGAGTCCGACGAGCTCACGAAGTTGTGACGGAGCCCGATCGAGTGGCCCATTTCGTGGCTCATGACCGCGTAGTGAACGTGCTGCGCGAGGTACTTGCGCATACGCTCGGCGCGCTCAAGCTGCACGTCGGCCGGGTCGCTCTTGTTGAACTTGCCGAACTTCGCTTCGATGCGATCGGCGAAGGCCGCCGTCGACATCGGAACGGGAGCGTCCGCTGCAGTGAGCTCGCAGGCGCCGCGGGCGGCGAGGCCGACCTGACGCATCTGGCGGAGTTCCTTGCGGAACGTCGGGTTCGCGAGCTGGAAGGGCGAGGAGAGCGGGGTGACCGCGGAACCCGGGAGCGCTGCGGCGCCCGAGAGCTGCTGCATCGCGGTCGTCGCGAGGCCGGCTTCGACCTTCGAGCTGCGCGCGAGCTGGAGGCGGTTCGCGTAGGTCGGACGGTTCTGCGACGGGGCCGCCGAGTCGAAGACGAAGGTCTTCGCGAGTTCGCGGAGTTCCGCCGACTTGGCGAGGGCGGCCGGCGACGGCGCCTTGATGTCGGTCCCCTTGGCGAGGCCGGTCGACTGCGCGATGCGGTCGGCGACGTCGGCCGAGGTCATGGCGCTGGTGAAGCGGGCGGCGCCTTCGGCGGCTCCGGACCAGTTGTTCACGTTGGCGGCGAGCTTCTTGACCTGGTCGCTGTAGGCGGCCTGGGTCAGCTGCTTGCCGGCAAGGAGGTCTTCCGTCGTGAGCTCGCCCTTGGTGTAGCGGAGCTGGTCGACGAGGCCCTGGGCCCACAGGTCGTTGATGTGGGTCCAGACGTTGATCGCCGCAGCGACCTTCCGGCCCGTGATCGGGTCGGAGGCGTCCGTCATGATGCCCCAGGCGGACGGATCCTGCGGGGCGATGATGTTGTTGATCTGGTGGTAGCGGAGGTCGCCGAGGCGGACGATCGTGCTGTTCGCACAGGTCGCGAGCGTCTTCTCGTCGTCGCCGGTCCGGGTCCCCTTGGCCATGACGGTGCGGCAATCGTCCGAGGAGATGCCGGCGGGGAGGCGGTGGCGCTTGACCTTGCCGTTCTCTTTGATTTCGTTGCCGTCGTCGTCGAGGTAGGGATCGCCGCAGATTTCCGGGTCGTTCGCTTCGACGGGGCTGTGGCAGAGGACGACCGCTTCGGCCATCTTCGCGGTACCGATGACGCCGGCGGAGAGCTTGCGCGCCTCGCCGACGGAATCGGCGAGCGCCGTGCAGGCAGCTTCGTTGCCCTTCAGATCGGTGTGGGCGATCTGGTGGCGGCAATCATCAACTTCCTTCGCGAGGTTGATGAGGTCGTCGTGCTCGTCGGCCTGGCCCTTGTAGACCGGGTAGTCCTCGTCGCAGTTTTCGCCGTTGAAGCGCCGGCATTCGGCGTTCTTGGCGACCTGCTCGGCGGAACGCATCGCAACGTCCCACTCGTTGGTGGCCCACTCCGTCGATTCCCAGAAGGTGTTCGCGGAGTTGACGTTGAGGTACCAAGCGACCGGCTTTGCCTTGCGGTCGACGTAGGGGAGCGTGCACTTCCCGACGAAGACGTCGCACTGGCTGCCCTGGTGGCCGGTCTTCTCGGTGACGACATTGCACTCGTCGGCGGTGCCGTCGCCGTTGTCGTCGCGGTTCGGGTTCGCGCCGAGGGGCGTGTCCTGGGTCCCGCAGGCGACCGGGTCGGTCATCTTCGCGGAATCGCCGTAGAAGTGGTGGCGTTCCCAGACGTCGTAGCGCGCGATGAAGCGGTGCCACTTGTCGTCGAGCATGCCGAAGTTACGGCTGTAGCCCTTGCGGTCTTCCGTGAACGCGCCGTAGGCCCGGAAGCGATTGCCGTCCCAGTCCTTGGCTTCGTAGTCGTTCTTCTCGACGCGGACGAAGGACTGGCGAATCGTGATTTCGACCGGGTTACAGTTGCCGATCGGCTCGGTGCCGCCCGAAAACACGTTCGGGAGCATACAGGCGGGGAAGCTGTCGATGCCCCAGCCGAGCGAGCTCAGGTCGAGGAGCTGGGGGGCCGCGAACGCCTTGTTGGTGACGTCGAGGTAGCCGCTCTTCGGATCGAAGTGGGGGGCGTCGATGCTGTTCGCGTCGGAGACGTAATAGCTGACCGGCTGGTACTTGATCCCGCCATAGACGCCCATCATCGACAAGGTGTCGAAGTCGTAGGAGTCCATGTTGAGGTTCTGGGAGAAGTCGACACGGATGTAGGCGCGGTCGTACCAGGGGCGATCCGACGAGTTTTCGACGGTGACGTTCGACTCTTCGCCGGTCGCCGGGTTGTAGTCCCGGCGGACGTCAAAGTGACCCTCGATCGGATACATGGCGACGACCTGGCCGTCCTGCTTCCGGGTGAGGTTCTTGCCGTAGCCTTTGCCGTCCGAGTCGCTGATGCGCTCGTAGGCGAGGCGCCCGATCAGGAACTTCTCGGTCACTTCCCATTTGATACGGGAGACCGGCTGGGCATAAGTCGACGTGAACAGGCCGTCTTGCGACGCCCCGTAGCCGACGTCCGTGACGGTACCGCGCGAGTAAAACTCGGGGTCGTCGTCGGGGTTTTGCAGATCCTGGCCGAGGAAGAACGACTTAGGCAGCGCGTTGGGCTGCACCCGATTGATCGGGTCTCGTTCCGCCGCGCACCCGAGGGTCTGCGCTGTCCCGAGGCTCAAGGCCCCGAGCAGCAGCATGCGCGTCCACTGTTTCATCCGAGTACGTCTCCTTGCGTAGGGGGAGGACGGGGCCTCGCCCCCAATGGCCAGTCCCCAGGGTGGGGGCGGGCGTCTCCGGGGGGCGGTCTAGCAATGCCGGTGCCAGATGGGAAGGCACTATTTTCTCGGAGTTTTCGGATTTGTCACCGATGTAGGCTCGGCGATCGTCAGTCCACTGACGGCGACGATCGATAGCGATCGGATCTTTACTTGGGGCTCCGCCCCAAACCCCCGGCCTAACGGCCGACGCGGTTTACTTGGGGCTATGCCCCAAACCCCCGGCCTAACGGCCGACGCCCCTCGACCCCATCGCCGTTGGCGATGGGCTGCCGTTCCGGGTGGGTGCGGCTTGGGTGGATGGCCAGGTCGCCGTTCCGGGGGTGAGGCTTGGGTCGACGGGGAGGGTTTGGGTGGCTGCCGTTCCGGGGGGTGCGGCTTGGGTGGATGGCCAGGTCGCCGTTCCGGGGGGTGAGGCTGGGGCGTTCCGAAAGTGACGGAGGCCTAGCGACCGGGTCGGGGCGTTCCGAAAGTGACGGGTGATGGGTTCGACCTTTGACCCGATGCGTTCGACCTTCGACCCGATGGGTTCGACCTTCGGGGCGATGGGTTCGACCTTCGACCCGATGGGTTCGACCTTCGACCCGATGGGTTCGACCTTCGACCCGATGGGATCGACCTTCGACCCGATGGGATCGACCTTCGACCCGATGGGATCGACCTTCGACCCGATGGGATCGACCTTCGGGTCGATCGGTTCCAGCTTGGGGGCGATGCGTTCGACCTTCGGGGCGATCGATTCCAGTTCGGGGGCGATGCGTTCGACCTATTCGTCGACGACCGGCTCCGGTGCTGCGATCGCAACGGCGTTGGCTTTGGGCTCTGGCAACAACTTCGAAATATTCTCACAGGCGGCGACGACGTCAGCGACGATCTCAGGCCGCTCGACCCCGCTCCGGATCGGCAGCGCCACGTAGGGGCCGTCGGCCTCGAAAAGCCGCGGGGGGGACGACAACGCGAGTGGAGTCAGGTACTCGCGGGCTGCATGCGGTAGCCACAACCAGAACGGCGTCGGGTACGATTGCGCACATGCGTCGGGGTCGAAGTACAGATGGACAAGCATTCCGCGCATCTTGAGCTTTTGGCCAAGCAATCCTCGGCTAGGCGAGAGCCGCGCTCCTTCGATCGCCGCGATCTTCCGTGCGACAAGCTCACCGCGGACCGTGTCGAGAATCCGGCCCATTTGCCCGAAGCGACGCCAGAAGCCGCTCGTGAGCTCGTCGGCAGCGAGGGGGAGGAACCCGGCGCCGCTCATTCGCTCGCAAAGCCCTTTGAGTTGCCCAACATCCTGGAGCGTCCCGGCGTCGTCGCGCAGGGCGTCGCTCAACACGGCGAGCAAGGTCTCCCAGGTCACGAGCGCCAGCACCGCCCCATCACCTGCTGCGACCGCCTTCCATTCGCCCGCCGAATACGCCGTCCCTGCGGCAATCCCGGCACGGCGAGTGACTTCGTGCCAGACGAAATCGGCGCGAACAGTCGGCACGACAAAAAGGAGACAACCGCCCGCCGAAAGCCGCTGCAGATAGGTAACCGGCTGGTGCTCGGTCAGCCCTGCCCAAAACTTGGCTTCAAGGAGGACCTTCTCGGTGCCATCGGCGGCACGCCCAACCAGATCGGGGATGCCCCCCTCTTCGGTACTTGCCTGGCTTGAGAAATCGATCGCGCCGTCGACGTCTGAAACTGCTGGCGTACCGAAAGCGTGGGAGGCGAGGGAGGCGACCCTCCGCATCAACGCCAGCCGCGCCGGCAGACTCCGCCGGAGCACGTAGGTGAGCGCCTCCGTCGCGAGGTTTTCCGGGTGGGTTGCAAAGCGTGCAGTGAGGTGACCAAGGAGTTCCGACATGGCGGGGAACCGTACCGCACCAATCCCACGTGGCGATCCACTTTCCCCTTGCTCAGCCGTTGCCCCTGAATAGCCTCGCGCCATGACGAAAAAGAAAGTGCTTTCCGAGCAGTCGTCGGCGGAGATTTCCAAGACCGTCGCTACGGCCAAGACCGCTTTGGCCCAGGTTCGTGAGTCGCTCCCCGGCCTGGTGACCTACCGCATCGAGGATCGTCGCGCCTCGGTGGGGCGCTTCCGGGAGGGGGAGGCGGCGGCGCTGGAGCCGGTCCTCGACATCGCCGAGGCCTACCCGGGCGCCTTCACCGTGCTCGCCGATGCCGACAACGGCACCGATGCGGCGTCCTTCGAAACGGCCCTCCTCCGCGAGCGCCTCCAGGCGACCGGCGCCCTCGCCGATCTCGCGGAGATCCTTGAGACGCTCGCCCGCGACGTGCGCGACACCCAGCTCGCCCTCGGCGAAGCGGTGCGGGGGCCGGTCCTTGCCGCCTACGAAATCGCCCGCGTCCTCGCCAAACACGATCCGAAGGTGAAGAGCACCCTCGCACGCACCCTCGATTTCTATGCGCAAGCGCGCGCCGGTAAGGCGCCCAAAGCCTGAGTCACTACGGGAGACGGTAGGCGACGGTCCCGTCGAAGGCGTGGCGCTCGATCACGGTCGCGCCACGTAGTTCGAGGGCTCGGGTGACCTCCCGCCGGTCGGCGACGACGACCCACTTCGGCCGCTCGCGGGTGACCGCTTCTAGGAAGGCCGGCAGATTGTCGCTCCGGGCAAACACCAAGCGGCTCGTGGTGCTGGCGTTCCAGAGCTCCCCCTGAAAGGAAACCGCCTCGTCAAAGAGGATGCGGTCGCCAGGGCCGATCTCGCGGTCGCGGGCGGCGATGAAGGGGGCGTGAAAGAGCCAGCTGAGGTCGTCGCGGAGGGCCGCCTCGCGCAGCGGTGGGAGCATGCGGTAGCCGCGTGCGTAGAGGCCGAGGTCCCGAAGGAGGAGCGCCGCGAGCACCGACGACGCGAGCACCCCGACGACGCTCCACCGGGGTCGCGTGAAGAACCCGCGCCGTCGCGCAAACTCCCCCAGCGGCAGCCCGGTCAGCAGGAGCGCCACCGCCGGCACCGGCAGGACAAAACGCCCCCACCAGGAGGCGGGGACCATCAACGCCATCGCCGCCGTCGTGAGGAGACCGAGCGCCGCCCCCTTCCGACGCCGGAGCGCGAAGAGCAGGCCGACGCCGGCCGCCGGGAACGTGAAATAGTTAAAGGTCTGGCCGAAGGGGCGGTCCTTCACGTCGGGAAAAATGTCGCGCGGCGCCTTCCTCCAAAGGAGCAGGATGCGTGCGACGGCATCGTCCGAGCGAAGGAAGGCCTTGCCGCCGGCGATCTCCTCTTCGGTCATCGGCCCCGGGAAGTGGAGCGGCCCGAGCTTCACCGCCGCCGGATAAAAGGGGTTCTTCGTGTGGGCGTAGTTCAGCGCCGGCCGCGTCGCCGCGATGGCAAACGCCAAGAGCCCGACGCCGATCACCACGCCCCACGACAGGCGCCGCGAAGGGGCCACTTCCACGGGGGCCCGTCCGTTCGCGACCGCCAGCAAATTTGCTGGAAGTGGCGTCGCGAGCAGGAGGCGCACGACGAGCACCGGCAGCAGGAGGCTCACGAGCAGGATCCCCGACGTCTTCGTCGCGACGAGGCCGCCCGCCACCGCGACCGCCGCCACGAACACCGCCCGCGAGACCTTCGGCGCAAAGACCAGGTAGGCGAGGGCGAGCGTCTGGCTGCCGGTGGCGACATCGGCGTGGGTCGTGTGGAGCTGCAGAAAAACGGCAGGAACCAAGAGAAAACCGGCCCCAAGGAGGAGCGCCGTCGGCCGCGGGATCCCGAGGCGGCGCCCCCAGGCGACGACGACGCCAGCGCCGACGAGCTCCCACCCGAGCTGCCCCGCGCTGACGAGCGCCTCGCTCCGAAGCACCAGCAGGTGGAACGCGGTGAACGTCTCCACGAGGCGCGGGTAGCCGTTCGCGTAGATGAGCGGCCCGCTGCCGTCGGCGGGCCCGAACCAGTAGTGAATCGTCCCTTCCTGAACGATCAAGCGGCTTTGCGTGAGGTGGTACCAGACGCAATCCCAGCTCCACGTCGGGTAGGCGATGACTTCCGCCACCGAAAGGCCGCCGGCAAAGAGCGCCCCGACGAGGCCGTAGCTCGCCGGGAGCCAGGCCCAGCGCCCCCGTCGATCGCGGAGCTCCTCGCGCACCAGGCCACGAAGGCCGATTGTCTCCGCCCCGCGAGACGGGCGGCAAAAGACGAGGATCGCCAAGGAGACGAGCGCCGGCACGAGCGTCACGCCGACGGGGCGAAACTGATGCCCCCAGGAGACCGCCCACCAGCAGGCATAGAGCAGGTAGTGGGCGAAGGCGCCGGTCAGGAAGAAGCGCTCAGCCCTGCCGACGCGGCCGCCCGCCGCACCAGCAGGGCTGAGCGGGAGAGCGGCCGTGAGTCGTGAGGCGGCGGCGACCGCCAGCGCATAGACGACAAAAAGGAGGGCGAGGCGAGCCCCCACCGCTCAGAGGTAGGGGGCGAGGAGCGCTTTGGCCGCTTCCGGGTGGGCCTTCGCTTCGAGGAGCGCCTGGAGCATGAGCGGGACGATGATGGTCGCGTCCGATTCGATCACGAACATCGGCGTCGTCTCGGTGAGCTTGTCCCAGGTGATCTTCTCGTTGGGGGTCGCCCCCGAGTAGCTGCCGTAGGAGGTCGTCGAGTCGCTGATCTGGCAGAAGTAGGCCCAGGGCTTGGCCGGCTTTTCCATGTCGTACTTGAGCGAGGGGACGACGCAGATCGGGAAGTCGCCGGCGATGCCGCCACCGATCTGGAAGAAGCCGCAACCGGCGTCGTCGGGGCCGCCGGCGAGCGTCTCGTAGCGGCCGTAGAAGTCGGCCATGTACTCGATGCCCGACTTGGCGATGCTCGCCGAGCACTCGCCGCGGGCGACGTAGCTGGCAAAAATATTACCGAAAGTCGAGTCTTCGTACCCGGGGACGACGATCGGGAGCTTGTGGTCGGCGGCGGCGAGGAGCCAGCAGTCTTCCGGCTTCCCCTCTTGGATGCTCGCCGGGACCGCCTTCACGAGCTCGTAGAAGTACTCGTGCCAGAAGCGGCGCTCGCCGTTCTTCGAGGCGTTCTCCCACATCGGGACGACGATCTTCTCGACGGCGCGGAACGCTTCGTCTTCCGGGATGCTGGTGTCGGTCACGCGACGCATCCGGTCTTCGAGGATCTTCGTGTCGTCCGCCTTGGTGAAGTAGCGGTAGTCGGGGAAGTCTTTGTAGTGGGTGTGCGCGACGAGGCGGAAGAGCGATTCTTCAATGTTCGCGCCGGTGCACGAGATGCCGTGGATGAGCCCCGCGCGGATCGCCGGCGCCAGGGTGATCCCGAGCTGGGCCGAAGACATCGCCCCGGCGACCGCCCAGAACATCTTCCCGCCCGACTCCAGGTGCTTCCAGTAGGCGACGAGCGCGTCGCGGGTCGCACGGGCGTTGAAGTTTTTGTAGTTCGAGAGGACGAACGAAAGAATCGGCGTTTCGGCGGACATAGGCGGCGTTCGCTAGTCAGAACGGCGCGGCGTTGCAAGGGCGACTCTCGTCGGCGTCTACGGGGTGCGCGCGATGGTGTTCACGCGGCTCGTCTTGCCGTCCTTCCAGACGACCTGCACGCGTTGGCATCGAACTCCGCGCCGTCTCCCGCTTCGCGGACGGACGCGCACCGTCCTCACGGTGTCGTCGATGGCGACGTAGACGTCATCGGTGAAGGGGTCGATCCCGGTGGCGAGGTTCTTCGACGGCGCGAAGGCGACGCGGCGGTCGAGGGGGCCGTCGTCGATGCCCCAGCGGATCTCTTTCAGGGCGAATTTGTAGGCAAGGAGCGGTGGTGAAATAGAGGTTCCCCTGGATGAAGGCGACCCACGAGATTGTCTCCGCCCGGCGATACGCCGGGCGGAGACGCGAGGAGCGGCTGGAGGGGCGTGCCGCCGTGGGTCGCGCCGACGAACCAGACGTCGGTCCGGAAGACGACGGTGACCGAAGTACCTGCATTTGGAGGCAGAACTGTCTTTTGGAGCGGGCGCCCGAGGAGGTAGACGACGCCCCCGGCGACGCCGAGCCCGCCCGCTACGGCGCCTACCTGAAGTGGCTCACGACGACGAAGAGCCGCGCCTCCATGGCCGATCGGACCGGCGAAGCGGCCGCCCAGGAACTCCGCCGCGCCATCCGTTTTGCCGAAGTTATTTCAAAGAGTGCACTCGCCCCCTACGCGGGCCAGGTCGTCGTAAGCTACCTGCCGTGGCTCCGCGACGCGGAACCGGGACGCGGGCTCTGTGTGGCCGCCCCCGCCGCGGGAAACTTCCTCGCTACCCAGGGGGGTCGCCTCCCGGGGCGCGAGCAGGATGAGGTGCTCCGGGTGCTCGGTGCCCGGGCCGCCTGCCCCGATTTCGAGCGCCTATTGCCGGTGATGTTGGAGCCGATTCTTTCACGCATCTTTGAGAAAGACCACCCCAGCCTCAGTGCCATTTCCCGCTCAACAGAGGCGAGCAAACGGCTGGGCGAGCGCCTCGCAACAATGCCCGATCCCCTCCCCGCTTCCGAGGACGCGCGGAGCGATCGCACGCCGCGGAGCAAGGCGGTCGTCGCCGCGGACCTCGTGGCGGCACTTCGCCGGGAACGCGACGCCGATGGCGCCCTCTTCGCCTTCCTCCAGGGGGGCTCGACCGACCCGAAGACGCTCCGCGCGACGCTCCTCGCCTTAGGAACCGAAGGGCCCCGCAGCAGCGTCGGCTGGGTGCCCGCCTACCAAGGGCTCTGGACGGCCCACCCCGAGCAGCGGAGCGCTATTTTGGTCGCCCTCGCCGCCCTGCCGACGGACGGGATCGCCGATCCTTTCAAGGATTCCAAGCAGTTCACCCAGCAGTTCGCCCCGCTCCAGGACCGCGCGATGTTCCAAGCGTTCCTCCGGGAGGGGCCGATCGCCCTGCGCGCCCTGCCCCGCGCCTGGCCGGCGTTTGCGAACGGCGCACCGAGCGGCGAGGCGATCGTCGCCGCAGTGCCTGCCTACTTTGCCGAGCGGGACGGCTACCGTTCTTCAAACACGCTTCGTGAGGTCCGCAATCGCCTTTGTGAAGCGAAATCCTATCAGGAACTTGGAATTCTCTTCGAAGGCTTCAAACAGCACAACCGCCCCGGCGAAGACCCCCGCTGGGAGAAGACCGCTCCCGAGATGGACCCGCGTACCTGCAGCAGTACCGGCGACGGTGGCCACCGAGACGGCCACAATCCCTGGTATTAAATCATTTTCTGCGAAGGCGATAGAAGGCGCGCGTCGCGTTGGGGATGCTCAGAACCGTCTTTGTGTATTTGGCGGTCGTGAGATTGTCCTGGATGGCAACGAAAGGCCCCGTTTCCGCGTTGGCCCCTTCCAGGACGTAGCTTGTCCCAGGGACGAGCGTCGTCGTGGTGACGGTGAGCGTGCCGGTCGAGGCGTCGAAGGCGCTTTGGAAGCCGTTCCCGAAGGGGCGCGCCAGCGGTTCGCCGAGGAAGAGCCCCTCCGCGGGCCAAACGACCGAGCGCCAGTAGGCTTCGATGAGGGTCGCGCCGCCAAAATAGCTGGGGAAGAGCACGGCCGGGTTCGGAAATTTCTGCTGGTAGGCGCACGGTTCGACGACGGTCCCAAAGGACCCAGTGACACCCGCCTGAAGGAACGCGAAGGCGCTCATTTGGCCGGAGGTCGGCACTTGACCGCCGAAAGAGGTCAGATGGTCGGCGATCGCCCCCGGAAGGTAGGTGTTCGTCGCGAGGTTCGGGACGGACGTGAGCCCCTGGACGTAGAAGAGAACGTCGGTCTTTCCGGTGATCGAATCGGCATTGATCAATGATGCCTGAATGCCGGAACCGACCGAATCCCAGCTATCGATAAAGGTTTGACATTCATTGGTCCAGCCGAAACCATTGTTGAGGACACATCGCGCACTTCGCGTTCCGTCACTCGTCTTCATGAGGGACGCGCTGCCGGCCGGCCACGTGTCATCGGCGGCGATGCCGCGCGCGATGAGCGCCTGCGCTTCGGCGAAGGTGGTCGCCGGAATCATCATGGCGGGGCGCTTCCCGAAATCGGTAAATGGCGTGGTTGACGTCGGTTTTGCCGAGTAGGGGTTCGGCGTCCCCGCTTGGGAGTTCGGGTCGGTGCAGGTGTTTTCAATCGTCTTACTTCCGAGTGCGAAGGCGCTCGTGATGGAGACGTTGTCGACCCGGTAAGGCTGCGTCCACGTGATCGCGAGCGCCTGAACTTGCGGCGCGAGCGCGGCATCTACCTGCGCTTTCAAAGGGGTAAATTGGGCCGCCGTCATCGACGCCCCGCGGGGCATCGGGAGCGACAGGTGCACCACATTTGCGAGCGGTATGCCGCGCTTAACGACGTATTCTTCCGCGATTTGAACCGAAAGTGGGTCGTTGTCATTCACAAGGACGCCGAGTTCCGCGGGGGCTAGCCCGGTGCGTGGCGTGAGGAACGTCGGCGGGCTGCTCGGTGGCGCTCCCCCATCGGCGACCGCGGCATCGCCCACGCCACCGTCATGAAGCCCGGCCTCGGCAAGCGCCGCGTCGGAGGGGCCGGCCTCGGCGCTCGGACTCCCGGCATCGGTCACGGCAGACGAGGAACCCTCCGAGCCACAGGCGGCCAAAACGAGAGCGATGACGGGGGCGAAGGGGCCGCTTCGATGCGTCCGTCCGCGAAGCGGGAGACGGCGCGGAGTTCTTGCCATACGCATGTGCGCCCACGCTAGCAGAGCACCGAGTGCCGCTTCGCCGCGAGTTGTACCGGTCAGTAGGCGCTCATCGCCGCTTCGACGCGGCCCCAGCCCTGCGCGGCGGCGAGATCGAAGGAGCGGAGCGCCTTGCCGATGCGCTCTTCCGTATTGGAAAAATCGCTAAAAAAGAAGCGGCGGCCCGTCGGAAAGTAGGTGAAGCGGACGACCGGCTTCATGCAGAGCGCACGCAAAATCGGGCAGTCGAACTTTGCGAGTTCGGCGGCGACCCCCGGTGCGACGGTGACCTCCTGCTCGTGGCGCAGGGCGAGCTGGAAGACCTCTCGGCGGGCCCCATCGTCAAGAGGCGCCCCCCGGGCGGCGGCGTGTACGGCATTCAGTCCGCCGAGAAGATCGGCCTGGATAAAGTGGGAGGCCTCCGGGTGACGGCCGTACTCTTTCGTGAAGTAGTAATTCGTATATGTATCGATAAAGACCTCCCGATTCACCGTTTTGAAGCCCTCCGAGAAGGCGTTCAACATCCCGTGACGTTTGGTCTTTTCTTGCGCGTCGTAGAAGTACCGGTAGGAAACAATCGTCCCGAGCTGACCGGTGACTTCGAAGAAGTTCTTCCCCCAGAGGGCGCCATGAAGCGCGATCATGGGGAACGAGTGGTTCCCCTGAGAGTCTTGATAAATCGCGTAGTGGGCGGCGACACGCGGGAGGATGTCCGAGGGGGTCCCCGCCGTCTCGCGGGCCCGATGGCGGATCGCTGCGTAGGCGTCGTGAAGTTCTTTCGCGCCGTCTCCCGCTTCGCGGACGGACGCGTCGTGAAGTTCCTTCTCGGGCATCCCGCGAGCGTAGCAGTGAAGAAACGACTAGGAAGGGTTCCCCATGCTTGCTCGTGATGCTCGCCGTGATGCTTGCAGTGCTTGCATTGCTCGCAGGCGCTTCCGTCCTTGCAGTGTTCACACCCCTCGCCGCCTTTGCAGTGCTCCCCGTTCGGCGGGTTCGGGCAGGCAGCCGGCTTCGTCGCTCCGCAGGCGGCAAGAAGCGCGATCGGAGCGGCAACCAGAAGGGTGCGAAGGGTGCGAAGGGCGGTATTCATCGCCCCGTGGGATAGTCAGCCTCCGGAAAAAAGGGAAGTGTGCAGGCTACAGCCCAGCCATTCCCCGAGTCACCGCCCCTGTCTTTGTGGGCCCCGCCGTCTCTCGCGACGCCGCTCCCAGCCATTTCGCGGGTGATCGCGAACGGGCAGACCCCTGGAATCCTCAGTCGTCGTTCGGCTTCTCGGGCTCTTCGGCCGCCTTCTTGCGGCGGGGCGTCGTCTTCACGGTCGCCTCGCGGAGCGAGCGGAACCGACCGCGGAGCGCCGGGTAACGGCGGAGAACAAACTGGGCGGCCGCGTAGGCATCCTCGTAGGCGTCCCGACCGACGATCTGGACGCGGGCGAGCTCGAGGGCGACCGGATCGGTCGTCGGCGCGCCGGAGAGGGAGGCGCGGATGTCGCCAGCGAGGCCACGCGCGCGCGCTTCGTCGTCGCTGCGGAAGTTCTTCGGGTCCTTGGAGAGCACCGCGTGGTGCTTCGCATACCAATCGGCATAACCGACCAAATCGGCGGCGAGATCGAAGTAGTCGCGCCCCTTACGGAGTTCGGCAAGTGCGGCCGCGTGCTCCGGTTCGTCGTCAAATTGGTATTCGACAACCTTCCGCATCCGGCTGCGAACTTCGGTCGCTTCATCGACCAAATTGGCAGGGACTTTCCGCGCATCTGCGGAAGCTTCCGTCGCACGGAGTTTGTCCTTCAATTCGAACAGGCGCGCGCTCGCCTCCCGAAGGACCCGAGTAGTATCGGCCGGATAGGCGGTCCCCAACGTCGCAAAAAGCGCGGCGATCTCCGGCTCGGCGAGCGTATTCGCCATCTGTTGGCACGCCGCCGCCATCGCCTCTACCGGATAGCGGGATTGCCAGGTCGCGTCCTTCGGGAGCTCCCGAAGTCGCCCCTCGAGCGCGGAAGAAGTGGCAGCGTCGACCGTCTCTTTCTTTGAAGTCTTCCCCATCGCCCGAAGATACGTAGGGGCTTCCGTCGATCAACAAAAAAGTGCTGCGAACGCACGCAAAATCACGCCAGCCGGAAATTTCCAGGCCGCCGCGCGGTCCCAGAGGGGGGCTTCGCGGTGAACGGGGGCGCGCGGAGCCTCTAAATCAATGTCCGACATTGAAAACAGGGCAGCGCGGAGCCTCCAAACCAATGTCCGACATTGAAAACAGGGCAGCGCGGAGCCTCCAAATCAATGTCCGACATTGAAAATGGGGCAGCGCGGAGCCTCCGAACCAATGTCCGACATTGAAAACAGGGCAGCGCGGAGCCTCCGGGGCAATGTGTGAGCTTGATGCGCCCCTGGGCGTCGCGAATACTCGGCAGAATCGCCTGGTAATTCGGGATCTTTGCTTGTTCTGCTCAGACGTAGGTGCTGACTGCGTGTCGAAGTGGCGCGGCCAGCGACGCCTGCTCAGGAGACCGCCGGTCTAGCGGGCGACGCCCCCCACGGACGGGATGCGGGCGCTCTTGCAGACGGAGGAAACCGCGCCGCGCGAGCTGGCCTGCCGTTCCAGCCACGCTCCGAGATGCAACGTGAGGAGAGAGGAATGGTCGTATGCGCCGCGCCGCGGTAGCGTGGGCGCATGTCTCACGAGAAGGTCGACCTCGGCATGAATCTCGAGGGGAGGCTTCGCAATTTCAGCCTTCCCCACGCGAAAGCTCTTGTCCCCGTATTTGAAGCGGTTGTGAACGCGCTGCACGCGGTTGACGCTAGTGGACGAAAGGACGGGCTAATTAGAGTCGAAGTCCTTCGAGGGGATGTCCAACAGGAACTCGCTCTGGAGAACACTTCGCCCCCGATCCGCGGTTACCGGATCGAGGACAACGGTGTCGGGTTCGATGATGCCAACTACGCGTCTTTTTGTACGTCTGATTCAACGTATAAACTGGCTCTCGGGGGGCACGGGGTCGGACGTTTGAGCTGGATCAAAGCGTTCGGGGCCGTGCGCGTGCAGAGTGCGTTCTACGCATGCAGCGAACTCCGGCAAAGGCACTTCGTCTTTTCCGCCGCAAAGGGTATCGTTCTCTCCGCTTCTGAGCAAGCCCGCGCCCAACCCGGGTCCGTTGTCGTTCTGGACAACGTGGATGCTCGTTATGCGAAAAACTTGCCAAAGAAGGTTGATACACTCGCGCAAAGGATCATCGAACACTGCCTTGTCGCATTTCGCGCTGCTCTGAAAGCATCACCAGCTCTCAGGATTGTTGTGGCTGACGGCAACGACGAGATTGAGGTCTCGGACGCGGTAGAGCAGGTGTTCCGGGACGCTCAAACCGACATGTTTTTTGTTGCGAACCAGTCAGTTACGGTCACCCACGTTCGACTGGCGGCTCCCCTGGGTGCACATCGGATGGCATTCCTCGCCGACCGCCGCGAGGTAAAGAGCGAGTCTCTGGCAACGTCATTTCCCCAGTTGAAGTCAAAGCTTGAGGATGAGAAAGGCGCTTTTTGGTGGCTAGCTCTCGTCGAGTCTAGCGCGCTCGATAGTTCAGTTAATGCTGAACGCGACAATTTTTCGCTCCCAGAGGAAAACCTAGACCTGCTCCCAGGTGAACTTTCTATGGAAGCGCTTCGTAGCGCTATTGTTGGTGTGTTGAGTGAACGATTCGAGAAGTTTCTCGATCCGATTCAACAACGCGCCGAAGAACGCGTGCGAGACTACGTCTCGAACACGGCTCCGGAATACCGCCATCTGCTCAAGCTGCGGAAATCCGACGTTCGAAAGTTGTCGCCAGACTTGAGCGATGACGCGCTGGATTCGGCTCTCCACCACATCTCCTACGTTGTGGAAAAAGACGTCCGGGAGAGCGGTCGCGCATTGATTCAGTCGGCGTCTTGGGGAGATTCGCGTGAACTTGACTCCTTCCTTAAAGAGTCGAATGAGGTCGGCGTTGCTAGCTTGGCGAAATATGTCGTCCACCGGCGACTCGTCCTCAACATCTTCAAGAAAGCACTGGAGCGACAATCAAACGAAAAATATGAACTGGAGGAGGCGGTGCACAAGATTGTGTTTCCACTCCGTAAGACCTCAGATGAAGTTCCGTACGAAAACCTGAATCTGTGGATTATTGATGAGCGCCTGGCGTACCACCACTACTTGGCGTCCGACAAACGCTTGAGTGCGATCGAACCGGCGGCCTCGGACGACGCGGACAGGCCAGATCTCATCTGCTTTAATGCGCCGTTTGCATTTGCCGACCACGCGGCACCGTATTCATCGATCGTAATTGTCGAGTTCAAGAGACCGGGGCGCAACGACTATTCGGACGAAGATAACCCAATCATTCAAGTGTACGACTACGTGCGGAAGATTCGTGCTGGAAGACAGGCCGACCGTGCGGGTCGCGTCATGAACATCCAAGACAGCGTACCTTTTTATTGTTACGTTATTTGTGACTTGACGACCAAGGTGTGCGATCAAGCTCAAAACGCGTCATTGACGCTAACGCCAGACGGGATGGGTTACTTCGGCTTCAATGCGCCGCTCAGGACCTACATTGAGGTTCTGAGTTTCGACAAGGTGTTGAGCGATGCCGAAAAGCGCAATCGTGTTTTCTTCGCAAAATTGAATATGCAAAGCTCGTCGTAGGGCGGGAATGTGGCCCGAATCAAGTTCGCGCGCCTCTCCGATCCCCGCAAACCGCCGCTCTCTTTCCCGGGGGCGGCGGTTTTCTTTCGGGAAATGTCCCGCCCCTTCTGCCACGGTGAACCGATGTCTGTGCCCCGCTGGCCCCTCTTGCTGCTGCTAACCGCCTGTGGAACCGCTGGCACAGTCGCCACCCGCGATGCCGGTGAGGTCGCCGATGCCACGCTCGCACCAGACGCCGATCCCCCGCTCGTTGACGCCGGCCGCGACTCTTCCGCCCGCGACGCGGCCCCCGATTCGGCGCCCGTCGATGCCTCGCGACCGCCCCTAACGCCCGAGTGCCTGGCACGCCGTCAGGCAACGAACGAGGGGGGCATGGTAGCGATTACCTTCGGCCTCAACGACGCGAACGTGGTGCCGCCGGCCCCGACTACGGTCACGACCGCCGCGCAGGCCGTCGACTTGCGCCAGGCCGGCTACGCCTCCGATGTGCTCCCCGCGACCACGCCCCAGGGGCCGGGGCGCGTTGCCCTTAGCTG
>DYPH01000238.1 GCA_020720045.1 Sorangium cellulosum | reverse complement strand
GGCTGGGTTCGCTTCGCCGGGTACAGGCTCAGCTTTAACTGAGAGCGGTCTAGATTTCAATAGATCCACCTGATAGCTGGATTTAGAGCCACGACGACCCCTGGAAGATCCCCAATCTCCAAGAGGTCACCGATCAATGGGAACGCACGCCGGTGCGCCATCTCCATCCCACGGAACAAAGGGTGCATGCCGCCGTGCTGGCTTTGCTGCGCCTCGCGATTGCTTCGGGGGGCGAGGTTTGGATCATTCGGGATTAGCGGAACGAACATCCTGCCAAGGATCGCGCCTCAATAGGCACCCGCCGGAGCCCGCAGCGCGAGCGAGTTCGAGCTCTTGGGCCTGCGCCACGTACTCTCTAGGCCGCGAAGCTCAGCGCTTGCGTGACAGGGGACAGCCCGAAACAAACGACAGGAACGGAATCATTTGCAGACGCTTTTGTTCACCGTGATCAGGTCGCCCGCGGCGACGGGACCTTTGGTGCATGTCTTGGTCGATGCGCACTGCAACGTCTCTCGGCGTGTGCCGCCAACACAGTGAACGACGTTGAAGATGGCTCCGATTTTTCCGCAGTAGTTCCCGTCGGCTTTCCCTTTGCAATCGAAGTCGCCGCAGCCTTGTTGGACGCCGGGAGCACGCATGCAGAAGGCCGGTTTTAGGCCGTTCCGGACGTAGTTCGCCCCCTGGTTGTCGACGGCGCTCAAGACTCCGCCGTTGTTGTCACCCAGGAGTTGACCTTCGGGTTCTTGGGCGCAGGACCGCTCCCGCCGTGGCCGCCTTCGGTTGTGAACGCGAAATCTCCCGGCTGGCATCGATCCTTGGATACGTGCTGCCACTGTTTGGCTTCGAGCGCCTCCCGAAGACCTGGACCGTCCGCCCCGACGCCGTCCACGCGGTGCAAGTTGTAGCCACGCGTTTTTGAGAAACCTGGATAGATTTCATCGAGCGCGTAGGACGCATCGGTGGCGCAGAGCGCCGTGGTCGGTTTCCCGGTTTTCGGGTTGGGATTTCTCTCCCCCCATGCACGACCGGCATCCAAAATGACCGGGTACTTCTTCTTGTAGGCTGCGACCAATTTCGCAGAATCGCCACACGCCTCCGACGGGGCTTCGATGGTCGTGGCGTCCCCCTTCGGCGCAGCCCACTTTCGCGTCGAGAGTTCCCCACCTTCTCCGCGAAGGGCCTCCATGTAGAGGATGACGTCCTTCGTGAATTCAACGGGAAAACGTGCGCCACTGCAGGCTTTCCCGCCGCCGAGGTCGAGGCAATTTTGGCGGGCGTATTCGGCGACCGGCGCATACACAAATGTGTCGTCGGTGCAGAGGCCGGAGCGTGCGTGGACATGCGTCCCCGTCGGACAAAGGCTCTCGGCGCTCTGGAGGAGGTCGAATTCGTCGGTCGTCGCGGCGGCGTTTCGCGCCGCCGTTGCGAGCGGGAGCGGCCAGCGATCCGTTTCGCAGACCGGACCCCCGCCTGCGCTGCGACAGGCGTCGCGCATTCCTTCGGGGAACGGGCCGACCGCGTTGCCAGAGGCGTCGATGCAGAGCGCCGAGTCGCTGTCGAAGCGCGCCCCGTCCCCGCACGTGAGGTTCGCGTCGCGCGCCGGTCCGGACCGCTCGGCCGGCGTTGTTGCGAGGTCGATGAGCTCCGCTTCCGTAGCTACCGGCGCGACGTCGAAGGTGTCGTCCTCGTTGCCATCGACGATGAGCCGCCGCCCGTCTGCGGCGCAGCCAGCGGTCGACGCGAGGAACACGCAAGCGAGGAACGGCAGGGCAGAGCGCATGCGCGCACTGCTGCACGGCGTGTACCAAGAGGCGCCGCACCGAAAGTGGCGGAATACGTCGACTCTTCACGATAATTCCGCGTGCGCCTGGGGCGCGGGGCCCCCAGCCGGCGAGATCCAGGCGCTGCCTGCTGTTGGCGAACGGCGCAGATGACACGCGGCGGCGCGTTCGAGGCTGGCCCCGGTCAGAATTTCCTTCTCCGACTTCAGCCTCTGTCGGGATGCGCTTTACCAAGGACACGTGTGCTGCGCCGATTCGCCGAAAAAAATCTTCATTTCGGATGGTCGCTCGTTGCTGAACTTCCCGGCACTTAGCCAACACGACCTTCTCCGAAGTGCCGCTCGCCTCTCGAACAACCTCGCCCGTAAGGACCGCCAGTTCCCCGGCTGACCATGACGACGCCGCTGGACGCCGCTCTTCGGGACCGGGTAACTTCACCAACGTGGGGGCGGCCTTCACGTTCATCCGTGTTGTCGGAGGACGTCAAGTCGTGAGCTGGTATGGCGAAGAAGGATGGCGAATACGTGAACATCAATGTTGATGGAAAGCTGGCAAGGGTTCAGGCAAAGAGCGACGATGGTTGCCTCCTGCACCTAGAACTCAAGAGTGGCGGTACCGCGACTGCAGACTCGGAATCTCCAATTTCCTTTAGCGTTGGTGACGTGGTCTTGATTTGGCCCGACACAGGATTGATGAAATCGGCGCCATCTGAGCTTTGGTCGGACACGGAGAGCGTTGCCGTTGTCCGGTTGCGGCACTCCGACGTAACTGTGATTGATGAGGGCGCTCGATGGCGAGTTGTGCCAACGACTGACGATCCCGCGTACGAGCCAGGCAACACAGTGCTCGTCAGCCACAGCGGGCGAGTCAAGCGTGTATTGGACGTGAGACCTTTGCGGTTGATCGACGTTAATCCCTCCGAATTCGACATCACGCGCTTCAGAGAAGTTAAGTCGAGTGGTCCGACGTTCGAGGACTTCGGCGGTATGGCGAAAGTCGTGGCGCGAGCCAAGGAACTCATTGAAATTCCGCTCCAGAAAGCCGCCAAGCTGCTCAAGATCGGAGCGAGACCCATTAAGGGGGTCCTATTTACAGGGGCGCCAGGGACGGGTAAAACGATGCTCGCGCGCATAATCGCGGCGAGCGCTCAGGCGACCTTCTATCGGATTAGTGGCCCTGAAATCCTAAGTAAGTGGTATGGCGAGAGTGAGCCGGTTTTGCGCCAGATCTTTGCCGACGCCGCAACGCAGTCAAGTGCCATAATATTTCTAGATGAGATCGACAGCCTGGCCGCGAGTAGAGACCACGATTCGAACGGGGCGAGCCAGCGAGTGGTAGCGCAACTATTGACCCTCATGGATGGCTTCAATGCCAATGTCAACGTTGTGGTTATTGCAGCTACGAATCGTCTCGAAGTTCTAGATGCTGCGCTGCGACGGCCTGGAAGATTCGATTGGGAGGTCGAGTTTCCTGAACCGACAGAGGTCGACCGCATCGCAATCCTTCATTCTTCCTCAAAGAAGATACGGAAAGCCGATGATCTGCCGATCGACTCGGTAGCGAAAAGTGCCGACGGATGGAGTGCAGCGGAGCTGGCGGCAATCTGGAGTGAGGCTGCGCTGTTAACTGCCGTCGACGATCGCTCGATGATCACAGAAGAAGACCTCATGGAGGGCTTCCGCCGAGTCCACAGCCAGCGGCAACGAAAAGGGCCGCCCTTGATGTCGTGGTTTCGCAAAAAGCCGCCAGAACTCCCGGCGCCGGCGACCTTGCCGGGCGACCTGCGGGAGTTTGTCTATCTAGGTAGCTGCTCGGAATTGCAATTTACACGGGATGTGATCAAAGCAATGTC
>DYPH01000018.1:44639-64705 GCA_020720045.1 Sorangium cellulosum | reverse complement strand
CGGCGAGCAGAAACAACTACACGAGATGCCTTCGATTCTGCTCTAAAGCATGCGCCGGGTACAGGCTCAGCTTTAACTGAGAGCGGTCTAAGTCCGTCGGCGCCGAGGCCGACCCACGCCAGCAGGGCGACGAGGGAGAGCTTGTGAAACGCGTCGGGGGCTTTGACGTCCTTCGGGGGGCCGAAGAGGAGGGTGCGAAGTCGCTGCGCCATGGGCCCAGGGAGTAGGCCCGCGCCTCTGCGGGCGGGGATCAAGAACCTATAAAGACGGCCGCTTCCGGCGCCCGGTCATCGGGCCAAAATTGCAAAAAGTGTGCATAGTGCACCGAGCGATTCTTGGGTCCCGAAGGGGCGGCCAAGGAACAGGGAAGGGACCCACGCGACGAGCCCGAGGGCGCCGATTGCGAGGGAAAAACGATAGTTTGTGCCGCTTGCTTCTCGGTCGGGGCGATCGGTCGCCTCGGCGCGGGGAGGCGCGGAGCATCGGTAGGGGGACATCGCCTCGGGATTAGAGAACGCCCCCGTCAATCGGCGTAGAGAGCCGGCGGCCCCCGATCAAGATTGGATCAAGAACTCAAAGCTTGAAGCGGTAGCCGACGCCGGCCTCGGTCAGAAAGTGGGCGGGGCGGGACGGATCGACCTCAAGTTTGTGGCGGAGGTTCTGGAGGTAGACCCGCACGTACTGGGTCTGGCCGATGGCGTTAGGCCCCCAGACTTCTTTCAAAATTTGGCGATGGGTGAGCACGCGCCCCTCGTGACGCGCCAGGTACGAGAGGAGCCGCCACTCGATCGGTGTAAGATGCACCTCTTCGCCGGAGCGCGTGACGAGCCGCTTTTCCAGGTCGATCAGGAGATCGCCCGCGGCGATCTGCGTCGTTTCCGCAGGCCCCTCTTGGGCGGCGTGGCGAAGTGCGACGCGAATGCGCGCCAGCAATTCGCCGGTTCCGAAGGGCTTCACCAGGTAGTCGTCGGCCCCGGCGTCGAGCGCTTTGACCTTGTCCTCCTCGCGGCCCCGCGCCGACAGGACCAGCACGGGGACCTTCGTCCACTCGCGGAGGCGGGCGATGACCGAGAGGCCGTCGCCATCGGGAAGGCCTAGGTCCAGAATGACGAGGTCGGGGCGGTGCATCGACGCCGCGACGACCCCCTCCTCGGCGGAACTGGCTGGAACCACACGAAAACCGCCGGCTCCGAGGGCAACCTGCAACAATTTTTGAATGGCCCCTTCGTCGTCAATGACGAGGACGAGTGGGGCGTTTCGCGACGCTTGAGTCATCGTTCTTCCTGCTCGGCGTAGGCTTCCACGGCGGCACCCGGCAAGCGCACGCGAAAAATCGTCCCGCCGCCTTCGCGATCTTCCCACGTAAGATCGCCGCCATGGGCCCGGGCAATTCCTCGACAGATCGAGAGTCCGAGGCCGAGCCCACCGTTGCCGGCATCGGCGCGGGCGAGCGGCTCAAAGAGCGTCGCTCGGCGGCCGGCTGGCACCCCGGGGCCGCGGTCCGAAATGGCGATGAGGAGTGTGGGATGCAGCATTTTTCCTTGCGCGAGCTGCTCGGTGTGGAGGCCGACTTCCCCGGGGGCGTAGCGACGCGCGTTGTCGAGGAGGTTCTCGAAGAGCTGCTCGAGAAGCACCGGATCTCCTCGGACGAGCGGAAGATCTATCGGGATTTCGAGGGCGACATGAAAGGGCAATTCTCCACCATTTCGTGCCTCCACGCGGGCAAGCACCGGCGCGAGAATTTCGTCGAGGGGGATGAGCTCGTGCTTCAGATCGAGGGTGCCGCTCTCCAGCCGCGTGAGCGAAAGGAGGTTTGTGACGAGGCGGGCAAGGCGTTCTGTTTCGCCGCCAATGCTCCTCGCGAGATCGCGGACGACGCCGTCCTGGCGGGAAATGTCTTCGCTCGAGAGCGTCTCCGACGCGCCGACGATGACGGCGAGCGGCGTCCGAAGGTCGTGAGAGACCGACGACAGGATGCGCGCCTTGATCTGCTCGGTCTCGACGGCAACCTCAGCGCGCGCCAGCATTTTCCGCAGCGCGAGGCGCCCGAGGCTGTCGCCGACGAGGCGCGCAAGTGCCTCGATGCGGGCACGCTCCGAGGGGGCGCGAAGCGCTTCCGAGCCAGGGCACGGACGGAGGAGCAACGCGCCGTGGACGCTCCCTTTCGCGAGGAGTGGGAAGGCGACGACCGACGCCTCTTCCAGGACACCGGTAAATCTCCCGACGACGCGCCGCTCCTCTTGGCAGAGACGAACCGCCTCGGCGCCAAGCCCGTCCAACAGGGTTCCATTTCCTTCGATTTCCTCGCTATTCTTGGCCTCTTCGCCTTCGGCCTCGACGGTGACGACGGCTACTGCGTCGACGTCGGCTTCTTGCGGGAGCGTCGCAGCGATGGCGCGGATGGCGCGCGCATCGGCCGCCTCCGAGAGGGCGCGGCTCGCGTCGTAGAGGACCCGCGTAAAGGCCTCGCGCTGCTCGGCGGCCCGCTTCTGGCGACGCACGCGCCCGACCAGGCGGGCGATGGTGCTTGCGACGAAGAAGAGGACGAAAAAGGTAACGATATGGCGAAGATCGGCCACCGCGAGCGTGTAGAGCGGCGGCACAAAAAAGAGGTCGTAGGCGAGGACGGAAAGCGCCGCGGCAAGGAGGGACGCGGTCTGCCCGAAGCGCAGGGCGACGAGCACCACGCCGAACAGGTAGACCATGACGACGTCGGCCCGTTCGGTGGTGCCGAAGACGAGCTTACCGAGGGCCGTCGCGATGGTCGGCACGAGGACGGCGACGCCCCAACGCGCCGCCCGCATTTTCCCGGGGGAACGGTGGGGACGTGCGAAGTCGCCGCCCGCCTCGGGGCTGCGCAGATGCAGGGGGGGCAGTACCCAAACTGCAATTTCGCCGCTGGCGCGTACGAGGCGCTCGACGAAAGGGGGCTGGAAGCGATCGCGAAGTGCCGAGTGGGTCGGCTTCCCTACGAGGATTTTGGTGACGCTTCGCTTCTGTGCAAATTGCACCAAAGTGTCGACGGGGTCTTCCCCTTCCAGGCGCACGAGTTCAGCGCCGAGCCGTTCCGCGAGCTCGAAATGGGCGGCGAGCCGGCGCTCGGCCGCTGGCTGGAGCGGCATGCCGGTGCCGACGAAGGCACAAAGGAGCGGAGCGCGGAGGGTCGCTGCGGCGCGCGCACCAGCACGTACGACCGCCGCAGCGTGGGGACTCGGACTCACGCACACGAGCAGCCGCTCGGTGACCGGCCACGCGGCGTCGACCTTGTGGAGGTCGCGGTAATGGGTGAGGTCTGCATCGACCCGATCGGCGACGGCGCGCAATGCAAGCTCCCGAAGAGCAAGCAAATTTCCCTTACGGAAAAAATTCTCCGACGCGGTTGTCTCGGCCCGGCGAGACGCCGGATCGGAGAACGCGTCCGTCCGCGAAGCGGGTGACGGCGCGGAGTTCTCCACAAACGCGTCCGTCCGCGAAGCGGGAGACGGCGCGGAGTTCGATGCCAACGCCTCCGCGCCACGACCGCGCCGGTAGACTTTCCCTGCCGCCAAACGTGCGAGGAGGGCGTCGGGCGTGACGTCTACAAGGGTGACCGATGTCGCCTGGGCGAGCAGGCGGTCGGGGACCGTCTCGGCGACGCGGACGCCGGTGACCTGCTCGACGATCGACGCCAGGCTCTCCAGATGCTGAACGTTAAGTGTAGTGTGCACATGGATGCCGGCGTCCAAGAGGGCGTCGACGTCCTGCCACCGCTTCTTGAAACGGGCGCCTCGCGGGTTCGCGTAGGCGAGTTCGTCGAGGAGCAGCGCGTCGCAGGAGAGTGCCTTCGCGGCGTCGAGGTCGAAAATACGTGTAACATCAGACCTTTCTCCCTCGTAGAGCCGCGGCAGGCCGTCGAGGAGCGCTTCTGTCTCCGGGCGCCCGTGGGTGAAGACGTCGCCGACGACGATCCGCTCCCCACGTGCGAGCCGTGTTCGGGCGTCGGTCAGCATCGCGAAGGTCTTCCCCACGCCGGGCGCCATGCCGAAGAAGATCGTCAGGCGCCCGCGCGGCGGACGGCCGGAAGCGCCATTGGTGGGGAGCATGGTCATCGCGGGGGCGCTTGGTTCTCAAGGAGCGCGGCGTTCAACGCAAGCACGTTCACGCGCGCCACCGCGGGCGGGAACGAACAGGTCAAGGGGGATTGATGCACGGCCGTACAGTGACTGCTTGCACCGCCGATCTCGGGACGGTAATCGACCTCCGTGAAGCCGGTGGTGAAGTGGGCGGGCGGAAAGTCGAAGCTCCTTGGGGAGCTGCTCGCGCGCGTCCCCGATCCGGTGGGGACCTACATCGAGCCCTTCGCCGGAGGCGCGGCGCTATTTTTTGCCCTGGCCGGCGATTGTGAGTTGCCCGAAGTCGCGCAGCTTCCCGCCGTTTCCGGCGGCAAGAAACGCCCATCACGTGCAAAAAAACGCCTCGCGAGCAACTCCCCTTTCGCGCACTCTTTGTTGTGTGACCGCAACGAAGATCTGATCACGTTCTACACGGTTCTTCGTGATGATCCGGAAGGTTTGATTCGCGCGCTCTCGCGCTTCAAACATGACGAAGAACTCTACTACAAAGTCCGTGCACAAGAGCCAGAACGCCTAAAACCGGTCGCACGGGCAGCACGTTTTTCTTTTCTAAATCGCACCTGTTTCAATGGGTTGTGGCGCGTAAATAAAAAGGGGCTCTTTAACGTGCCTTTTGGCCGCTACAAGAACCCGAAAATCTGTGACGCCGATGCCCTTCGGCGCGCCAGCCTAGCGCTCGCTCAAACGGAGCTTACCGTCGGCGACTTTCAAACGGCGACCCACAAAGCCCGACCCGGGGATTTCGTCTATCTCGATCCCCCCTACGTGCCGCTATCCAAGAGTGCAGCATTCACTGCCTACGCCTCGGGCGGCTTCACGCGGGTCGATCAGGATCGCCTCCGCGACGAGCTCGTTCGCCTTCGGGCCCGCGGCGTCTACGCGATGCTCTCGAACGCAGATACGCCGGAAACGCGGGAACTTTATGGGGATTTTTGCGCGTTCGAAGTTCGAGCGCCGCGCGCCATCAATGCCCGCGGGAGCGGTCGCGGCGACGCGAACGAGCTCCTCGTGGTGACCTGGGGCGAGCCTGGGGTTCATCGCTACGGCGTCGAAGGGGGGCCGCCGTCTTCGGTCCGCGTGCGCGAAGAATCCCACACTGCTGCACCGACTCAAACGCTAAACGTTGCGGAACCTGCCAAGAAGCGGAGCCGTCGATGAGTCGCGACTACCCGGAGGGCTACGTCGAGCGGAAGGTGAAGGCAGAACTCCGTAAACGCATGCGTGCGCTGCGAAATACGACGCCGGCGAGCATCTGTACCAAGCGGAGCGAGGCCATTGTCACCGCTCTTCTTGACGAGCCTGCGGTGCAGAAAGCCCAAGTGATTGCGCTTTTCTACCCGATGGAAGAGAAGCACGAAGTCGATTTGAGACCCCTCGATGCCGCCCTTCGCGCTCGCGGCGCTCGCGTCGCGTACCCCTCCATCGATCCGGACACCCGCGAGATGGTTTTTCGCGAGGCCCCCCTCGATGCCCTTGAGGAGCAGGGACTCGGCTTTGCGGAGCCGCCCGCCGATGCCCCAGCCGTCGCCGTCGGGGAGCTCTCCGTCATCATTTGCCCGGCGCTCGGCGTTTCGCCGAACGGCCACCGACTCGGCTACGGCGCCGGCTTCTACGACCGCGCGCTCGCCGCCCACCCGGAGGCGTTCGCCATCGCGGTAGCCTATGATTTCCAGCTCTTGGTCGAACTACCGACCACGACGGGTGACGTCGCTTGTGGAGCGGTCGTCACCGACAAACGACGTTTCCCCGCGCGCTGAATCGTCGTTCTTTGATCTAGAGTCGAAAGTTCGCCGCGAGGATCCCGAGCGTCTGTGACTTGACGACGTCCGGAACAAAGCTGGTTGTTGCCGTATCGGCGAAGCCGTCCGGGGAGGTCGTGCCGCCGGCGCCCGCAAAGAAGGGGACGTTGGCGCGGCGGTGGAGAACCTCGGCGCGGAGCGTGAAAAAGTCGGTCACGAAGTACTCGGTCGTCGCCGTGAGGCCCCACACGCGGAAGGATTCTCCGCCCCCCTGGGCGAAGCCGGGCGGCGGAAATTGCGCGACGTAGCGACTTGGGTTGGAGACGACCTCTCCGCGAATCGTTGCCGCCCAGCGATCCTTTCCAAACCAGCCACGAAGGGCAACGGCCGAACCGAGCATATGAGCATTGCGGGCGCTCGGACCGCTCCCCCCGCTTTCGAAACCGGCGTGATTGTTCACACTGATCGCGAGCTTGGAAAGTCCCTTGGACTGGGGGGCGTCGTACAGTTTTCCGACGACGGAGTGATCGTGGTGAAACCGCAGCCGGGACGGCTGCCCACGCGTGTCACTCCCGGTGTAAAAATTTGCAGCAAAACCGAGACTTGGCGTCGGTCGCCAGTGGACGGAGAGGCCCGCCGCGGGGTGTTGTTCCACTTGCCGTAGGTCTGCCAGCCGTTCATGAGCCACGGCTCAATCTTGAGGTATTTGCTGGGGAAGATTTGTGCGCGAACGCCCTGAAAGTAGAAGGGTGTACTTTCGCAAACGAGCGACCGTGAATAGTTCCAGTTCTCGGCGAGTAGGTAGCTTTCGAGCCCCATGTAGCTCATGAAGATCCCCCCCTCGATGTTGATCCCGTGGAGGGCATCGAGGTGGTAGCCGACGGTCGCCTCGCGGACGTAGCGGAGGTTCTGAACGGTAAAGCTTCGTCCGCGGCTCGCGGTGCCGTCGAGATCCTGCACGATGCTCATCATCGATCCGTATTGAATCGAGATTCGTCCGATCACATTCCGGTAGTTCCAATCGAAGCCGATGGAGGCCAGATTGAGCTGAAACTCGTTATGCCGCCCCGTTGATGCCGTCCCGGTAACCGTATTGTCGCGCGGGTGATTCCCCGAATACGCGTAGTAGGTATCGAGATAGAGGCTCGGCGTTACATATTTGGAAAAGGTGAACGGGAAGTCCTTCTGCTTGCTCTGGCCGTTCATCCAGGTGAAGTCGGCGTACTGGAGAGGGACGTCCGAAGTGTCCGAAGCTGCTTCCTTTTCCGGCGTTTCCGCTGGCGGCGGAGCGGTCGTTGCGTCGGCCCAGACGGCCTGCGGCGGCCGGGCCATCGCGACCGCGAGGAGGGCAACGAGCGACGAAACGAGCATCGTACGGAAGCGCTTCACAATCGGCGCTCTACCGCGAGCGGCCCCGTTTCGGGAGCGAATCAGAGCTTCACCAGCATCGCGAGGGTGAGGCGATTCTCGCTCTTGCTGAGATCTGGAGACCACCCGCCGACGGCGCTGCCGGGCGCCCCTTGGTTTCCGCCAGGCGGGGTGACGCCACCGGGGCCGGAGAAGTAGGGGACGTTGGCCGCCCGATGATTGAACTCGGTGCGGAAGGTGATGTAACCATTGGGGATATAGTCGAAGGCCGCTTGGACGTCCCAGGCCTTGTAGCTATCTCCCGGGGCCGCTGTGAAGGCGGGGGTTCCCGAGGCGGCCGTCGCCCCGTTCACCGGCGGGACCAGCACCAGGTAGCGCCCGGGGTTCGTGATCGCGCCGCCGCCGAGGGGCGCGCCGAAGCGATTCTTCAAGAACCATGCGCGCGTGTAGGCCATAAATCCGAGGAAATACTGGCCGTTGCAGGAGACTCCACCACCATCTTCGCAGCCGACGTCGACGGTGAGTGACGACGCGAGTTTGCTCACGAAGGCGTTCGGGTCGTCGTGCCACTTCGCCATCACGCTGTCGTCGGTGTGGAAGCGGACGCGTCCCGCGGTGCCGAGTGTGTCGCTACCGACGTAGTTGTTGCTTACGAAGGTGAGCGACCCCGTCGGGCGATAGGCGATTTGAACGCCCCCTCCCGGTGCTTGATTGAACTTGCCGTAGGACTGCCAACCGTTAACGAGCCACGGCTCAATCTTGAGCTTTGCGCTCGCGAAGATCTGCGCGCGCGCACCATTGAAGAACCAGGGCGTATTCGAAGAGACGTAGGAGGGTTGGTAGGTCCAATTGTCAGCGTTGTAGTAGCTCCAGAGGCCGATGTAGGACATGAAGATGCCCGCTTGCACATTGATGCCGTGCAGGGCATCGATGTGGTAGCCACCATAAGCTTCTGAAATATAACGATATGCGCTATCGAGACCCCATTGGCCCCGGCTCGGGCTCGCGTCGTTTCGCGGCGTCGTCTGCGAATAGATGCCGAATTGGGTCATGACGCGGGCTTGCACATTCTTGTACAAGAAATCTCCGCCGAGACCGAGCTGGGTCAGTTGGAGTTCATTGTGGCGAAATACTTCGCTCGACCCAGAGATCGTATTGTCTTTCGGGCGACTAAAGCTGTAGTGGTACGCCGCATCGACTCGGACTTCTCCCGTGAATGGGCCCGCTTTCAATGGCCGTTCCGGGTCGCCTGCATTGCCAGGCATCCAGCTAAAGTCGGCGAAGGCAAACGGCTCTGCCGGGGGCGCGCTCGCCGGGGGTGTGGCCGCCGCGACGTGGCTCTCGCTCGCCGGGGTCGCGGGGGCCGTCGGGGCTTCGGGGGTCGCGGCGGCTACCGGCGGCGCAGTGGAAGTCCCTGTTTTCGCAGGGACTTCGTCGTCGGCGTGGGCGGTCCCAAGCGGGATGCAGACCGCGAGCGGGGCGAGGAGGAAGGGGGCGAGGCGGCGATGCAGGTTCACACCGGGGAACCTAAGGGGCCGCCGATCAAGAAAGGATCAAGCTTGCCCCGGCTCCGATCAGGAACGCCGCCCCTTCGCTTGGCAGCTCGGGCAGACACCGTACATCTCGTGCTTGTGGGAGCGGAGGAGGTACCCGTGGGCCTTCGCGATCTCTTCCTGAAGAGCCTCTACGCGCGGTTCCTCAAACTCAACAATCGTCTCGCATTCCACACAGATCAAATGATCATGATGGGCGTGACCGTCGTCGGCGAGTTCGTACCGCGTGAGGCCATCGCCAAAGCGCCTCTCATGCGCAACATCGCATTCGGCCAAGAGTTTCAGCGTCCGATAGACGGTCGCGTAGCCAACCTTGGCATCCTTCTTTCGAACTTCCGCGAGAAGTTCTTCGATGCTTACGTGGTTCGGCACCCCGAAGAAGGTATCGACGATGAGGCGCCGTTGATCGGTAGAGCGCAGCCCTTTCTTCGCCATGTGCGCGGCGAGGAGGGCCCGAAAATGTTCGAAGTTGCGTTCGGTGTCGGTCACGGCGCGGGCACCGTAGCCTGCTCCTGCCGCGGAACCAACGATACCAGTTCTCGGCGCACGCTTTTAGCCTCGCTCAATCGGGAGAAAGTCCATTTCCCAGGCGAGCATACCCCCCTCGAGAAACGGTAAATCGACCCCCTGCTCGGCGAGGGCGCCGGAGAGCTCTTTGGTCTTGTCGCCGGCCCGGCAGTAGAGGACCGGCTGTCCTGGGAGCATGTAGAGTTCGGCGATGCGGTCGGCGAGCGTCTCCAGGTCCATGTGGACCGCTTTCGGGAGATGAGCGCGGTCAAAGGCAGCTTTTTCGCGGGTATCGACCGGAATCACGCTCCCCGCCTGGAGGAGTTGCGCCAGTTCTTTCGCTTTCAGCGCGCCCGCCGAGCGCGGCAGGTACGGCTCGATCATCGCGCGAAGAGCCTTCTTCGAAAGGGCGCCCGCTTGCCCGTCAACGATGCGCCCTTGCGCAAAGACGAAGAACATTGGAACCGATTGAACGCGGAATTGTTTCGCCAGGAAAGGGGATTTGTCGATGTCGATTTTAACGACTTTCGCCTTCCCTTCGAGATCCTGAGCGAGCGCGTCGACCTCGGGGCCGACCGTCTTGCACGGTTGGCACCAGGCGGCCGTAAAGTACAAAAATACGGGGAGTTCGCTTCGGAGGACGACCGCCTCGAAGTCCTTCTCCGTCACGTGGGGGACTGCCGTCGCCCCGCCGCCGAGGTTTCCACCACCCGCACCGCCACCGAAGCCGCCACCGAGAATCATGGAGGCTCCGCTAGCAGAGAACCGCGAAGCGGCGTCAGAAGGAAATCTGCTTCCCGTCGTAGCTCGTGCCGTCGTGGACCAGGGCGACCGCGACCGTTTTCCCCTTCGGCAGCGGCACCGCAATGCGCACCGTCAGCTTGCCTGGAAACGTTGGCAAAAGGACGTTTTCACGCCCCCACACTTCCGCCGCCGGGTTCGCCGTTAAGCCGACTCGGTACGGAAATTCGGTCGTGCCGCCCTCGCCAACGCCGAGGCGGATCGCCCCTGCACGTTCGCGGAACGGGCGCGCCGCCAGGTCGGCGAGGGGGCGCGCATGCATGTGGTCTTCACCAGATGCATACTGCATGAAATGCCCGCCGGTTGCGAGGGGGGGCTGGGTGACGGTGCGGAGGTCAAGCGTCACTTCCGCTGTGAGTTCAAGCATTTCGTCGTGGCGGACGGCGACGACTTCCCCAAGGTGGGCGCCGGTCGGGTTCCGCTTTACGACGCCATGAACGTCGAGAAACAGCGCGCCATCATTGCAGACTGCATCCTTCGCCGCCTTCGGATCGGCCGCCTCCGGGCTCCCCGGCTCGGGGGCGAGCGTCGAGCAGGCGCCGCAGCGGCACCCGTCGCAGACTGGGAGTTCGGTCTCCGGGGCGCCGAGGCCCTGTTTCTGGCGAAGCCACTGTTCGAGGGTCGGCTCGTCGACGGTTCCGGCCGCCTTCTCAAAGGCCTCGTGGAACGCGGCAGCCTCCTCGATGCCGAGAAAGCGGATATGCCAAGCCTCGTTTTTGTAGCCTGTTCGGGGGTTTACGCCGACGACGCGATCCGACCGGGTCTCGCAGGTGCGCACCTTCGCCCGGTCGTCAGGATGGATCGGGTAGGAGAGGATCCAGCCGTAGCGCCAGGCCTCGTCGCGCAGAAAGAGGCCGCCTGGCGTGCAGCCGAAGCCGTTTCGGAAGACGTTCTGATCGGCGTCGTGCCACGCTTTCGTAAAAAGATCGACGACTGTCCCGAGCTGATGCTGGCTATGACCGGGCAGCGCCGACTGCTCAACGGCTGAGCAAAAGCCCCCCTGAGTGGCCCAGCGGGTGAACGTCCCGCATTGAATCGGGTAGCTTCGAAAGGCCGATTCAACCATTCCCGGGAAGCCGCGTTTTTGCATCTCCCCGAGCAGGAGCCGCAGCCCCTCGGCGGCCGATTTTCGCAAACAGGGCACGCCCATGCAGGCGAGTGCCGTCGACGGCTTCAGATCAAACAAACGGACAAGATCCTCGGGAGCATCGTCATTTGCGAGGGTCCCTTGAGGTGCACGATTGACGAGCGCAAATGGATCTTTCGTCGACGTGAACGAAACGAGTCGGTCGGCGTCGGCGATCCGGCGCCCGTTCTGGGCGATATTGCATGCCGAGGAGAGCGCCCGCGGTGAGACGTAGCCTTCGCGCTCCTCCGGGGGCGCGGTGCTCGCATCCGCACCGGCGTCGATCGGTGTTCCGGGAGTGGGCGCGGCCGCCGTCGTCGCGGCGCTGGCGGTCGGAGATGCGGCGTCGCTCGCGGCGAGTAGCTTCGCGCCTGGCTGGCAGCCACCGCCGCTGGCCCCCGTCACAAGGAGTGCAATAGCCGCCACGCCGCACAAGGTAAGTCCTCGCAGCCACGGCGGATTTTTCGGCGACGATCGAACCTTCACGGCGACTCCTGGCGATTCTGGTGCGCTCAGCCCTTAACGATCGCGTCCCAGTGGGTCGCGATTTCCTGGGCAGTCCAGACGTCGTCCTCCCCTTCCTTGAAGCTTCCGGGGCTTTCGACGAGCTTAAACGCATACATGCGCGCCCCGGCGACGCCGAGCACCCAGCCGGTTCGCGCCGCACAGAGCTCTGATCCGAGAAAGATCGCCGCCGGAGCGACGTGTTCGGGACGGAGGGAGGTCACCGTCTGAAACATCGGAAGTGACTCCGTCATACGCGTCTTCGCCAGCGGCGCAATCGCATTAACGGTGATTTTGTGTTTCTGGAGCTCGATCGCCAGCGTCTTCGTGAGACCGAAGATCCCCGCCTTTGCGGCGGCGTAGTTGACCTGGCCAAAGTTCCCCAGGAGCCCAGAAGCGCTCGTGGTATTGATGATGCGGCCCCCCTCGCCGCCCGCCTGTACACGCGGAATAATTCGCTTCGCGAAGGCCTGGGCTGCGAAAAATACACCTTTGAGATGCACCGCGAGCACTGCGTCGAAGGATTCATCATCCATCTTCAAGATTGACTTGTCGCGCAGGATCCCCGCATTGTTGACGAGCACATCGACGCGGCCGAAGGCGCCTTCCGCTGCGGCGATCATCGCTTCGGCGCCGGCAGCCGTAGCGACGGAGTCGACGTTGGCTTCCGCGGTCCCGCCGGCGGCGCGAATCTCTTCGACGACGCGCAGGGCGACGCTCGGATCGCGCCCTTCGCCGTCGGTGGCGGCGCCGATATCGTTGACGAGTACCTTCGCCCCTTCGCGCGCGAAGGCGAGCGCGTGGGCCCGTCCGATGCCGTTGCCGGCGCCGGTAATCACAACGACTTTGCCGTCTAGAAGTCCCATGGCGGCGCCTCTACTACAGAAAGGCGGCGGCGCGTGTTTGCTCCACGGAGACCGTCGGCCTGCGGTCCGCCGCCGCAGTCAGTGAGCCGAATTTAAAAGATCTTTAGCCGTTGAGAGAAATCCTGCAATCGGCGCCAGAACGGCGCTACCTTTCCCGTTCCTTCGGCAGCTGCCCCCGCGGCTTCCGACCGAGCGACGTTCGGACCGCGAATGTTGCCCCAGCGCCCCCTCCGCGCGTCGGTCGGCATGCCGAAACTTCAGGGACCTCCGATGAGCCGGGACAACGAGAACTTCAAGACGCGACGCCTCACGGCGCTCCCCGCGATCGTTCCGTCCCTGGACGCGCCGGGGCCGACAACCCCGCCGGAAGAGACCGCCGTCGGTCACTACCCGACCGTCAATTCCCCGGCGGTCGATGTCCAGGTCGTTACCGATCCACTCTCCGATACCGGCGATTTGCTTGGACTAAGTTCGACCGATCTCGCCGCCGACTACGACTTCGACCGCACCACCGAGCGGCACATTCTCCCGTACGTTCCGGCAGGCGGTCGCCTCCGTGGCGCGCTCACCATCATGACGGGCTTCAACGCCGGCCAGACCTTCCCCCTCGACGGAACGAGCTTTGTGCTTGGGCGCGGGAGCGAGGCCGATCTTTGGATTGAAGATCCCGGCGTAAGTCGTCGACACGCGCGTGTGAGTCGCGAGGGAACGACCTACTACGTGGAAGACCTCGGCTCGACGAACGGCACGATGGTCGGGACCGACGACGTGCGCCGTCGCGAGTTGATTTCCGGCGATCGCATCCGTCTCGGCCCAACCGCGATGGTGACGTTTGCCCTCCTCGACGACCAAGAAGAGGAGCTCCGCCGCCGCCTCTTCGAGTCGTCGACCAAGGATGCGCTCACGCGCGTTTACAATCGAAAATACTTTAGCGAGAGACTCTCGGCCGAGGTGAGCCACGCCCGTCGTCATGGGGCGAAGCTCGCGCTGTTGATGATCGATCTCGACTATTTCAAAGCGCTCAACGACACCCACGGGCACCTCGCCGGGGACATGGCTCTTCGCATGGTCGCGGCGCAAATCGGTCGGCTCATTCGCGTCGAAGATTTGCTGGCTCGCTACGGCGGGGAGGAGTTCGTGATCCTTGCCCGATCGACGGGGCGCACGCAGGCGACGCTGCTTGCCGAACGAATTCGCTCGAGTGTCGCCGACATGCCGATCCCACTCCACGACGGCGAAATCCGCTGCACCCTCTCGATCGGCGTCGCCGCCCTCGTGGAACTCCGACCCGAGGCGGCCGAGGAGGCCCTCGTGCGGCTCGCCGATGAGCGCCTCTACCGCGCCAAAGAGGCTGGCCGAAACAGCGTCTGTTCCCGCGAAGAAGGGTAGCTAGGCGAACTCGCGGTGGACGCGAGGACCTGCTGCGCCTACCTTTCGTTGCATGTCGCGTACCCGCATCTCTCCGCGTCTCCTTGCGTTCTCCGCCGCTGGAGCGACGGCCCTCGCTGTATTTGGCGCCTGTTCGCGGACGGAGATCTATGCGGACGGTGAAGCGGCCATCGACGCCGCCATTGTAAAAGATGTTGCGGTAGATGCGCCGATCGTTCTCGACGCCACGCCGGATGTGCAGCCGAAGGCGTGTATTCCCGGGCAATTCGACTTTGAGCGCGCGACGACGCAGCTGGTATTCGTGATTGATCGCTCGGGGAGTATGGCCTTCAGCCTCGACGGGCAAGATCGCAACCCGCCGCGCGGCCAGAGCCGGTGGAAGATTTTGCAGAGTTCCCTCGCTCCGGCGCTTCAAAGCCTGCAGGGGACCGTGGAGCTTGGCGCGAAATTCTTCCCGGAGGAGTTCGAAGCGGCCGATCCTGACGCCGCACTCAAATCATGCAGCGGTGGCACCGTGGTCGACGTTCCCCCGACCCGGAATAACGCCCCGTCGATCCTCTCCGTCTTCGACCGCTCGAACCCGATCGGTGGCACGCCGACCGCGGAAGCGATGCAAGGGGCTCGAAATTACTTGCTGGGTGCCGGTCGTCGTTACCTGGCTCGCTTCCTCGTACTTGCGACCGATGGGGCGCCAAACTGCAACAGTGATCCAGCGATCACCCCGCAGAGCTGCGTTTGTACGGCGCGTGACATCGCCTATTGCCAGGAACCGCTCTTCGACCCCCAGCAGTGTCTTGACGATCGCCGTACGGTCGACGTTGTCCGTGCCATCAACGACACCGACAAGGTCGCCACGTTCGTCATCGGTGTCGGTGCCGACCAAGCCCAGAGCCCCGCCTATTTGGCGACCCTCAATGCGATGGCTCTCGCAGGGGGGCGCCCACGGACGGGCACCGTCAAATACTACGATGGTTCGACGGTCGCTGGACTCAATGGCGCCGTTCAATCGATTCAGAACGGCGTCGCGCGCTGCGTTTTCGTCACGCCGTCGGCCCCTAAGGACCCCGACGCGATTTCGGTGACCATCGATGGAGTGGCGGTCTCCCGCGACGCCACGAACCAGTCCGGCTGGAACTGGACCGACCAGGATTACGGCGCTCTCTCCTTCTTTGGGCCTGCGTGCGACACGCTCCTCGCGAATGCTGATGCCAAGGTTTCGGGCACGGTCGCCTGTTCCGACGGCGGCACCCCGAATCCGTGAGGATTTCCGCGCGGATCGCTCTCAGCCTTTCGCTCCTCGGCGCCTGCGGCGGCACATCGAGCGGTCTGCGTCCGATCGCCCATGTCGCTTCGTCGCAGGCGGCGGTTCGTGCCTGGGCCGACGTCCGTCGCTCTTGGGACCGTGGCGAAGAGGGGCGCCCCGCGCGCGTTGTCCCGCTCCTGGAGGACTTCATCGCCCATTACCCAAGCGACGGGCTCGTCCCGGTCGCGTGGGCGTCGATCGCCGCTCTTGAGGAGGAGCGCGGAGATCATACTGCTGCGGCCAAAGCTCTTGCAAAGATTGCCGATTTGCCCGACGGGACGACCCGCGATCTTCGCGACATCGTCGCTGCGAAGCGCCTGCGGCTCCAGGGGGACGCCGAGGGGGCGCTTCGGCTGCTTCGGCCCCTTGAGGGGAAGGTCGTCGATAGCTATGCGCTCGGCCTTTTCCTGGAGGAGGAAGCACGTGCGGCCGTCGCCGCCCAGCGCTCGACGGAGGCGCTCGCCGCGCTGGATGCGTGGTTGAGCGGGGAGGGGGGGGAGGACCACGAGGCGGTGCGCGACACCGTTGTGCGTCTGCTGGCGACGCTCCCCAACGAGGCGCTCGAAGAGGCCTATCGCGATTTTCGCAGTAAAAACGGGGATCGGCGCAGCCCGTTCGGGGCCGAACTCCGGCGAGCGATCGCCAACCAGCTCGCCGCCATCGCGCTGGCTCGCGGCGATGCGGAGCTCGCTCGGCGCCTGCTGGAGGGGGACGAGGCGACCGACGATGACAGTCTCCGTGGCCTCGCGGGCCAAGCGAAAAGCTTGGCGCATGTCGAGGGGCGGACCGTCGGTGTCCTCCTCCCGACCGGAACGCTCGCCAGCCGCGAACGCGCCGCCGCTGCCTTGGCGGGGCTTGCATTTGCGCTCGAGGCGACCGGCTATGACGGAAGTAACGCGCAGGAAGAGCCTGAAAAAAAAGAGTTTTCTGCGCTGCGTGCGCCGTTCCGCCTCGTTTCGCGCGAGTACGATCCGAGCAAGGGGGAAGCGGCGAGCCTGGAGACGCTCCTCGACGGGCTAGCCGCCGACGGCGTCGCTGTGGTGGTGGGCGGTTTCGATGGCGGAACGGCGGCCACCCTCGCCCGTTGGGGGCGCGAACGTGGCATTCCGACGGTGCTCTTCACGCCGCCCGAGGGGGCGCCAATTGCGCCAGATTCCTTGAATTTTCTTGTCGGAACGCCGGTTGCTGCCGAACTTGCGGCCCTCGTCGAGGCGCTTTCGGGGCATGGTGGCGCGAGAGACGGTTCGGTTCCGGCTGTGTACATCGGCGATGCGACCGGTGGGGCCCGCAACGCGGAACTTGCGGCGGTTGAAGCGCTCCTCGTCGCTGCCCCCGTCGACTGTTACCTGCCGCCCGGCCCGGCCGGAACACCGACCTTTCCGGTCGCGACCGCCGAGCGCCAGTCGGTGCGGACGTGGTTCGTCGCCGGGATGCCGGCCTGCCTCGCCACGCTCGGCGACGACCTCGTGCGGTATACACGCTTTCGGACCGAAGCGACCCGACCGCTGGTTGCGACGACGCTCTCGGCGGGGGTTCGGTCGGTCCCTCTCCTAGGGAAAAGTCCGCTCTATCGGATACTTACGGTGGCAGCCGGCCGCATGCCGATCGCCGCCGACGCGCCCGAGCTGAAGAGCGACCCTGAGCTAGCCCGCTTCGTGACGATCGCGGCCGCCCCACCGAGCTACTGGGCGGCGCTGGGGCGGGATGCCGGCATGCTTCTCCGGCCGGCGCTGCTTCCGCTTCCAACGACCGATACGCGAGAGCCATCGGAGGTCGCCATCCGCTGGAAGACGGTCGCGACAGGCCTTGGGCGGGCCCAAACCCCGCTCTGGACGACCGACGCGACCGGCTTCCATGACCATCGTCTCCCGCGAGCGCTTCGGGTGATCAGTCGCTGAAAAGTTTGAAGGTACAACTACTTGCTGAGGGTCCGCGCGAAGCCGAGGGCGCGGCGCACATCCCCTTCGGCGAGTCCGCACGCGCGGGCGATTTCGGGGGCGGTCGGCGTCCGTCCACTCGTCATTTGCAAGGCACGCGCCGTCTTGAGGACCTTCGCGAGGAGCGCCGGGCCGCCCGCCGCGGACGCCTCCGACACCGACCCACGAATGCGTCGCCCTGCCTTTTCGACGGCACCGACTACGGCGTCGACGTCCTCGGCGCGGCCAGTCACAAGCGCCGTCTCTTCGCCGATCGCATCGAGGGGGATCTCGCTGGGGAACCGCGAGAGGAGCCGATCGACGACCGCGGCGAGCGGTGGGGCGAGAAGCGCGTCATTTTCCATGGCAAAGCCTCGCTAGCACCGGTGTGTCAGAAAGAAACTCCGTGCCGTCACCCGCTTCGCGGACGGACGCGTCGGTTCCGGGCGGTGTAGGCTGTGCGCCATGCGCTCGTTGCTGCTCGTCCCGTTCGCTGCCATCTCGTTTCTCGCCCTTTTTGCCGCGTGTGAGCGCGTCGATCCCCCCAACTACGCAGGGAATTCTTCGGGTTCTGGCGGCGGCGGCGGCGGAGTTGGCGGGTTTGACGGCGGCTCCTCGGTGAGCGACGGCGGCGTCCTCACGATCCCGAACGCCGTCTCCCGCCTTCACGTGCTCGGCGACGGAACGCTCGCCTACCTGGAAAACCCTTCCGGAAAGGGGCGGATTTCCCTCTTTGATCCAAGCTCCGGACTCTCGGGCGGCGCGACAGGAATTCTCATTGTTCCTGCCGATTATTCCTTTGTTGGGGACGTTCGCGCCAACAAAGTCTGGGCCTTGGAAGCAGGATCGGGGAAAGACGGCCCGAAGATCACTTCCTGGGTCAAAGGGACTTCTACAAGTGCCGCAGCCCTCCCCGGCGCGCCGGCTGCCATCACGGCCGACGCACGTGGCGCCTACTTTGTCACTGCCGATGGCGATGGTCGCGCCGTCCTTCGCGCCACCACCGACGGCACGAACTTCCGGGAACTTGCCGCGGTCGTAGGCGGTACGCCGGTCTCCGGTGCCGCCGTCGTCGATGGCTTCGTCTACTGGGCGGCGGTCGTCGCGAACCAGACCGACGTCTACCGCTCAAGCACCGATCTGGCGACGGGCGCCGCCGAAATCTTCGCGACCGTCGACGGAGCCGTCTCTGAGCTTGCTGCATCGGATGCCGGTATTTTTATTGTGGTTCCTGGCGGTTCCACGGGCGGGAGCGCACGCGGGGCGGTTCTCCGACTGCCCCTCGCCGGCGGAACCGGGGCGACCCTCTTGCCGAGCGAGAAGAACCCACGCGGGCTCCAGCTCCTCGCCGAAGGAACGTTTGCGGTCTACACCGATGACGGTCCGGTCCGCTGGACGACCGGCCGTTCTTTGCTTCCCGCACGCGCGTTCCCGGTCGCCGCTTTCGCCGCGACGACGACCAAGCTCTTCTGTCTCGGCACCGACGGAACGCTCCGAGTCACAAAGGAGTAGCCTCGCGAAAAAAATGCCGGCGCCTCGGGAATAATCGGGAAGATTCGAGGGTCCAGGGCGTCGACACGGCGATCGATGCACCGGGGGCTTCCCGGCCGCGCCTGCCCCCGTGCCTGCCGTAGCGGCCGTCCGACCTGTTTCGGACGCTGTTCCGGCCGGAACAGAAGGCAGGATGATTGACGTTCCGGCGCGCCCGATTAGGATGCGCGCCGCGCGAGAAGGCGTGGGGAAAGTCCCCACACGGCGCGTTTCACCGAGGAGCGCAGCGGTCGAGTTCGGTGGCCGTTGTGTCTTTCGAGGTTCTTGGGAGGTCGGATGTCCACCGACGTGATGATCTACGCGAACGATCTGTCGAAGACTTATGGGGCGTTTCGCGCGCTCGACAAGGTGAGCTTCGAAGTGCGCAAAGGCGAAGTGGTCGGATTCCTCGGGCCCAACGGCGCGGGGAAGAGCACCACCATGCGCATTCTCACGTGCTTCATTTCCCCCACGAATGGCGTGGCGAAAGTTCGGGGGTACGACGTTTTTGAGAACCCGCTTGCGGTTCGCGAAAACCTCGGTTACCTCCCGCAACGTGCCCCGCTTTATACGGAAATGACGGTACTCGAGTACCTGCGCTTCGCTGCGAAGCTCCGGAATCTCGATGAGAGCACCTTCAAATCCCGCGCGAGAAAGGTCGTTGAAGTTTGTGGCCTCGCGCAGGTACTCGCGAAAGAGATTCGTGAACTTTCGCACGGGTATCGTCAGCGCGTAGGTCTTGCTCAGGCGCTCATTCACGATCCGCCGATCCTCATCCTCGATGAGCCGACTAGCGATCTCGACCCGAATGAGAAGGCCGAGTTCCTCGATTATCTCAAGCAGATCGGCAAGGACCGCACCGTCCTCCTCTCGACCCACAACCTCGGCGAAGTCGAGGCGGCCTGCGCCCGTGCCATCATCGTCTCTCGAGGCCGCGTCGTCGCCGACGGCGCCCTTGAAGACATCCGCGCGAAGAGCGGTCGCGTCCGTTACACGGTCTCCATCGAGGAAATCGCCGGCGGAAACGGCAAAGGCACGCCGCCCAGCGCCGCCCAAGTGCGCGCAGCCTTGGAAGGCATCAAGGGGGCCGAAAAGATCCTCGAACTGCCGACCGACGACCGCGCCCACGCCTTCGAGCTCAGCTCGGAACAGGGCGTAGACCTCCGCGGCGAACTGTTCCGTCTCATTCTGGACAAGGGTTGGGGGCTCCTCGAGCTTCACCGCGACATCCAGGCCCTCGAAGACGTCTTCCGTAACCTCACTGTCGGCGATGCACGCCGCAACCGTCAGCTCGGGAAGCCGGTCGACGAAGAGGAGGAAGAGGAAGAGGACGAAGAAGACGACGAAGACGA
>DYPH01000018.1:11293-44539 GCA_020720045.1 Sorangium cellulosum | reverse complement strand
GACGACGAAGACGAAGACGCTGAAGAAGAAGAGAAAGGGTGAGCGCCATGAGCGAAGCCACCGCTGATAACGAAAAAGATCTCCCGGTGAAGGAAGCAAAGTCAGCCTCCACACCCGGCGGACTCACTCACGAACGCGCCGGATTCGGGAAGAACGTCTGGACGATCTTCACCCGCGAATTTGCGAGCTATCTCAACACGCCCGTCGCCTACATCGTCATTTGTGTGACGCTGATGCTCGCCGGTGTCTACTTCTTCATGTACCAAGGTGGCGTCTGGCAGCTTGACCGCGCCAGCATGAATCGTCTTTTGACGATCGTCCCCTGGGCCCTTTGTCTCTTCACGATTCCGCTCTTCACGATGCGGTCTCTCTCCGAAGAGAAGCGCCTCGGTACCATCGAACTCCTCATCACGATGCCGGTGAAGGATTCCGAAGTTATTCTCGGAAAGTACTTCGCGTCGCTCGCGGTCGTCGGTGTGCAGATTCTGCTTCTCGCCGCCTATCCGCTCCTGATGTTTTCAGGAATGAAAATGGGCGACTTCGACTGGGGCCCCTTCTGGAGCGGCATCCTCGGCCTCTTCCTCATGAGCGCTGCCGGCGTCGCCATCGGGCTCATGTTCTCGAGCTTCACCGATAGCCAGATCCTCGCGTTTTTCCTCTCGATGGCCACGCTGGTCGCCCTTTATGCGATCGGTTCGGCGGTGGAGTCGGTGAAGGGGACCTTCGGAGACGTGCTCGCGTTCTTCTCCTTCCAGAGCCGTTTCGAGCCGTTCGCCCGCGGCGTGGTCGACACCCGCGCCGTCGTCTACTTCGTTTCGATCGCGGTCTTCTGCTCGCTGGTCGCCTTCCGAAACCTCGAATCCCGGAAGTGGAGCTGAGTCGTCATGGCCATGGAACGTAAGCAAAAAGCGGCCGCCGAGAGCGGCGCTCTCCTCTTGATCGCTGGCGGTATCCTCGTCGCCGCGAACGTCCTCTCCGGCATCGGTGGGTACGCGCGCAAAGACGTCACGAAAGACCAGCGTTATTCGCTCTCCAAGGGCTCCGGCAGCCTCCTCCGCTCGATGAAGCAGGAGATGAAGGTCGAAGCGTACGTCACGCGCGGCTTGCCCAAGCTCGACGCTTTCGAGCGCGACCTTCGCGACATGCTCACCGAGTACAAGCAGGCCTCGGGCGGCAAGCTCGACTTCGTGATCATCGAGCCGAAGACCGAAGAAGAGAAGAAGGCGGCGAAAGACGCGGGCGTCCCCGAAGTCCAGCTTGCCGAAGGGAACGAAGGCGGCGAGAACAAACTCGGCGTCGCCCAGGGCTACATGGGCCTCGTTCTCAAATACGGAACTGAGAAAGACGTCCTCCCGCTCAATCCCGGGCAGACGGAAGGTCTCGAGTTCTGGATCACGAACAAGATCCGCGAACTTCGCGACAAGGGGGATAACGTCAAACACAAAGTTGGCGTTCTCACCGGTCACGATGAAATCAAGCTCACGGAAGCGAACCTCACCCCCTCCCAGCCGGGACAGGGGCCTGGGCCGAGCATCCAGCAGATTATCCTTCAGAAATTTCCGTTCTACGAAATTCAGGAAGTCGATCTGAAGGGCGGCGAGGGGGAGGTCCCCGAGGAACTCGACGGCCTCATCATCACCCAGCCGGGGAAAGACCTTACCGAGAAAGAACTTCGTCGTATTGACGCGTTTGTTCTCAAGGGGAAGAGCCTCGCCGTGTTCGCCGGTGCTGCGAATGTGAAGGCCTCCGATGCCTCCATGCAGGCCTCGCTCAACACCCACGGTCTCGAGAAGCTTCTCGATGGCTACGGGATTGAGCTCCGCAAGGACGTCGTCGTCGACTTCGGTCTCGCGATGCGCGTCCCGGTCCGCACCCAAATGGGGGCGACCACGGTCCGCTTCCCGCAAGTGCCGGTCCCCCAGGAAATGCCCGGCGCTGGCCCCGGGGATCGCTTCCTCGACACCAGCTTCGTCCCCTTCTTCCGCAGCCAGCCGCTGTCGATGCCGTTCCCGTCCTCGGTCATCATTCACAAGGAAAAGCAGCCGGATCTCGGCGGCGACGCCTTCCGAATTGTCGCCCGTACCTCGCCGCGCTCCCTCCGCGCGACGACCGACAGCGTCGACCTTCGCCCCTTCCAGACCTGGGAATCCTTCATGAAGAAGGCGAAGGACGACAAGCAGGCCTTCGAGCAGTACGGCATCGCGGCCGCCGTCGAGGGGACCCTCGGCACGGCGTTCCCGAGCGGCGACAAGATGGGGATCAACACCCCCGCGAAGGCGGAAAAAGCGGCCCGCGTGATGGTCGTCGCCTCGCCGCAGTTCTTCGCCAACCCGTTCGCCCGCGCCGGCAACGGCCCGGACATGGGCGGCCAGATGGCCCAGTTCGGCGGCGGCGGTGGGGACAAGGACCTCCAGACGATCGCCGGAGGCTTCCTCGAGACGAACGCGACCTCGACGTTGATCACCTTCAAGAACAGCCTCGACTGGCTCTCCGGCGACAGCGACCTCGTCGCGACCGCGGCCAAGATCCAAGCCGATCCGCCGCTCGTCTACGAAGACCTTTCGAAGCTTACCTTCACCGGTGATGAGACCGACGACCAGCTGAAGAAGCGCGACGAAGACATGAAGGCGGCGCGAAAGAAGAAGCAGAACAGCGTCGGGTACATCCTGACGTTGGGCTTGCCGCTTCTCTTCGCGATCTTCGGCTTCGTGCGTCGCCAACTTCGCATGAAGGCTCGCGAAGACGTCTCCCTGGCGTGATCTTCTTCTGCGAGTGAGGTCCCGTTTTCGGTCTGCCGGAAACGGGACTTCTCCCTTCTCCTTCAAACGTATTTTCGGGCAACGACAATCAACGTTATGGACAAGAAACTTCTTATCGGCGGTGTGATTCTTCTGGCGCTTGGCGGCTTTGCCTACATGAAGACCCAGGAGGACAAGAAGGTCGTCGTCTCGTCGGCCAAGGTCGATCTTCCGAAGATCGAAGGGCTTGAAGACGTCGACACACTCTCGGTCACGCGGCAGGTCCGCAAAGACGGCAAAGACGTCGACGAAGAGGTCGTGCTGGCGAAGGAAGGGGACAAGTGGGTCCTCAAGAAGCCGGTTGCCTACGCGGCAAATGCCCAGGCGGTGAAGTCGGCGCTCGACAACCTGAAGGACGTCAAGCTCACGGATATCATTGCTCAAAACGTCACCGACGACATGAAAAAGCTCTATGAGCTCGGCCCCGAGAAGGCCCTTCATATCGTCGCGAAGAAGGGGGCTGATACCAAAGCCGACTGGACCATCGGCAAGCAAGGCAGCCGTGGCCAGATGGTGATCCTCGGCGGAAAGCCGTCTGTCTACGCGGTGACCGGCTTCAACGGCTTCGTCTTCTCGAAAGATGTGAAGGCGTGGCGGGACACCGAGATTCTCAAGTTTGAAGACGCGAACGTCTCCTCGATCACGTTGACGAACAAGTCCGGCGACTACTCCTTCACCAAGGGGGACAAGTGGGGCGGGACGCTCAAGGGGAAGGCGATTGAGAAGTTCGATGCGTCAAAGGTCGACGACCTTGTCCGCGCCTTCAACCACCTCGACGCCGCCGACTTCGGCGACGGAAAGCCGGCGAGCGACACCGGCCTGGACGCCCCCGAGGCGACCGTCACGTTCGCCCTCAAGGACAACGCCGGGAAATTCACCGTGAAGCTCGGCAAGGCGGCGACCGGCGGCACGCGCTACGCAATGAAAGACGGAAATCCGACGATCTTCGTGATCCCGAGCTGGCCCGCCGAGTGGGCGACTGCCGAGCCGACGAAGTTCCAGGTGCCGCCCGATGCTGGCGCGAAAGACGCGGGCGGCGCCCCGCCGCCCGGCCTCCAGATGCCCCCCGACATGGGCGGCATGGGGGGACTCCCGCCGGGAATGGGCATGCCGGAAGGGCACCCCTGACGGGGACGTCTCCTCGACAGCGCCCTCAGTAACTGAAAATCAAAGGCAAGAACGCCGCTTCTCTTTCGAGAATGCGGCGTTTCTTCTTTGTAGAAACTCCGCTACTGCCTCGGAAACGCCGATGACGACCGCTCGTGAAGTTCGCGCCATTCAAATCGCAATCGCCTGCTCCATCTTTGGGGCGATCGTGAAGTTTTCGGTCGGCCTTCGCAGTCACAGCATGGCGATGCTCGCCTCCGCGGTCGACTCGGTCGGCGACCTTTGCGTTTCGGCGGTAAATCTCTTCGTGGTCCGCCTTGCTGCCCGCCCCGCTGACGAGGGACACAATTACGGGCACGCGAAGGTCGAAGGTCTGGGGGCGATGTTCGAGGGGGGCTTCATCTTCTCCGCTGGGCTCTTCCTTCTCTACGAGGCAGTTCACAAAGTCCTCATCGGCGAGAAACCGCACGACGGTATGCTCGGAATTATCGTGATGATTCCGCTGCTTATGGTCACTGGTGCTACCGTCGCTTACCTCCGAAAGGTCGCAGCGGCGACCAAGAGTGTGGTCATCGCCGCGGACGCCCTCCACTACCTCACCGACGTCTACGTCAACCTCGGCGTACTCGCGGCCCTCCTCGTCGCAAAGGTGACCGGGTGGCCCTACGTCGACGCCGTCTTCTCCGCCGGCATCGCCGTTTTCATGGTCGTTTCGAGCATTCGCGTGGTTCGTGACGGGCTCCACGTGATCATGGACGGAAGCTTGCCCGCGGAAGAAGTTCGAAAAGTAAAAGGCGTCCTTGAGGGGATTGTTGCGGGGCGAATTATTTCCTTCCACGACCTTCGTACGCGGGGCGGTCGCTGGCCGGTCGTCGATTTTCACGTCATTGTCCCCGGAGACACGCCGACGGCGGTCGTCCATGATCTGTTCGTCGATCTCCAGGGGCAAATTCGCGAAATTGTCGGACCGGAGACGAAGGTCCTGATGCACGCCGACCCCTTTAGCGACCGTGAGCATCCCCTCCGGGACGAGCTCCCCGGAGTTGTCCGCGACGGGTGACCCACGGTCGCCCGACGATCGGCATCGGCGTTTTGCTACTTCGCCGGGCGCAGCCCCCGGTGGGCCCGCCCGAGGAGCCTCGCGAGGACGGTCCCAAAGTGCAGGACCTCGTCGTCGCTCAGACCGTCGAACCAGGTCGATATCTCTTCAAAATCCCCCTGGTTGCGGGCCTCGAAGAGCGCTGCCGCAGCCGCCTCCGCCTGAAAGTTCCTCGCGCGCCGGTCGGCGGGGTCGACTCGTTCGACGAGAAGTCCTTTGCGGACGAGCGAATTGGTCAGTTGGCGGACGTTCTGCTGGCTCACGCCGAGTCGAAGGGCGAGTTCCCCTTGGCGGAGCGGTGCGGGCGCGGCGAGGCATATCGCAAGGAGGGCCGCCTGCTGGGTCGTGATGCCGCTCTCTCGATAGCGCCGATCCATGGCCGCGCGGAAGTCGCTCGCGACGGCGAGCACCAGGCGGAACGCGGAGACCCTTGCGCGGGTCGTCGGTGCCGCCCCCTCGAGGTCGGCCGCGATGATGTTTGCTACGTTCGGTTGCATAGGTAATATATTGTTCATGTCGACGATGGCCGCGTCAAAGGCAAAGATTCTTCTCCTTCCAAATACTGGATTTCTTTCAGAAACAACGCGAATGCTTGCGATCGCAAACGCGCTTCATCAGGTGGGGGCCACCGTCACGATCGCCGCCCTCGACGGGCCGTATGCGCACCTCCTTCGCGGAGGTCCCGTCCCGTTTCGTCCGCTCGCACTCCCTCCGCAGGCCGGCGAGTCGGCCGAGTTTCATCGTCGCTTCCTCGCGGCGCTTCTTTCCGTCGGCGCGGAAGACCTACCCTTTTACGAAGACACCGTTCTTGCGGCTCTCATTCGTCAAGAAATTGAGCTGTTTCATGAGCTTGTGCCGGAAATCGTGGTTAGCGGCTTTCAGCTTTCGGCGGCGATTTCTACCCAGATTTGCCGGATCCCCCTCGCTACGTCCCACGGCGGGAGTTTCGTGCCGCCCGTCCTTGCTGCGGGGTTGTGCCCGGCCCCGGTCAACCCGATCGTGAAGGAGATGCACCGCCTCCCTCATCTCGTCCAGCGGGCCCTCGCCAATCGCGCGACTCGCTGGATGCGGGCGCCGGTCGCGTGCCTCAATCGTGCGGCGGCCTCCTTCGGTGTTGCTGGCGTTCCGAGCTTCGCCGCCCTCCTTTGTGGCGACTTGACGCTGGTAACCGATGTCCCGGAAGTTCTCGGCATAACGAAAGAAAAGGTTGAGTCCTGGCGGCCGTGGCTGTGGGGGCTGCGGCCTGGGGCCTCGTTTCGGATGACGGGCCCTCTCTATGCACGCCTTGACCTCCCGCTCCCGCCGCGCGTCGAGCGCTTCCTCGACGACCGTTCTTCGCCGGTCGTCTACGTGGCGCTCACCAGCAGCGACGAGCAGCTGGTGCGCCACGTCGTTGCTGGCGTTCGTGAGGCAGGGGCGCGGGTCCTTGTGGCGCAGACCATCCACGACGTCGCCGATTTGGAAGCCGATGACGTCCTCGCAGAGCCGATCCTCGCGAGCGATAAGGTCTTCAAGCGCGTTTCCGCCGCCGTCCTGATGGGCGGGCAGGGGAGTGTGCAGACGGCCATCGCTGCCGGGATCCCCTTCGTCGGATTTCCGCTGCATGGGGAGCAAGAGCTCAACGTCGCCGTCGCTGAGCGCCTCGGGATGGCTTTGCGCCTTGCCCCGGCTTCTGCGTCGACAGCGGCCCTCCCCTATGCGGTCCGCCGGCTTTGCGTCGACCCAACCTTTCGAAATGCCGCGAAGCGTGCGAGCGCGTACTACGGGGGGGTCGACGGCGCTGCGAATGCCGCGGAAGCGATTCTCAGCTATTCGCGCCTGAGCACGCGGATCAACGTTCTCGGCGCCGGTCGGTCGGCGTAAGGCCGCGCCGATAGAGGGTGCTCCGGGAGACGCCGAGGCGCCGCGCCGCCTCGCTGACGTTTCCGCCGTAGGCGTCGAGAGCGCGCCCCATCACGTCGTCGACGACGCGGCGGACCTTCAAACCCAAGCTGGTTGCGCCTGGTTGAAGGGTGTCCGGGAGGTCGTCGACGTCGACGATTTCACGCTCGCCCGCGAGGACGACGGCGTGGTGGAGTGCCATACGCAACTCTCGAATATTCCCGGGAAAAGTATGCCGAGTGAGGCGTGCGAGGGCGGCACTTGAGAGCCGCTTCGGGTCGGTGCCTGGCACGGCGAGCTCCCCCAGGATCGCCGTCGCGAGTTCGGGGAGATCGCGCCGATCCCGGAGCGGCGGGATCGCGAGGACGGCCCCGGCGAGGCGATGGTAGAGATCGGCGCGGAAGGTTCCGGCGGCGACTGCGTCGGCGAGTGGGACTCCAGTCGCCGCGATCAATCGGAATTGAGACTTCCGCGGGCGCTCCTCCCCCACGCGGTAGTAACTGCCATCTTCGAGGACGCGCAAGAGCGCTGCCTGCATCGCCGGCGGCATGTCGCCAAGCTCGTCCAAGAAGAGCGTCCCCCCATCGGCTTCCGCGATTTTTCCCTTCGATCCGCTCCGGGAGGCGCCCGTGAAGCTCCGCGGGGCGTGACCGAAAAGCTCGCTCTCGAGGAGCGACGCTGGCACCGCCGCACAATTGACGGCAACAAAGGGGGAAACGGCCCGCGGACTGGCGCCATGAATCGCGGCAGCGAGCCGTTCTTTGCCGGTTCCCGTTTCGGCGATGAGGAGGACGGGGAGTGTCGAAGCGGCGATGCGAGCCGCCTTGTCGAGGGTCGCGGCGAGGGCGGGATCGCTCCCGTGGATGCGCGAAAAAGAGGCGGGGCGCGTCGGCGAAGGGCGCGCGCGAACGATTTCCTGCCGAAACGCCCGATCGCGGAAGCGGATGATCACCGCAAAGACGCGATTGCGTGTGTCTTGCAGCGGTTCCAGGGAGACGGCGAGGCGACGATCGGCGACCTCAAAGGCAAGCGGCACCTGTGAATCGCGGGCGTATTTGGCGACGGCGTCGAAGCGGGTGCCGAAGAGCCGTTCGACGGTCAGTGGCTCCTCCGGCGCGAGGCCAAAGAGTGTGCAGAATGCAACATTCCGCGCGACGACCTGGCCACGGCCGTCGACGACGAGCGTCGCCTCGCGATCGTTGCCGATGCGGGCTTCCACGGCGGGGAGACCGCCGGCGATGGTACGTGCGAAGAGGTCATGGGCGAGCGCCTCTTCAAGGGCGCGCGCTGCCATCGGGACCGCCGCCGAGAACGCCGCGTCGGAGGCGCCGACAGGGCCGCTGACGTCGACAACGCCGACGACCTCGCCGAAAAGATCGAGGACCGGCGCCGCATGGCAAAAAAGCGCGTGATTTCGAGCTTCAAAGTGAGCAGCGCCGACGACGCTGACAGGGACGCGCTCGATGGCGGCGGTCCCGATGGCGTTGGTTCCGCGGTCTTTTTCGGACCACGAACAGCCGTCCACAAGGCGCGCGCGCGCCGTCGGGCTCTCGACGGTGCGCCACCCCTTTGTACTGAGGATCACCCCTTCCGGATCGGCAAAGAGGGCGATGGCGCTGGCGCGGGCGAGGGCGTCTTCGAGGGGGGCAAAAAGACGCTGAAAACGGGTAGTTACAGGCGCGAGTCTCTCCTTGCGCTCCAGCAAGTCGCGGTCGGGGACGGCCACAATCGGATCTCCGCCGAGGGGGCGTGCGCCAAGCGCTCGGGCGCGGCGCCAACGGGCGACCAGCTCCGCCTCGTCATCGCGATCGCCAAGAGACGTCTCGGACGCGACCAGGCGCGCGTTCCCTCCGGGACGGACATCCCACTCCCGCTCGCAGAATCGGCGCCAGAACTGCACACCGCGATCATGAAAGTGCATCATGCATGCAACCCTTCGGCGCGCGTCGAGGGGTGACCGGCGAACGGACGCCCCTCTCCAACCGCACAGCCAAGCGAAGAAGGTAGCGCGCAGCGAAGCTCTCGGCTGCACATTTCCCGCCGGTCTCTTTCGCCAATCCTATGTCGCACAATGCAACAGGTGCGACAGGTGGAGCGCGTTGGACGCGCCGCCGTGAAGACAGAAAACACCGAGAAAATGGGCTTTTGCGGTGCGTCATGCCGTTGGCACAATCGCTGAAGAGATGGGGCAATCACGTACCGACGTCCCACCGAAGGAGAGCCCCATGATCTACGCCGCACCGAATACCGAAGGTTCGAAGATCGCGTTCAAGAGCCGCTACGGCAACTACATCGGCGGCGAGTGGAAGGCGCCCCGCGCCGGCAGGTATTTTGAGAACGTGACGCCGGTCACCGGGAAGACCTTCTGCGAAATCCCCCGCTCGGACGCGAGCGACGTCGAAGACGCCCTCGACGCCGCCCACAAGGCGAAGAGCGCGTGGGGCAAAACCTCACCGACGGAACGCGCGAACATTCTCAATAAGATCGCCGATCGGATGGAGGCGAATCTCGAACTCCTCGCCGTCGCCGAGACCTGGGACAACGGCAAGCCGGTCCGCGAAACACTCGCTGCAGACATCCCGCTTGCCATCGACCACTTTCGCTATTTCGCCGGCTGCATCCGCGCCCAAGAAGGCGGGATCTCCCAGCTCGACGAGCACACCGTCGCCTATCACTTCCATGAGCCGATCGGCGTCGTTGCTCAGATTATTCCCTGGAATTTCCCGATCTTGATGGCCACCTGGAAGATCGCCCCCGCCCTCGCCGGTGGCAACGCGATCGTCTTGAAGCCGGCCGAGCAGACCCCGGTTTCGATCCTCGTTTGGATGGAACTCGTTGGGGACCTTCTCCCGCCGGGCGTCCTCAACATCGTCAACGGTTTCGGCATTGAAGCCGGTAAGCCGCTCGCTTCTTCGCCGCGCGTCGGAAAGGTCGCCTTCACCGGCGAGACGACGACCGGCCGCCTCATCATGCAGTACGCCTCTGAGAACTTGAACCCGGTCACCCTGGAGCTCGGCGGAAAGTCGCCGAACATCTTCTTCGAGGACGTCGTCGCCCAGGACGACAACTTCCTTCAGAAGGCCCTCGAAGGCTTCGCGATGTTCAAGTTGAATCAGGGGGAGGTCTGCACCTGCCCGTCCCGCGCGCTGATTCAAAAGTCGATCTACGACAAGTTCCTTCCGATGGCCATCGAGCGCGTCGGCAAGAGCAAGCCGGGGAACCCCCTCGACACCGACACCAAGGTGGGGGCGCAGGCGTCGCGTGATCAATTGGAGAAGATCCTCTCCTACATCGACATCGGGAAGAAAGAGGGGGCCAAGGTCCTCCTCGGCGGCGCCGTCGGCGAGATGAGCGGCGACCTGGCAACGGGCTTTTACGTCCAGCCGACGATCTTCGAAGGCCACAACAAGATGCGGATCTTCCAGGAAGAAATCTTCGGCCCGGTCGTCTCCGTGACCTCCTTCACCGACTTCGACGACGCGATCTCCATCGCCAACGACACGCTCTATGGCCTGGGCGCCGGCGTCTGGTCGCGCAGCACGCACACCGCCTACCGGGCCGGTCGCGCCATTGAAGCAGGCCGTGTGTGGACGAACTGCTACCACCACTATCCGGCCCACGCCGCCTTTGGCGGCTACAAGCAGTCGGGCATCGGGCGCGAAAATCACGCCATGATGCTCGCCCACTACCAGCAGACGAAAAACCTCCTCGTCAGCTACGATCCGAACCCGATGGGTTTCTTCTGAGCGGCGTCGTGAGCCGCATCGTCGCCACCGAGGTCGCCCTCGCGCTTGTGCGTGACCTCACCCGCGAGAACGGGCCGCTGCTCTTTCACCAGAGCGGCGGCTGCTGCGACGGAAGCGCTCCGATGTGCTTTAAAGTCGGGGATTTCCGCATCGGTAGTCGCGACGTGTTCCTCGGAATGGTGGAAGATACACCTTTCTATATGGGGGCGGCCCAGTTCGAATACTGGAAGCACACCCGCCTCGTCCTCGATGTCGTCCCTGGCCGCGGCGCCGGCTTCTCCTTGGAGTCGCCCCTCGGCGTGCGCTTCCTGATCCGCAGCGAGATCCTCACCACCGAGGAAATCGAAGTGCTTGGCGAGCCGGCCGCCGGCCCTCTCCCACGACCCTGATTACGTTCGAGTGCTCTCCCCTCCGCCTGCACGCGGAGGGCCTGTCCCACAAGGACCGGGGGCCTGGAACGCGAGCCCCTGGAGCCCTCCAGGGGCTTTTTTTGTGGAAATTCGCCGTTCGCGTGCTCATGGGCGCGTAATTAGCCTATAGGCTAGTATTCCTAGCGCATACGCGCGCAATTTGGGGGCTCGCGGAGGCCCGCCATCAAGAAACCGAGGAAATCTGGCTCCCCACAGCCGCTGGCACGGGCGCTGCTGAACGGCAGACGTCCGCTGAAAACGGCGGACGGTCGACGCCGACCCGCGAAGCTGCGGGGGGCGACGACGTGAGACGGTTGCCCAGCGATGGGCCGACTCCCCTCGGAGAATTCTATATGTTCCGCGCTGTTCTTGACCTGTTCGCCCCGAAGTCTGCCAACCCGACCGCCGGTCTCGTGACCAACCATGCCGGTGGCGCGGTGTTCGCCCTCGATGCCTGGGGGCGCCTCGACCGCTTCCTCATCCTCGGCGCCGACGGCCCGACCTACTACGCGACCGCACGAAAGACCGCGCAGGACGCCCTCAGCGCCCTCGATGCCTGCCTCGCGCTCGACGGGAAAAAGACCGTTTCGCGGATTGTTTCCGTCTCGGTGACCGGCCGCGCCCCCAAGAATGACTCGGCGATCCTTGCCCTTGCCTACGCGGCTTCCGCGGGGGACCCGGCGACGCGGGCCGCAGCCCTTGAGGCCCTGCCCCAGGTTGCGCGTACGGCGACCCACCTCTTTCATTTCGTCGACGCCGCGACCCGCTTTCGCGGTTTCGGCCGCGCGCTCCGTACCGCGGTCGCCCGCTGGTATACGCAGAAGGCGGAGAAGGATCTCGTCTATCAAACGACGAAATACCGCCAGCGGGACGGCTGGTCTCACCGCGACATGTTGCGCCTCTCCCACGCCCATCCCGTCGACGACCGCCAGAAGGCGATCTTCGGGTGGATCGTCGGCAAGGCGCCCGACGCGAGCCTCCTCCCGGAGACGCTTGCCGCCTTCGATGCCCTCCAGCAGGCGACGAGCCCCGAGGAGGTCATTCAACTCTGCGCGAAGTATCGCTTTACGCACGAGATGATCCCGTCGCAATTCCTCGCAAATAAGGCGGTTTGGGAAGCGTTGCTCCCCGATCTTCCGCTCACGGCCCTCCTCCGAAACCTCGCGCGTCTGGGTGCGCTCGGGCTCACGGACGCCGGCCACGGGCGCTTGATCGCCGACCGCCTCCGCGACGAGCGGGCACTGAAGAAGGCGCGCATCCATCCGCTGTCGGTCCTTGCGGCCGCCGGCATCTACGGGCAAGGGCGCGGCGACAAAGGCTCGTTGACCTGGAAGCCGGATACGCGACTGATCAAGGCGCTGGATGACGCATTCTTTGCCTCTTTTCAGACGATTGAACCGACGGGGAAGCGTCATATGCTCGCCCTCGACGGCTGCACCGTGGTTTCGTACAATTCTAGTACACGGAGAAAGAGTCCTCGTTCAAGACCTTGCCCAATTGTTGGTCTCGTCCCGGCGAAGCGCCGGATCCGAGAACTTCGTTGGGCCGACGAGCGAGGTTTATCGAAGGGGCTCCGAAATGCGGGTGAAAATCCCACAACCACGACTTTCGTGTTCTCTTTCGTGATGTTTCGCAAGCGGCTGTAGCTCAGTGGTAGAGCAGGAAAAACACCGTTTCTCACCCCTTATCCATGCGCGTTCGCGTGTGGGTCGACGAAAGACGGTTATCGAATATGGATCGCCGTGCCGCGGGTTCGAATCCCGCCAGCTGCACCCCCCAATTGGGGATGCGTGTGACGTAGTGAAACTTTCATCACGGGCCGAAAGGTCAATTGCGGGCGCGAATCCCGCCGTCACAGTGCCTTGGAACGTTCGTGAATTTGCAGCGGTAGCTCAGACGGAAGAGCGGGTTATCTTCTTTCGACTTTCGTCCACCCCGGTGGGCCGATGGGAGAGGATTATCGTTTAAGGAACGCCAGGTTAACACGCTGGGAGTGTCCCTTTTTCAATCCCTCGTCCCACGACTGGTTCGTTGGGGCCGAAGAAGAAGGGTTACCGATTCCATCCCGGAGATGCGGGTGAAAACCCCGCCGCCACCTTCTTTTGACGTTTAGCGGCCCACAAAAGTTGTTGCACTCCCGTCCATATCCGGTGACTCTTGAGGCGATGGAAAAGCCCAGTGATGTCTTTGTACCAGCACGTCCCTCAGTTGAGGAACGACATGCCTACGCTCCACGTTCGACCGAAAAGGATATTGAAAAAGACTTGGAACGTGGTTTGGTTCCGGTCGTTTTTGGCGACTATGGTGTTGGGAAAACATCCATGGTTCTTCGTGTCGTTCGGAGAAAACAGCGATGCCTTGTCCATCTCGAAAATGTTGCACAATTGGGTGCCGAAGGACTCAAAAATGAGATATTTTCAAAGCTTGAGGTAGAGAAACTTGCCTCTCGGACGTCGCGAGGAGGATTGGAAGTGGCGACGTCGTTGGGCGCCGCAGCTGGAATGACCGCGAGCGTCACTGGGAAGGTTTCGGTAGACAGTACCGCAACGTTTGTACCTGCCGTTTCTGGAAATACCGACGAACTCCTTCTTCAACTCTGTGAAGAAAAAAAAGTCGTGCTCGTACTCGATGAAATGCATCGAGCGTCAGCTGACCTCGTTCGAGCCGTTGCGGAGTTGATTAAGCGCGCCGCGAATCGGTCTTCGATCCATTTTGGTCTAATTGTCGTTGGGACCGCCGCCGAATCCAGCAGACTCGTCGCCACAGACAATGGTATCTCTCGAGTCCTCTCGGATGTCCATGTGCCTCTATTCTCGGAGGCAGAGTCATCTATGGTTGTCCAAAATGGCATGGAGCGACTGTCCATCCGATGCGACGGAACAGTGAGCTCCGCCGTCGTTAAAGCGAGTGGTGGGTCTCCGTCGATACTCCAGTTTCTATGCTTGGAAGTCGCGGAGGCGGCGTGCGCGCAATCTATCCGCACCGCAACGCTCGACCACTACAAAGCCGCTCTCCTAACCTACGTGCGCCGGAACGCAGCGCGATTCAAAAAGCAATACGTCGAGGCGTGCGAAACAGTCGGGCCATTTCAGTGGCGAAAGCAGACCTTGCTAGCCATGGGACACCTCCACGACAGTGAATTCGTGACTACGGAGCAAATCCGAAAGGAAGTGGAGAGGAGGACCCTGAAAGCCACCAAAAGAGATGCGGTGGCCCAAGCCCTCAGTCAACTGAAGTCGAAGGACTATCAAATTCTCAAGACCGAGACTGACGCGAACGGAAAGGCAATTCGAGATCGCTACGTTTTTTGCGAGGCCGGCATGAGAGATTTTATGAGACTCGTCGCGAATACGGAGGACGAGAAGCTTGACTGGAGCGGAGACAAGTAGTCCGAAAAAAAAGCCGCCCGCGGGATTCCCGGGGCGGCTTTTTCTTTGGGTGTTGTTTGCGAAGTCAGTTCTTCTTGCTCGCCGCCGCCAAACGCTCTTCCGCCATCGCGTCGGAGACCTTCCAGGTCGGGACGTTCGTCTTTGCCGAGCGCTCGGCGATCGTGAAGAGGGTGTCGTAGATGGTAAGCACCTTCGCCCGCGAAGCATCCGCGTTGTAGGTGCCGGACGCCTCCGCCGCGACGTTCACAAGGCCGCCCGCGTTGATCGCGTAGTCGGGGGCGTAGAGGATCCCCCGCTTGTGGAGTTCGTCGCCGTGGCGGCTCTCGGCAAGCTGGTTGTTCGCTGCGCCGGCGATGATCGTCGCTTGGATGGCCGGGATCGTTTCGTCGTTGAGGCCCGCGCCGAGCGCGCAGGGGGCGTAGACGTCGCAGGCGAGCGCGTGGATGGTGTCGTTGTCGACGACGGTCGCGCCGAATTCCTGGGCGGCGGCCTGGGTGCGGGCGGCGTCGATATCCGAGACCGAGAGCTTGGCGCCGAGGGCGTGGAGGTCGCGGCAGAGGTACCAGCCGACGTGACCGACCCCCTTCACCGCGACGTGGACGCCTTCAAGGCTCTTGCGGCCAAGTTTGTATTCTACACAGGCTTCGAGGCCGCGGCGGACGCCGAGTGCCGTGAACGGGGACGGGTCGCCGGAGCCGCCGTTCTTCGGGTCGATGCCGGTGACGTTCTTGGTAACTGCTCGAATCGTCTCCATATCTTCCATGGAGGTGCCTGAGTCTTCCGCGGTGACGTAGTGACCGCCGAGGTCTTCCAGGAAGCGACCGAAGCTCGTGAAGAGCGCCTTCCGGTCGAACTCGCCGCGCGGCTTCAAGATGACGCTCTTGCCGCCGCCGTGATTCAGCCCGCTGATGGCTGCTTTGTAGGTCATGCCGCGGGCGAGGCGGAGGGCGTCGCGCATCGCGTCTTCGTCGCGGTCGTAATGGATGAACCGACAACCGCCGAGGGCGGGGCCGAGACGGCTGTCGTGGACCGCGATGATGGCGCGGAGCCCGGACGCCGGGTCGACCTGAACGAAGACCTGACCGTACTGATGATCGGAGAGGAGACCGAAGAGATCCATGGGCACCGCTTAGTCGCCCGACACTTGGTGCAAAGGGGCAAAACGACGACGCAACGCAACAAAGACGTCGAATTTTCGCCTAACGGGGCGCGTCGAGAAGGGCACGAAGCGGCAGCAACGGATCGGCAGCGACGATGGCAAGGATGCGGTGGCGCTCGGCCGGCGCGAGCGTCGCCAGGAGCACCGGTTCCCGCGCCGGATCGGTCAGCAGCGCGCGCCCCATCGCCGCACGCAGCCCCCAACGGGCGAGGCTCCGGCGGTCGTGATCGACGATCGCGAGCACCTCGGGCGTCATCGCCGTCGTGCTCACCTGGCGATGCGTTCGCGGCAGGAAAGTGGTGAACTCGTAGACCAGGGTGTCCCCGGTATCCGTGCAGAATGCACGCTCTTTCGTGGGGCCTGCGGCTGCGAGAAGTGCTCGTACCTTTTGATTTTGTGCGGGCAGGGCTCCGTCGAGCGCCATCGTCGCCGTACCGACGGTCTCCCCCGGGAACGCCGCGGCGATCCGCCCATCGAGGAGGTCGGTGCGCGTCCCCGTCGGCACGATGCGGATCTTTTCCGCCTCGTCACGGAGCGCAAGCACCGCCCGCGCCGTCTCCGGAACTTTGCCGGTATCGATCACGGCATCGAAGCCGTCGAGAGCCGCTTCAATCGCAGAAGCGTCCCAGCGATCGGCCTGGCGAGCGCTCAGCGCCGGCGCCAAACTTGCGAGGCGCCCCGCCAGGTACCGATCCAGAACAGAAGCCTCGGCAGTGCTTGTATTTCCGACGGCGACAAGCGCCTCAAGAAGCACCCCGAGCGCCTCTGGAGCTGAGCGCTCCCAGGCCAAATTCGCGCGACTGATGACAATTTCTCGCTCCACGGCCGGCGCATGCTTTCCGCCTAGGGCTGCTTGGGCCGCGTCGAGGGAGCGCCCGCGGAGGCCGAAGGAGAGGCGATCGGGGCGCCCGCCGAGCGTCCCAAGATCGGTGTTTGTTGCGAGCAGTTCCTGGGAAAGAAGGTGCTCGCTTTCGGGATTGGGGAAGGGGAGCCCACGGAGCTTTGCCAGGATGGGATCGGCGGTCGCGAGCGCGAGCCATGCCTTCTCGATGGCGGCAGGGCTCGCGGTGGCTGGCGTCTCCTGCACCTGCGCGTGCGTAGGAGCGCGGGGGCCACTCGCGCCCGCAGGGCCGCAGGCGGCGATGGTCACAAGCGGGACACAGCGGAGAAATACGCGCAACATCCGTTACTTGGCGCCGAAAGTGCAGGTGAAGAAGGCGCGCCCTTCGAGGTCGGTCAGTGCGCCGCGATCGGCGTCGAGGCGTGTGTCGAACACCTTCAATACTTCCTGCACCATGCATGCATCAGTCTCGGCGCCGCCGTCCTTCGGCTTGGCCCCCGCCGGGGCGACGACGCGCGCTTCGTGGCCGCTGTAGCCGTCACGCTCGAGGGCGTGGACGGAAACGACGGTTTTCTCAGGACTTCCGCATCGCGCGACCCCGGGAGCCGCCGAAACGCAGATCTCTTCGGCGAAGGCGATCGCCTCTTTCGTCGCTTTCCCTGGGCGCTCGCCGCGTGCGAGGCCGGCCGTCGGGCTCGTCGTTTCGAGCTCGGCGCGTACGCCGGCAGCTGCGGCCGAGCGATCCGAGGCCGCGGTTGCCCCCGTTGCGGCCGCGGCATCGGTCGCAGTGGTTGGCGACCCCGCATCGGTCACCTCGATCGATGCATCCTGCACGGAAGTCGCGTCGAGTTCAGCGATCGCTGCATCTTGCACGGGAGTCGCGCTGGCGCTCGGTGCCGGCGCGGAGGATGCGGATGGAGCTCCACTTGGAGCGGCGCTCGGTGCTGCGCTTGCGCTCGCCGATGCGCTCCCGGCACCGCCGTCGGCGGAGCCCTTTTCGAGGCGTGCGAGCCCGTAGATGGCCCCACCGAGGAGACCGAGACCGACCAGGACGCCGATCACAAGACCGGCGGCAGAGCCCTTGGAAGACGACGACGCGGACGATTTTTTCGCTGCCACAGCCCCGGATCCTTAGCCGAACCGTCGGCGCCCGCCCCACTTACTTCGCGTTCGTAGGGGGGGCGCACCGATAGGGCCCCCCGGCGGCATCTACGTCGATGGCGGCGAGCTCGCCCCCTTTCGCGCGATGGGCGATGACACGACCGACGACGTCCCCCACGGCGAACGGCGGGAGACCGAGTCGGAGTCGAGCCCTCGAATCTTCACTGTTTTCGCGAAGATCCCCCGCGACGAATAGCTGCGGCGGCGCCACTTCGTAGGCGGTCCGAAACGCGGAAGTCTCCGTGCTCGGCGCCGGTAGGGCCCAGCAACGGTCGTCGATGCATTCGAGCCTGCCGCCGGTTCCGCCAGCGAGACAATGGCTGATCTTTCTCGGACTTTCCGCGAGTTCTTGCCCAACGAAGGCGATGGAATCCCCGGGAAGACCGACGATTCTCTTTACGAGAAATGACTCCTTCGCCCCCGGCGGTCCCGGCTCCCGGAGCACCACGACGTCACCGCGCTGGAGGTCGCCGACCGCCACCCGCCGATCGACGTGGAGCTCATCACCAGGCCGAAGGAGCGGGAGCATCGACGTCGACGGGACGACGTAGCGCTCCACAAAATAGCTGGGGACGGCGAGCGCGAGCGCCGCTGCTGCAACGCCGAAGAGGCCTGCGTGGAGGAGCAGCGGAAGAAACGGTGCGACTTCGTCCTGGTCGGCATCCCAGCGCGTAAACAGGTCGATCACGGAGAGCGTCGCGATCATCCCCGGTGCCAGAAAAAGCATCAGGTAAGCGGTCTTCGGACCTAAAGCGACGACGACCTGTGCGAATTGAAAAAGGATCAGTGTAGGCAACAAAAGGGCGACGCCCGCCGTCGCAAACGCGACAAACGGGCGGCCGAGGTACCGATGGCCGAGGCCCGGGCAGACGATCGCGAGGATCGCCGCCCAGAGCCGGGAGGGGCGGCCGTGATCGGTGAGCAACGATCAGGCGTTTGCGAAGGCGTCCATGACGTCCTGAAGGAGCTTGATCGCCTCTTCGCGGGGGCGCTGGAAGGCGTTGCGGCCCATGATCGAACCGAAGGCGCCACCTTTGGCAAGTCCTCGAACTTCCGCGAGAACCTCCTCCGTGCCTTTGGCTTCGCCCCCGGAGAAAATCACGATCCGGCGGCCGGCGAAGGCGGCCTGGACGCAGTGGCGGACGCGGTCCTCAAGGGTGGCCGTCGGGATGCTGTACTTCTCGAAGACCTTCTTCGCTTCGGCCTGCTCGACGAAGTCCTTAGGCGGCTTGATCTTGATCACGTGGGCGCCGAGCTGGGCGGCGATCTGGGCCGCGTAGGCAGCGACGTCGGTCGCCGTCTCGCCATCCTTGGAGAGGCCGGCACCACGCGGGTAGGACCAAAGGACCGTCGGGAGGCCATGCGCTTTCGCCTCGGCGATGAGCTCGCGGAGGTCTTCGTACATGCGGTTCCGGTGCCCGGAGCCCGGGTAGATCGTGTAGCCGATCGCCGCGCAGCCGAGGCGAATGGCGTCCTTGACGGAGCCCGTCACCGCGCTGATCGGCTGATCCATTTTCGCGAGGCTGTCCGAATTGTTCAGCTTGAGGATCAGCGGGATCTCGCCAGCGACGCGATCGGCAACCGCTTCGATGAACCCGAGGGGCGCCGCGTAGGCGTTGCAGCCGGCGGCGATCGCCAAGTCGGCGTGATAGTTGGGATCGTAGCCGAGGGGGTTCGGCGCAAACGAGCGGGCCGGCCCGTGCTCAAAGCCTTGATCCACCGGAAGGATCACGAGCTTCCCGGTGCCGGCGAGCTTTCCACTGTTGAGCAAACGGGCGAGATTCGCCTTCGTTCCCGGGTTGTCGGAGGCGTACCAGGAGAGGATTTCGCGAACGCGGTCGGTGTGAGCCATGGAAGATCTCCGGAGAATGGCGCGCTGGGGACGCCCCAGGCGCGTTTGGCGCGGCACGGTACCGCGCCGACCGGGGGCGCGACCACGGGAAAAGCACCACCGAGACGCGCGGAAAATGCCGCTTGAATTGCGGGGGCCGCTCCTTCACAACGCGGCGCGATGGAGTCCCCGAGCACCTTCCCCCAAGCGATGCCCAACCTCGTTGGCACCACCCTGCGCGAGCACGTCCTCACCGGGATGCACGCCGCCCCCGGCGCCACCGGCGAGTTCACTTCGCTCCTCAATCATATTTCCCTGGCGATTCGCATCATCAACGGCCGCGTCCGCGCCGCCGGCCTCGCCGGGCTCCTCGGGTACACCGGCGAGACGAACGTCCAGGGGGAAAAGGTCCAGAAGCTGGATCAGTTCGCCAATGATGTTCTTTTGAACGTTCTTCAGCGAAGCGGTCACTGTGGAGTGATTGCTTCCGAAGAACTCGACGAAGCGGTCATTGCCGATCATCCGGGGAAGTACGTCGTGCTCTTCGACCCCCTCGATGGGTCTTCGAACATCGACACGAACGTCTCCATCGGGACCGTCTTCGCGGTGCTCCGTCGCAAATACCCGGAACTCCACCCGAATGCCACCGATGCACTCGCCCCTGGGCGCGAGATCGTCGGTGCCGGTTACGTGGTGTTCGGCCCTTCGACGATCTTTGTGCTCTCCACCGGGCGCGGCGTTCACGGCTTTACCCTCGACCCGGAAGTCGGCGAGTTCTTTCTTTCTGCGCCGAACATCCGTTGCCCCGAGCGCGGAAAGACCTACAGCATCAATGGCGGTAACTCCGCCTCCTGGAGCGAAGAAATTCGCCGTTGGGCCGCCTACATCAAAGAGACCGACGTCACCGACGGCCGCCCCTACACGAGCCGCTACGTCGGCAGCATGGTCGCCGATGCTCACCGCACGCTCATCAAAGGGGGGATTTTCGCCTATCCCGCCGACAAGAAGAGCCCGAAGGGCAAACTGCGCCTCCTCTACGAAGCCAACCCGATGGCCTTCCTCTTCGAGCAGGCTGGCGGCATGGCCATCGACGGAAAAGACCGTATTCTCGATGTGATCCCGCGGGAACTCCACCAGCGGACGTCGCTGGTCCTCGGCTCCAAAGAGGACGTCTCCATCTTCCGCGACTTCTTCACGGGCACCCGCACTTCCTGACCAATACGCGAATCCTTCCGCTAGCCTGCGAGGACTCCGTCGACGAGACGGACCTGGCGGGCGATGCCACACCGGGCGGGCCGAAGGCGGCGCTGAGCATCTCGGCGCTGTCGCCGAGGCGGACGTCCCCCGCGAAAAGGCGTACGCCTACGTCGGGCCCAAAGCGTGCGACGATCGCGTCCCAACGCGCCTGAGCGGCCTCGCGCAGCCTCCGTTTACGCGCACGATCGTTCGTCAAAATGAGCGCAACGATCGCGAGCGGGATCAGCAGGACGAGCAGTCGTCCGACCCAATAGCCGAAAACCTAGGCGCTTGAGTGTTCCACGCTCACACGCCGGTCGCGTCGGCGGGCCAGATGTACTTGTGCATTTGAAGCTGGAGGCGCACCGGGAGTCGATCTTCCAGGATGCGGGGGACGACGTCCTTCGGGGAGAAGTTTCCGAAGACGGTCGACATTAGCAAATTCGGTGTAATTTTATCGAGTTGCCTGCTGCGAATGACGTCGCGCGCCCAGAGGTAATCCTCTTCGCCGGCAAGGACGAACTTGATCTCGTCGCGCGGCGTCAAATGGGCGAGGTTGCTCCAGCGATTCCGGGAACTTTCCCCAGATAGGGGCGCTTTCAAATCCATGATCTTGTGGACGCGCGCGTCAACCCCCGAGACATCGGCCTCGCCGGAGGTCTCGACGAGCACCGTCTTCCCGGCATCGCAGAGCTCGCGAAGCAGAACAAACACCGCAGGTTGCAAGAGCGGTTCGCCGCCGGTCAGCTCGACGAGCGGTGTGTTTTCTGCGAGCGCTCGCGCGAGGACGTCCCCGCGCGCCATCCGGTGCCCCTTGTAAAATGCATGGGTCGTGTCGCACCAGGAGCAGCGGAGGTTGCACCCTGTTGTGCGCACGAAGGTGCACGGCAGCCCCGCAAAGGTCGATTCCCCTTGGATGCTCGCGTAGATCTCGTGGATGACGAGCGTGTCTTCTTTCGCCACGCCGGCCGTCTACTCGGTTCCCTCGAAGTTTCCAGGATTTTCCCAAGCACGCATGACCCCTGTCTCGGATCCCGCCGTTCCCCCGCACGCGCCCCTCGCCGACTACGGGTACGCGCCCGCTCGCTTTGCTGACGATTTTGCTGCACTCTGCACCGAGTACGGGCTCGATGCTGCTCACGTTCGACCAGCCCGTGTACTTTCCATGCACTACGGCGGTGCGTTCGTCGTCGTCGACGACGGCGATCAGGGGGCGCGCATGCTCGCCAAAGCCTCGGGAGTGCACCGCAAATCGATGCGGGAGGACGCACGAAATACGCCGGCAGTCGGCGATTTCGTTGTGGTTTCTCCGGCCACTGAGGGGGAGGTTGTCCTGGAGGCGATCCTCCCCCGGCGGACGATGCTCGTACGCAAGGCGGCCGGGGAGGGGGTCGTCCCCCAGGTGCTCGTCGCCAACGTCGATCTCGTCGTGATCGTGACGGCGCTCGCCGGGCCCAGCGACGGCGCGGCCACCGGCGACTGGAACGCAGCGCGCATCGAACGCTACCTGCGCATCGTCCGCGAAGGGGGGGCGAAGCCGATCCTCGTCCTCTCGAAGGCCGATCTCTGCGAGGACCGCGAGGCGATCCTTGAAGAGGCACGCACGCTCCTCCCGCCGGAAGATGTGTATCTTGCATCGTTTACCGAGGGCTGGGGCATCGAAGCGCTGACCGAGCGTTTGAAATGTGGCGAAACGACTGCATTTGTTGGGTCTTCCGGCGTTGGCAAGTCGACCTTGCTAAACCGCCTGGCCGGCAGCGAGCTCGCGCGCGCCGGCGCCGTTCGCGAAAAAGACGGCAAGGGGCGCCACACCACGACCCATCGCGAACTCTTCCGGCTCGACGGCGGCGCCCTTGTCATCGACACTCCAGGGATGCGCGAAGTCGGCCTCTACTCGGAAGACGACGAGCACCTCGCTCGCCAGTTCCCCGAGATCGCGGAACTCGCTGCAGAATGCAGGTACTCGGACTGCAAACACGGCGACGAACCTGGCTGTGCGGTGCGCGTCGCCGTCGGCAAGAAAAAGCTCCCCAAGGGGCGCCTCGAGGCCTTCGTGAAGGCGCGGGATGGGCTCGTCCGACCGCCGCCTGGCTCAAAAAAACGAGTAAAAATAGTCCCAAGAAGGGGAAGGGATGAATAAAGCGCTCGCGCTACTCCTGCTTGTCGGCGCGGTCGCTTGTCGTCCGCAGGCCGGCTCCGGAGGCGTGCAGCCTGCACCCAAGGCGCTTCCCGTCCCCGCTCGCCCCGTCGACCCGATGGCGACCATCGACGTCGCCGCGATTGCGCGCACCGTCGCCGCCGTGCGCGGACTCCCCCAGAAGGAACCGATCTCCGTCTCTTTGCTGGATGAAGATGGATTCAATCAAGCCTTCAATCGTCATAGTGAGGAGTCTTTTGCGCGCGACGATGGGCGACGTTTCGGAGGAAAGCGCCCCAAAGATGACGCGAACATTTACCTCGCTTTCTACGACGAATACGCACATGTCGTGCTTCTCCGGGATACGTTGCCTTCGTGGACGGCCGTCGAAAGCGCAAAACATACGCCGGATGAAACGCACGCCTTCGTCGAGGGGCTCGTCGCCCACGAGGTGACACATGCGCTTCAAGACCAGCATTTTACCCTGCAGCGCTTCACCGAGGAGCCGGACGCCGACCGGCGCCGCGCCTACCGAGCGCTGGTTGAGGGGGATGCGGAGACGACACGAATCGCCTTTGAAGCGCTCCGTGCGGGCAAGAACCGTGCGACTGCCCTCCACGAAGTAGCCGGCTGGAGTGCGCGCGATGCCGATGAGCTCGAAGACCTCGGCGGGATCTCTCCGGCGCTCCGGGCATCGAACCGCGCGCGGCGAGAGTCGGTGTTGTTTTCCTACGTGCAAGGGGCCCGCTTTGTGGCGACGGTCTGGGAGCGCGGCGGCTTTACGCTCGTGAATTCCCTGTATGAACGGCCGCCTCGCCGCACTGCGGAGGTCTTTCACCCCGAGTTTCTACTGGCGGGCGGCGAGCGCCTCGTGGGCGGCGCGGTCCGGGGAGCCGAGGTCCACGCAGGCCGCGAAGTCGCGGGCCGGATCGCGGTAGTGGACGAGCGCCCCCTGTTCCCGCCGCTCCCGGCGCCGCCCGGTTTCCGCGGGACCGAGGCGACCGTCTTTGGGGAACTGGCGACGCGAAACTTTCTCGCCGGCCTCCTCCGCAAACCGGCCGCCGTCGACATGGCCGCCGATGCCGCGCTCCGGGCAACGCTCGCCGGAAAGCTCCGCGCCGATCGGGCAGAGACGCTTGTAAACTCTCGCGGTCACACTGCTTTTCTCTGGATTGCCGAGTTCGCCGACGAAGCAGCCCCCCAGGAGCTCGCGCGCCGCGTCGTCGACCGCCAGAAGGACGATGCCGCCCACGGCGTCGGCATTAGCGAACCGCTCCTCGTCGTCGCCCAGGGGACGCGCCTCGTCTTTGTGAGCGACCTCCCCGAGGCGTCGTCGAAGGCGCTCGCCGAGAAGCTGCTGGCGCTCGCGCCGCTCGTCGAAAAAGTCGCGCCCTTAAAGTAGCGTGTAATCGGCTATTTGCCGGCGTCACTCCCGAAGCTGCCGAGGAGTTCGTCGACGTCGTAAAAGACCTCGCCGGGTGCTCCGCCAGTCGCGGCAGGTGTACGTGCAGATTGCACAGAAAAGGCGCTTGGGGCCGGTCTCGCGTCCTGCGTCGCACGCACCCGCTCCTCCTCGTGCCGGTGATTCCGCGCGATCGCCCACGCGACCGCGATCGGCGCGACGGCGCCGAGAAGGAAGGCGCGCAGGAGCGGAAAGGGAATACGTCGGTAGAGGGGGATCGGCTTCGGAGGCAGGCGGCCTCGCCGTTCACGAAGGCTCGAAAGCCCATGAATTCCAGTGCGTTCGGCCGGCTCCGCCCCGGGAAAACGCCCGCGTTTCTTGCCCAAGACCATCAAAGGCAGATCTAACCGGTCCTACCCCTTATGACGCGGAATCTTCGAAACTTGGCGCCCTTCGCCTTCTTGGCGGCCCTCCACGGCTGCGGCACGCCCCCCGCAGTCGCTCCACAGGCGGCGCCTCCGAAACCGTCGGTCGCGGCAAAGCCGGTCGTCATGCCGGAGGCTTGGAATCGTTGGCGCCCGTTCCCCTGGGATGCGACGCCTGCGCCGCTCCCGAGCGCGGCCCGCGTACCGATCGATCCGGCTGCGATCCTCCCCTTCGGCGGCGCCGCCCGTACCTTTGCGAGCCTCTCCGAGTACGACCGGGAGCAGCTCGCAAAGAACGGGATTCGTTTGCTTTCTTCCAAGGAGACGACCCTCGGCGAAGCACTCCGGGAGCCGCTCACGCGCGGAGGGCCGATCCTCCTCACGACCGATGGCGTCGGCATGGTCGCGGCGGCCGCCCTCGGGCGCGCACTTGTTGAGGCGAGAACACGCATTGTTGAACCGGAGCTTCCTGCCCTGCTGACGCGTTTGAGTGTCGCACTCCGCGAAGAGGCTTCGGCAGCGGGGCACCTCCCGCCCGATCTCGTCGCCGCCTACGGAGCGAGCCGCGCTTTCTTGGCCGTTCCCCAGGCGCTCCTTGCGCCGGCGGTGCCGGTGGAACGGGACATCGGTACGCTAGTAAATGCCGAAATTGCTCGTCTTCGTGCACGCTCGCCGGCCGCTCCGAGCCTTTTTGGTGGGGAGATCCTCGATGGGGAGGCGCTGCCGTCGCCGCGCCGCGGAGCGAACGACGAGCGGGGGCCCGATCCGGCGCTCGCGCTCGCCTGGCTCGCCTCGGTACGCCTCGATCTGCAGGCGATCGGCGAGGGGGGAACAATTGCAGTAGATGAGGCTCGAAGAAACGCACGAATCGCGATTTTTCTCCTGCGTGCGTTCCGTCGAGACCCCGAAGCCCAAGCGGCGGCGCTGCGTTGCGATCGGGTCTTTGCCTTTTCCGAAGGGCCGCAAGTAGGCGCAGCTCTTGCCGATTTGCTCCCGTTTGCCGAGGCGGAGGGGCTCCTTGCTAACGACTTGGCGCCGGCGGCCAACGTCGTGGTCGTCGACCGCTTCCGCAAGAAGGCGCAGGCGGGGCTCTCGTCGAAGCGCGGGGCCGCCGCGGCAGGGACGGTCGCCCGTCGGCGAACGCCGGTGCCTCCGTTCGGCGTCCGGCTCTTCGCCGAGCGGGCCTTCGTCGATGTGGACGCGTTGGCCCGCCTGGCAACGCTCCCAGGACGCACCGACGACTTTATCTATCCTACTGCACTTGTTTCGGAAAACCCGGCGCTCGCCGGCACTGCCCCCTTCGCTGCGTTGCGCCCCAGCGACGATGCAGACGCACGCCACGCGAGCGCGTGGGGATCGTGGATGTCGACGACGCTCGCCGCGTCAGCCGTCCCGAAGACGCTTGCCGCGCAGACGTTTTCGTCGACGGAACTCTACGCGGCCCGACGGGCCGATGGGGGCGCTGCGCTCTGGCTGGGGGGCCGTCTCGCCGGTCGCCTCGTTCCGCCCGCCTACCCGCCGCTCCCGCTCACCGGGGCGACAGAAACGCCGCTTCCGATCGCTCGCCTCGTCGTCGTCGAGCCCGATCCGGAAACCTTCGTCGGCCTTGCGGCGACCGTCGGCCAGGTACGCAGTTCTCTTGCGGCGGCGCTCCCCGCCGACGGCCGAGACCCGGTCTTTTTCGCGCTCTTGACCGATCTCGAGGAGACGCTGACCGTCATCGCCGAGGGGAGCGTGGCCGCCACGGCAGGCGCCGCCGTCGACGCCCGCGAAGAAGAGCTCCTCCGCGCCCCCGCGCGCCTCGCCCGGCTCGCCGATCGCCTCGGTGTCGATGCGTTTGCCGCCGAGCGCATCGTCCTCTTTCGGGACCATACGACGAATTCAGTGCACCTTGCACGTATAGGCGGCGCGCGAAAGCTCATCGTCCTGGCCTGGGACCGCACCGCACAGAAGCCGATCCTCGCCGAGGGGCCTGTTTTTGTCGCGAGCCATGCAACCGTCAAAGGGGGCGAAGCAAGCTTTCAAGAGGCTCCACTCGCCAAGCGCTACCGGGATTGAAATCCCCTTGAAGCCGGTCTAGGGCTTTCGCCCTTCCATCGGAAGGGGCACCGGAAATACGCCGTTGTTAGGGCTATTTGTGTGGCAAGAGTCACAAATATGCCCTTCGAGGGGGAGTTTGATGCCGCGCGCATCAAAGGCGGAATAGGCCCAGCGCTCGCGCTCGCGTGTCATCACAAACACCGGCCCCGCTATCCACGTCCCCTTCTGTTTTTCCTCATGGGCCATCACGAAGCGGGCCCCCATTGGTGGCTCGCGCCGGCCCGGCTCAAGGAGTGGGCGCGCGGCGGCATTCGCGAAGAGGGTCCCCTGAAAGCGGTAGCCGGCATGCCCGCCGCTCGGAAAGGCCTCGCCGACCTGATCGGCGGCGTTTCGCGCGTCTTCGGGGAGCGTCGGCTTTGGGGCATTTGCGGCGCCATCTCCTGGATGTTCCTTCGAAATGGAAGCATCGGAAGCGCGGCCAGAATGGGAAAACCCGACCGGATCCATCGCCGGCGCCGGGCACGCGAGCAGGGCAGTGGTGACACCGAGCGCGCCAAGCGTCGCGGAGAGAGGGCGAAAAAAGAGCGGTCCTCGCACGCTCCGTTTGGTAGCCGGTTTCGCCGTGCCGCGAACGACCAACGAGACCAAACGCCTTCGGATTTCCCCCGTCGATCCGCCCTTCCACGTCGTGCTTGTTGCGCCAGAAATCCCACCGAACACGGGAAGCGTCGCCCGGCTCTGCGCAGCGACCGGTTCACCGCTTCACTTGGTTCGTCCCCTCGGTTTTTCCCTCGATGAGAAGGCGGTTCGCCGGGCCGGCGTCGACTATTGGCATCTGGTCGATGTCCGCGTTCACGAAAATTTTCGGGCATTTGTAGAGGCGTTCGCGGCAACGCTCCCCGCCGGCGAAATCGTTGCATCACGCATGCATCTGTTGTCGGGGATCGCCGAGAAGAGCTACACGGACGCCGTCTTTCGCGGGGGCGACGCGCTCATCTTCGGTCAGGAGAGCGTTGGGCTCGTCGCAGAATTACTTGCATCCTACAAAGAGCAGACGCTTGGGATCCCGACCGTCCTGCTCGCCACCGAGGGGACGGAGGCGGCGAAGGGCGTTCGCAGTTTGAACGTCGCCAATGCGGTGGGAATCGTGCTGTTTGAAGCGCTCCGCCAGGTCGGGGCCTTCTCCGGCGCGACGATGGGGTAGCCGGGGCAATGGCTCGTTGCCGGCTTCCCCGTTCCGGGTATCTTGCCGGCCATGCGCCGAGTTGCTTCAAGGAATTTTCTTCGTTTTGCACCGGTCGCGGCTGCGGCTGCACTCGCGATTGCCTCCTGCGCGAAGCGGGATCCTGCGGGAATTACGCTCGCTCTCTCGACGGACGTCGTCGTTCCGGAGGATATCGATGCCGTCGCGCTGGTGTTCACCGATGCGTCCAACGGGCGGGTGATTGGCGCCCCGATTGTCCGTGCGGCTGCCCCCTCTGCAGCTGGAAATGTCGTCCGTTTTCCGTCGACGATCACGCTACAAACGCGCTTTGAAGACGACTCCGCCGGCTTTTCAACCGCCTCCGATCGTCGTGTGATCGAAGCGGTACAAATTGCCATTGTTGGCCTCAAAGGTGGAACGGAAACCGGCACCGCGGTCACCCTTCGGCGCATCGTGACATCGATGCCGACCGACGGCGTTCACCTGTTGCGCGTCGCGATCCCTTACCTCGACCTCGGCGGCGCGACCGGCGATTCGAGCCAGCTTGGCCTGACTTCCCGCCCGTTTTCCTCGGGAACACTCACCCCCGCATCGGTGAACCTCGCAAGCTTTGGCATCGGCGGCATTCGGTCGGTCTGCGGCGACGACGAGGACCGCGTCGATGGAGTGTGCACGCCAATCGGCAAGGTCGAGGGGCAGAGTCTCCCAAGCTTCAACGCTCGCAAGGTCTTCGGCGGCGGGGAGACTGGCACCGACAGCGACGCAAAATGTTTCAAGATTCCCGAGTGTTTTCAAAGCGGAGAACTGCTCACAATCACGGTGGATGAAAAGACAAAAAAATGTACCGCGGTCGCACCGGTCGGCGACTTCACGCTCGCCCTGGTGCGCAAGCCGGGGGCCGCTGGACCGACGACCCCCTCCTGCGTCACGCTAGGCGGCCAAGCGACCTGCCTCGCCCCCCTCGACAGCGGCACCGGCTACAGCTTCGACGGGGCAAGTATTGTTCTTTCCCAAGGAATTTGTGATGCGTTCCGGGAAAAGCGAATCTCTGGCGTCGTCGCTGGGAAGGGGGCCGCCTGCACGAAGACGCCAGAGCTCCCCCTCTGCGGGCCGTCCTCAAGTGTGCAGAATACAAATAATTCCTACCAGGAAGCCGGAGCGCTCCTCGTAGACGCCGCAGCGAGCGATGGTGCAACCGGCGATGGCGGAGCGGGGGATGGCGGCACGCAGCTGCCGAGGGCGCTCCCCCCAGCGACCCAGATTGGGCTCGCGGAGGTCTCGATCTCCGATTTCGTCCACACCGATCTCGGCTACGTCGCCCTCGCTGGCGAACCGCTGGCCGCTGCCAACACACGCCTCGTACTCCTCAACACGACTGCCGGCGTGGAAAAATCCACCCCTGTATTTAACGCGTGGCCGTCGGGCGCGGTCGCGCTGCCTACCTACGGTCGCATTTTTCCTGCGGCCGGAGTAGTCGGCAAGCTTTCCGACCTTTGGGTTTCCGTAGGGTTGTCGAACGGCGGCGTCACGGCCGGGGGCCTCGTTTCCCTGCTAGGGGCGACCAATAACTACAGCATCTACCAGCCGCCGGTCACCGACCTCCGATATCCGTACCTCGCCCATGGCCACGTCTTCCTCAACGGAGTTCCTCAGTATTATCGGACGACGAATTCCGAATTGTGCACGTCCGGTGTCGCGATGTTTGAATTCCCGCTTTGCGCACCCACGAGTGTTCCGGTGACGGCGATTCACGTCGGCGCAGAAGGGCTCTTTATTGGGCTCAAAAATGGCAAGGTCTTTGCCGGAAACCTTGCCGTCTACGAAGTCCTTGGTCAGCAGTCTAACGTTGACCTGATTCCGATGGGGATTTCCCTCGGGGGAGTTTTTTCGACCGACGCCGGGGCGTCTCGCACCGGCTATGTCGCTCGGTACGCCGCCCAGCGCACCACCCTTGAGATCAGTAGGTTTTCTCCGTCCTTCCTGGCAACCGGGTTGCAGGAGCAGGGGCTCTCGGGTCTCATTGGTGGGATTTCACCGCCGAATTGGGATGACTCAAAAGGCGAAACGGCGCCAGGATTTGCGGTGCTCAATCACGGGGGAATCGACTACATTTTCGTCGCATCCGGCGACGGTCTCCGCGTTTACGATCAGTCTGGGAACCGCTACGCAAATCTGACGGATTCACCCACCGTCGGCAAGATCATTGCTGACGGAAATTGCGTCACTTACGCGATTCGCGCCGAGACCATCGGCATCAAACCCGGGCTTTTTCAAACCTGTTTCTAAATCTATTCGTGTGTTGTCGCGAACTCCGGCATGGTGTTCGGCATGCGTCACACTCGCCTGCTCTCGGTGCTTTGCGCTGCTGCGTTTGCCGCCGCTTCTGGGTCGTGTGCGAAGCGGGACCCGGCAGGGATCACGTTGGCGCTCTCGACCGATGTCATCGTCCCCGAGGACATCGACGCGGTCGCTATGGTTTTCACCAACGCCGCCGATGGCCGCGTGATCGGCGCGCCGATCGTGCGCCCTGCCGCGCCGTCGACCGATGGGCGCGCGGTGCGATTTCCGTCGACGATCACGCTTCAGACCGCCTTTGAGGACGATGGCGCCGGGTTTGGCGTCGCCTCCGATCAGCGCGTCGTCGAAAGTGTGCAGATTGCACTTGTTGGGCTCAAGAAGGACTCCGCCGTGACGCTGCGGCGCATCGTGACGGCGATGCCGACCGACGGGGTTCATCTCCTCCGCGTCGCGATCCCGTACCTAGATCTTGGGGGGGCGAGCGGCAACGCCGCCGAGCTGGGGCTCACGCGTTCGCCGTCGCTTGGTGGAACGTTGCAACCTGCCTCCTACGGAATTGGCGGCATTACATCGGCATGCGGCGCTGACCAAGACCGCGTCGACGGCGTCTGCACGCCGATTTCCCGCGTCCTCGGCGACGAACTTCCGCGGTTTGATCCGCGCAACGTTTTTGGAGGGGCCCCCGCAGGGACCGACCCATCCGCCGCCTGCTTTGACGCTGCCGCCTGTTTTGCAACTGCCAGTAATCTTGAGCTTACGCATGATGCCGCTGGGCACTGCATCGCCCCGGCCCCCGTCGGGGATTTCACGCTCGCGCTCACCCGTCCGAGCCTCTCCCCCGTCGACGGTCAATGCGTTTTTCTTGGTGGTGAGGTTCGCTGCCTTGCGCCACTCGATGCTCGCGTCGGTTACGATCTTCAGGCAGGCAACATCGTTCTTTCTGAGGGAATTTGTGGCGCGATCTCGCGGGGACATGTCACTGGTGTCGTCTACGGAAAAGGTGCATCCTGCAATAAGACGCCTGAGCTGCCGTTCTGCAATGCCTCCTCAAGTGTGCAGAATGCACGTAATAGGCACCCGGTCGTCGCACCCCTCGACGCCGGTCCCCTTCCGCCGCTCCCTTTTTCGCCGCCGCTCCCGATCGGGACCGTCGAACCGACCATCGTCGATGTCGCGCCGGTCTTCGAGGGCGAGGCGTTGATCCTCGGCGGAACGGAGACCGGTGACACGCAGCTCTCGTACTTGCGCGGAAATACGAGTTTTCGGCTCGGCGCGTGGGGCCCGCTCTGCCGGGCGAAGCCGGGCGTCGGAAAGATCTTTCCGGTCGAGCCGGCCAACGCCACCAACGTCTACACGACCGCCGTTTCCGTCGCTCTGAGCGACTGCATGGGGATGCCGGACGGCGACTATCTCTTCCGCGTCGATCTCAACGTGGGAGTGCCCACCGCGTCGTTGGGGCCCCCTTTGCCTCTCGCGGGACCGCTCTCTGCAGCGACCTCGCTGCCGGGAACGACGACGACCCGCTACTTCGCGGCGACGTCGAACAGTGGCCTTCCGCGTATTTGCGCGGGGACGCTCGACGATATCTCTAAGTGCGCGATGGCGACTTTACCGCCATTCGAGATCCCGCAAACGACAGCATTATTGGCATTGAGTGGGCAGTCTCCGTTGCTCTTTGCAGGCCTTTCCACGGGGGAGCTTGTACGCTTTGATCCGGCGGCACTTTCCGTGGTGCCGAACCTACGACCGGGGACCCAGCCGCTGCTCGCACTCGCTGCAGGAGCGACGCGTGGTTTCGCCTTGCGGGGGGCCGGAAGCCTTGGGAATGCCGCGTCAATCTCTACTTTTTCCCTCGAAACGGCGGTGAACCTCCCCGCCACGACGCCGGTGTCCCCTCTTCGCCAGCCGCCGGCCCCCCTACCGGTACGACTGACGCCGCCTCAGCTCGCTGTTTTGACGACCGGCGGCATCGATCACCTCTTTGTTTCCGCGAGCGACGGCCTTCGCGTCTACCAAGAATCGGGTCTGCGGCTTCCAAATCTCATTCTTGGAAAAGACGCCAATATTCGCGTCGTCAAAGCGCTAGACCGCTGCGTCTACTTCGCCGTCGCTGGCGCTCCGCCCCTTCGAGATGGCCTCTGGACGTCTTGCGCCCTTTCGCCGTGACGGCGAACGCTGCGAACCTCGGTTCGCAGTTCACCAGCATTTTTCCTGGTGCTTGCGCGTTTCGAGGGCGCCGATTATGCCGCTCCGACCATGTCTTCGGGAGAAGTAGAGCAGTCGACGGTGGCGGGGGAGTGCGCAGACCGCACACCATCGACCTCGAACGGCGTTTCCCGGTTTATTGCCTCGTGGCGGGCTGCGTTGGCGCAACCGCGGTTCCGGGCCGACCTCCTCTTCACGATCGTCTTCGACACGATCCTGCTCCACTTTGCCGTCGACTTCTTCAACCACGTGGAGAGCCGGCAGGGGGTCATCCTCGCCGACCCACTCCTCGCCCACTTCCGCGCCGTCGATCTCACGTGGGTCAGCTTTTTTGTGGTCGTCGGCTTCACGGCGCTCGGCGTGGCGCGGATGTTCCTCGCCCCTCAGCGCCTGCTCGTCTGCTTCCAGGCCTACGCGTTCCTCGTGGCGATGCGTGCAATCTGCATGTACCTCGCCCCCTTCGACGCGCCGACCGGGATCATCGTTCTTCAGGACCCGTTCTCGAAGGCCTTTGGGCTCGGTGCCGAGGCGCCGCTCACGAAGGATCTCTTCTTCAGCGGGCACACGAGCATCCTCACGCTCGCCGCGTTTGGAGTCCCGAAAGGGCGCGTGAAGATCGTCCTCGCGGTCGCCGCCGTCGCGATTGCCTTCTGCGTGCTCGCCCAGAAGGTCCACTACACGATCGACGTCGCTGTAGCGCCCTTCATGGCCTTTGGAGCGCTGCGGTTTGTCGAGTGGATTCGCGAAAGGCTCGGGCTCCCAACCGCCTGAAGAGAAACGAAAAACCCCACTCCGCTTGGAAGTGGGGTTTCCCGTTTTGGTGGCTTCGTGCAGGCTCCGCCGAGGGCGGCTTCGTGCAGGCTCCGCCGAGGGCGGC
>DYPH01000018.1:0-11193 GCA_020720045.1 Sorangium cellulosum | reverse complement strand
TCGTGCAGGCTCAGCCGAGGGCGGCTTCGTGCAGGCTCAGCCGAGGGCGGCTTCGACAGGCACGTACGGAAGCCCGTGGGCTTGGGCGACCGGCTCGCAGGTGACGTGGCCGTTGAAGACGTTGATCCCCTTGAGGAGCCCTTTGTCGGCCTTCGCGGCGGCGACGACGCCGAGATCGGCCATCTTCACCGCGTAGGCGAGGGTCGTGTTGGTGAGGGCCCAGGTCGACGTCTGCGGGACAGCGCCCGGCATGTTGGCGACGCAGTAGTGGACGACGCCGTCGACGACGTAGGTCGGGTTGTCGTGGGTCGTCGGACGGCAGGTCTCGATGCAGCCCCCCTGATCGACGGCGACGTCGACGACGACGGAACCCGGTTCCATCTGGCTGATGAGCTCCTTCGTCACAAGCTTCGGCGCGCGCGCGCCGGTGACGAGGACGCCACCGATCACAAGATCGGCCTTACGGACGGCGTTTTCGATGTTGATCGGGTTCGAGTACAGCGTCTCGACGGCGCCGCCGAAGATGTCTTCGAGGTAGGCCATCGTCTCCGCGCGGACGTCGAGCACGGTGACCTGCGCCCCCATGCCGACGGCGATCGTCGCCGCGTTCTTGCCGACGACGCCGCCGCCAAGAATGACCACGCGCCCGCGACGCGTTCCGGGGACGCCGCCGAGGAGGAGCCCCTTGCCGCCGTGCTCTTTCTCGAGGCTCGCCGCACCGACCTGAACCGCCATGCGGCCAGCGACTTCGCTCATCGGCTTGAGGAGGGGGAGGGTGCCGTCGGCCGCTTCGATGGTCTCGTAAGCAACCGCAGCGACTTTCTTTCTCGCCAACTCACGGGTGAGCTCCGGCTCCGGCGCGAGGTGGAGGTACGTGTACAGTACAAGGTTTTCGCGGAAGAAACCGTACTCGGCGGGGAGCGGCTCCTTCACCTTTACGACCATCTCGGCGCCCCAGGCTTCGGCGGCGGTTCCGACGATGGTGGCTCCGGCGGCGACGTAATCGGCGTCCTTGATGCCGGCCCCTTCGCCCGCGCTCGCTTCGACGAGCACCTTGTGGCCGCGAAGGGTGAGCGCCTTCACGCCTGCGGGGGTCATGCCGACACGGTATTCGCGGGTTTTGATTTCCTTCGGTACGCCAACGATCACGACTTGCTCCTTGAGTTGCGCGCCCGCTCAAGCCAGCGCGAGCCGCGGAACCTAGTGCACCGCGTGTCGCGACGGAAAGGGGAGATCAACTGACGCAGCGCGCCGAAATGGCCGGTTTTTCGCGTCGGAACGCCGACCGTCGCCTTTGTGAGCTCGACCTCCGACATTTACTGCATTTCTGGGAAGGTCTTCGTCACCAGTTCCCCGTCAAAGCAGGCGGATTCAGTAATACTTTCTTCGGATTTCTCGAAATCATACGCGCTCCCGACAGGGAAACAATACTCGGGCCGCATCCACGCAAGCGGCCTCGCGCTCTACTACATCACCCTCGATAATGGGACGATCGAGCATCGGATCTGGGATCTGGCTACGGGGAAATTTGGTCCCGCCCTCCCGGATGCACAGGGCTATTTTGAGCTGCCGAGGGGCCAGGGATTCGCGACCTACGATGTGACTCGGCGTGTGATTTCAAAAGATGGAAAGGTCTTCTATTCGATCCCCTATAGCGGTCGAAGGGCCACCGACTTTCTGTCGGTGCTTGATCATCCGACGGGCCCCGTGCTCTCTAACGGAGAGCGCTTCAATGCCTTCGGTGGGGACGATGTAGGGCGCGGAATTCTAGGTCCGTCAGGCAACCTTACGACGACCATCTCACGGCAAACGGGCGGCTTCCATGCGGTCAGCTGCAATGACTCTCAATGCCGATTCACCGTCCTCGATGACGCAAATCCAAACCTGTTCCAGGTCGATAAGACCTTCCCCACGGATCTGCGACAGTCCCCCTCCTATTTGCCGGTGCTCCGTGATGGCGGAAAGCGCGCGGTGGCGGTGCGTGAGGGGCGAAACGTCACGCTCGTCGGCATCCCCGACGAGGTCACTGCGATCACGGCCATCAACGAAAAAGGGGGCACCTGCGCTTCCGGGGTCGTTGCGGGCGGTACGGCGCTCCTCCGTCGGGTGGGCGCTGCCTTTGCCGTTGCGGAAACGCGCTCCGCGAACCTCACGTACGCCTTCGATGGCTGCTCGGTCGGCTTCGTCGAAAATGGGAAGCTTTTCGCGGGGGTAGTCGGTGAAGCGATCCCATCGATCGCCGCCGTTGGCACCGATACCGTCGGCCAGCGGACCGGCGACACCCTCGTGCTGAATCGCCTCGATGGTTTCCAGGTACGCAACCTCGCGGGCGAGGTTCTCTTTGCCCGCTCGGGTCGCTGGGCGGTGACACTTCCTGAAGAAAACCGCGTGCTCTTCGCGCCGTACGGGGTCACGGGGAGTGGCGACATCACGATCCGCGAGGGGCTATTCTGAATCGGCGCAGCGCAGCACGAGAATCGTGACTTCTGCCGGGACGCCAATGCGGACCGGCGGACCGGTGGTGCCGAGACCGGGGTGCACGTAAAGGACCCCTTCGCTGCCGTTTTCGAGGCGATCTCGGTAAAAGCCGAGGTGGTGCCGGTGGGCGATTGCGGAGAGCGAGAGCGTCCTTGCAAAGAAGGGGAATGCGATTTGACCGCCGTGGGTATGCCCACTGAGCGTCAAGTTCGCATTCCTTTTTCGTCCGCCGTCCCAGAGCTTCGGATCGTGGGCGAGGAAAATGGTAAAAAGAGGCCCGTCGCTGCCGCTCGGACGACCGGCAAACGTCGCATCGAGATCGGCCTTCCCCGTGTAGACGTCGTCTATCGCTGCGAGGTAGATCTCTGCATTTCCTCGTGAAATGGTTCTTCCCGTGTTGCGGAGAACTGCGATGCCTGCCTCGGTGAGGAGGTCGCGGAGCGGTTGGCCATCGTTAAAGTAGTCGTGGTTCCCCATCGAGTAGACGACGCCATCTCGTGGCTTCGACTGCGCAAGTGGCTCCAATACTTCGGCGATGTCTTGATGAAACAGCGTGCCATTTGTGACCGAATCTCCGGTTACAACAATAAGGTCGGCGCCTGCTTCAATGGCCGCATTCGTCCAGCGAAGTCCCTGGATCTTCGGGGTTAATCCGCCGATGTGAATGTCCGAGAGCTGGGCGATGCGGTAGCCATCAAAGGCTTTTGGAAGGCCCTTCAAAGAGACTTCACGCTCACGGACGGAAAAACGCAAACGCCCCGGATAGACGCCCCAAACGCCGATCACAAGGGCGACAAGGTGAATATTGCGGATCGCTTCCAGCGAAAGAACCGTGGGAACGTCTCGAAATGTCGAGAGAATTGCCTGCGCCAGGAGGGCGAGGATCGTCAGCACGGTGCCGACGAAGCAGGCGAACCAGTGGACGAAATACGGGAGAGAAAGGAGCTGGCGGTGGGCGGTCGTCAGCGGTCGGTCGTCGAGCACTTCGTCCATGCGCCGCCAGTAGAGACCGAGGGACGCTCCGGTGGCGACCGTCGCGATCGCGGCGGAGGCCACCCCACTCACCCCGAGCGCTTGGCGAGCCACCTGGGCGACGGTTATCGCGAAGGGACCATGTGCAAGTGCTGTCACTCCCAAAAGAAATTGCCGAAAACGCACCATCCGCGGCGGCAGCGCCATCGCTAGTTCCGTGCCGAAGGGGGGGCCGAAAACGGCGTCTCGTCGACTTGGGTGCGGTCGGCGCCGACGAGCGTGGGGCGGCGACCTGCGCCTGCGATCGTGCCGTCGGCGAGGAGCACGCGCGCACGTCGCTCGCCGACCTGGGCCGCGATCACCGTCGCGTCGATTGCGTCCTGCGGCGATGGTGGCAGGGCCGGATCGCTCGCCGGATCGATGCGCGGGAAGACCCCGCGATCGAGCTGAAGGATACGCCCGTCGGTCGCGCCGATGAGGAGGTCGGCTCGGCCGGCCGCCGCGACGACAAGATCCTTCGAGGTGCCGACGGGGAGGAGCGTTGCATTTTCTCCCGAAAGATCTGCGGTATAGGCGTGTCCACCGCTCCCCACGAAATAGAGTGCATCGGGCGTTGCAGCGGCCGCCCGAAACTCGACCTCGCCCAATGTCGGGAGGCGCGTCACCGCCCCGCGCTCGATGCGCGCACTCGCGCCGCGGACGCCGATCACGACGAGTCGCCCCTGGGCAACGACCGCCGCCCGGGGCGCAAACGGGAGCCCGATCGGCGCATCGAGGCGACCCTCGAAAAATCGGGTGACCGCGCCGCCGCTTGCGTGGCTCTCAAGGATCCAAATCGCGCCATCTCCGGCCGCCGCGAAGCCGCGCACCCGCCCGCCAAACGGGCTTGCCCCTCCGCCGAGCACGGCGGGGGCCCCGAGGTGCCGGCAGATGGCCCAGGTAGAGTCTACGCCCAGTGCTAGAAATTCCCCATGAAGCATGAGATGTTGCACAGGTGCAGAATACACGGGGTCAAACGGGAGGCCCGGGAAGACGAGCGACCGCGGCCGCGGGACTTCGCGTCCTGTGGCGTCGCGCTCGAGGTGGAACGCCACGAGGCCGGTCCCTTCGCCGGCGGCGACCACGAGCGAGCCGTCGGCGGTGAACGCGCCAGCCGACCACCCTCGACCATCGCTCTTGCGAATGGTCGTAAATGGGCCAAACAATGCCCCTTCTCCAAAAGCGCTCTGCTGCAAGCGCGCCGTACGATCGGAAAATCCGGACGGTGGCGGTTGCGGAAGGAGTCGACGTGCTTCCGTCGCTTCAAGCGTAAGAACGTCGCCACCGGGCGGGGTATTCTTTTCGCGTACCTGCTCGAGAAGCTCCTCCGGGACGGTGAATCCGATGCTTGCGCGGGAGAGCACGCGGCTCTCGGGTTGCTTGGCGAGGATCGGATCGATGGCCGCATCAAGTGCGGCCAAGAGCGCCCCTGCCGACGGCTGGCGAACCAACGGATCGGCGTCGAGGGCCTGGCTTAGCGCCGCGTGAATGGCGGCAATTGCTTCGGGCTCATTTCGCAATTCGGGAGAGATATCTTCCGCTTCTGCGAGCTTCGGCCGCTCGCCACGGAGGACTTTCGCGAGCACGACGATCGGGTTTTGCCCGGGAGGGAGCGGGAACGCCCGGCGGCCAGTCAGGCACTCGTAGGCAATGGCGCCGAGGGCGAATACGTCGGTCCGAACGGTGACGCGCGCGTTCCCCTTCTCGTACTGTTCCGGTGGCGCGTAGCCGACCGATGCGCCGGCTACTTGCGTCGTCTGTTCGAGGTTTGAGACGTCACGCGCAAGTCCAAAGTCGGTGACTTTCGCGATTTCGCCGCCACGTGGTGAAGCAATAAGAATGTTTGAAGGCTTGAGATCGCGATGAATGATTCCGTGCGCATGCACGTAATCGAGAGCCCGCGAAACGTGTTTGAGGAGTCGCCGCGCGCGCCGGAGGGGGAGGGCGACAGCGTTTGGGGATTGGCGACGACGCTCTTCAAGGACGTCGTCGAGGGTTGGGCCTTCGACGAACTCAAGGACGGTGAAGGGGAGCGTGACGCGCCCGACGCGGCTCTCGGGGGCGTTCTCAGTCTGCGGCCGCGAGAGGTCGACCGTCGATTGGAAGTGGTCGAAATAACGGACGACGTAGGGGCAGGGGGTCGCCTCTTGGGCGAGCTTTCGGAGCACCGTCGCCTCCCGCTGGAAGCGGCGCCACGCGTCTTCCGTGAGGACGTCCGGCTTGAGCACCTTGACGATGACCGGGATCCCGTCGCCATCGTCCCACGAGGCTTCGAAAATCCACCCCTGGCCCCCTTCGGCCAGGCAGTTGCCGAGCTGGTAGGAAATGCCCTGGGAGCCGACGAGCGCGCGGCCAATCAGGCCATCGCGAATCGGGTGGGGGGGACGAACCATCGCGGCGCAGGGTACAGGAAGCGGCCGCGTGGGGGAAACGTTCGAAACCGACTTTGGCGCCCTACAAACGAACGAGACCCCTACGCTTCCGTAGAGGTCCCTCGTCTTCCGCTTGGGCAGATCAGGAGTTGATCAGCTTGAGGAGCGTCTCTTTGTTGGTGAGGCCGACATGCTGCCCCTTGATCTTGCCTTCTTTGAAGACGAGGACCGTCGGGACGCTCATCACCCGGTATTTGCGTGCTGTTTCTGAAGCGTCGTCGATGTCGAGTTTGGCGACCTTGAAGTTGCCACTCGCTTCGTTAGCAAGCGTCTGGACGATCGGCGCAAGCGCTTTGCACGGGCCGCACCAGGTGGCCGTGAAGTCGACAAGCACGGGCGTGTCCGAGTTGAGGACTTCCGCTTCGAAGTTCGCGTCGGTGAGTTCGATCACATTGCCGGCCATGGGTGCACTCCTTAACGGTCTCAGTCGGGGCGCCCAAGTCGGCACCCGTTGCGGGGGCGGCGGCTACGAGGGGCACCGAGTCTTTTTTCTCGGCGCCAATTCGGCGTCCGGAGCCTTCTGTACACCGCCGTTGGACGTTGTCTAGTGCCCAACGAGCGCGGCCGCCCCGCCCAGCGTGTCGCCGTCGAGGGTGACGGCGACGCGGACCGTCCCCCGGCCGCCGCGTTCCCCTTCCGAAATCTCCGCGTGGTCGAGGGTGCTTCCAAAGCCCAGCAGGCGAACCGCAAGGTTTTTGCCGAGCTCGAAGCGCTCCCGCTTCAGAAAGGTTGCCACGTCCTTGCAGCCGCTTGTTTCTGTGCATTCTGCATCCAAAACGATCGATACGCGGTCGGTCGCTTGATTCTTTCCGCCGCCGGTCCCGCTGACGACGACGAGTATTTCGTCGACGGACGGCAACCCACGCGCGAGTTCGGCGGTCGGCAGGAATGCGGCGGCCCCCTTCAAAAGTCGCGTGATCGCTGGGGTTCTGCGTAGCCAGGCGGTCGCGTAGGTGTACGACGACGCCGACGCATCGACGAAAGCCCTCTGGAGGCCGGCCGCGCCCTTCGAAAAAGGCATCCGCAGGCCATCGACGCTCGCGACGGCGGCATCGACGGCGGCCGGCGGGCCGACCAAAAAGGGGCGGCGCGCGCCGAGGGCGTAGGCGACCCCGAGCTCGGCTTTTTCACCGCGGTAAAAGCTGCCATCTCGTCGCAATTGAGACGTGTCACTTGCGACCACGCCGCGGCTGCACTTGGCCAGTTCTGCGGCGGTAACCTCGCCACGGAGAGCGGCACCGAAGAGCGGTGTGGTTGCATCGGTCGTCGCCCCGGGCGTGCGCTCCTCGGCGAAAATGACGAGTTCGTCCAGTCGCGAAAGGACAGGAAATCCGCATGCTTCATCGAGGCGTGCGAGCGCTCCGATCGGGTTGTCGGTCTCGTTGAGGCTTCCGTCGGCTCGAAGGGCGGGGAGCGCCTGCGAGAGCACAGTTCCAAGGAACGAATTTCGCAGGAACTTCCCATTCACATGGACGGAAAAGAACGCATCTGCGGGAATTGCATCCCGGGCTGCGACTGGCCGAAAATAGCGATAGGCACCGTAGGCAATTCCGCCGCCGACGGTGAGTACCGCGAGGGCAGCCGCGAGAAGGACGGCGCGTGGTTTTTTCGGAGCCGTTTCTTCCATGGCGGCGCAGGCTTACGCGGATCGTTGCGCTTGTCGATCCCCGTGTGCGACGCACGCGAGGGCGCGGTCGAGAATTTCGCGGGCCGCGGAAGGGGCTGCGAGGGCGCGGGCCGCGGCGGCAAGGGCGAGGAGGCGGCCACGATCCGCCTGAAGCGCGAGGAGGTGGCTGCGCACCTGGGCGGCGGTCGCCGTAAGGGCAGCACCCCCCTCAATAACGTAGGATTCGTTGGCACTTTCATTGCCAGGAACGGACCCCATCAGGAGCAAGGGGCGGCCGGCAACGAGCGCTTCCGAGACGGTGAGTCCTCCCGCTTTTCCGACAATAATATCTGATTCTTCCATGCGCAGCGCCATGGCCCGCTCGTAGCCGATCGCCGTCACGACCGCGCCGAGATTGCGGCTCTTGATTTGCTCGGAAAGGTGCCTTTGTTTTGCCGCATCGCTCCCCGTTACAAGGATGGCGGAAATCGGGTCTGTTTCCTGGAACGTCGCTAGGACTTCCGCGAGCGGCCCGACGCCGACGCCGCCGCTCGTGAAAAGGGCGTGGATTTTCCCACCCGTCCGGGCGTCGGGGAGCGCGCCCACCGCTGCAAAGGCGCGCTTCGTCGGAATGCCGGTCTGGTAAATTCGCGCCTCCGGGATCCCGCCGCGGATCAGGTCGTCGGCGGCTCGGCGAGAACCGACGGCGAAGCCCTCGATGCCGCGCTCCGCCCAGACGCCATGGGCGTCATAATCGGTGACGACGCCGAAAAGTGGAGCGTTTAAAAGGGGATGAATGGTCGTTGGCGTCCGGCGCGCGCGCCCGAGCGCGAGGAGCGGCAGGTGGTGGGTCGCGATGACGAGGCGCGGTTGGCGCGCGACGACCGCGGCGACCAACGGGGCGAAGAGCAGGTGGTCCATGCCGCGACGGAGCGGCTCCAACAGACCGCCCGGCGCCTTCCTCGCCGACCCTTTCGTCCCCGCGTAGGCCTTCCCATAGAGCTTCGGGGCGAACGCCTGCCCGGTGTGGTGCGCAAACAGGTAGCTCCCGGCGAAGGGGGGCGGGCAGAAGTCGAAGGCGTTGAGCACGGCGACGGCGAGGCCCCGCGTGCGTGCCTCCTCGGCGAGCGCCTCTGCGGCGGCGCGGTGGCCCCCGCCGACGGGGCTGTGGACGATCACGACATCGGCCCGAGGCGCGTTCCTTTGGTTTGGCATTCTTCCCACCACTCACGGCGCGGGCCAACGGCGGTGAACGGAAAAACAGGAACAAGTACGTTCTGCCATGCGAAAAAGTGGTTGAACCATTCAGTCATTCTGCGAAGGCTTCGCACCTCTGCGTCGCCCGGTTCGCGCCCGCCGGAAAAGGCGTGCTAGGACCGCGCGCGGACCATGGCGAAGCGCGACTACTACGAGCTCCTCGGCATCCCTAAAGGGGCGACCGCGGACGAGATCAAAGCAGCTTTTCGAAAGGCTGCGGCGAAGCATCATCCCGATCTCAATCCGGGAGATCCGCAAGCGGCCGAGCGCTTCAAAGAGCTCAATGAAGCGCATCAGGTCCTCTCTGACCCGCAAAAGCGCCTGATGTACGATCGCTTTGGCGTTGAGGGGGGCGGCGCTGCCGGGAGCCCCTTCGCCGGTGGCAGCCCGTTCGGCGGGGCAAATCCCTTTGCAGGCGGCGGCTTCCCCTTCGGCCAGGGGGGCGTCGTCGACATCGGCGACATCGCCGTCGATGGATTTCTTGGTGATCTCCTCGGCGTCTTCGGCGTCGGAAAAGGGGACAAAGGGGACGTCAAGCGTAGCCTCGAAATTACGTTTGAAGAGGCAGCTTTTGGCTGTGTAAAAAACCTCTCCTTCGAACGGCTCGAAGTCTGCGGCGATTGCACCGGCTCCGGCCAGGGGGCGAACAGCCGCATCGAGACCTGCCCCGCCTGCAGCGGAAAGGGGCGAATTCGCTTCCAGCAAGGGCTCCTCCCCCTCGCCGTCGAGCGCGAGTGCACCCGCTGCAAGGGGCGCGGACGGACGATCGTCGACCCATGCAAGGGTTGCCATGGGGCCGGACTTATTCAGAAAACTCACAAAGTCGAAGTGACGATCCCCGCCGGGACCGACCACGGTTCGGCGAAGGTCGTCCCCGGTGCCGGGTCGCGGCCGCGTTCCGATCGCTCCCCGGGCGACCTGCTCATCACCATTGAGGTGAAGCCCCACCCCTTCTTCAAGCGCCAGGGGGACGACGTCGTCTGCACGGTGCCGATCGGCTTCCCGACGGCGGCCCTCGGTGGCGAAGTCGCCGTCCCGACCCTCGACGGAAAAGGGGCGATGAAGGTCCCCGCCGGCACCCAGCCAGGGGCGACGCTCCGTCTGAAGGGGAAGGGGATTCCTCGACGGACTCTCGGCGGCCGTGGCGATCAGCTCGTGCTCGTATCGTTGGAGGTTCCGACGAAGCTGACCGACCACCAGAAGGAGCTGCTCCTCGCCTTCGCCACGGCGCTCGGAGACGACGTCCAGCCGGAACAACGCGGTTTCTTCGACAAATTGAAGGATTTGTTTCAGGACTGAGCCGCACGCGTCGCTCGTTTGAAACGGGTGATTTGGGCGATTGAGTTTCGGTCGGGGCCGTGGGGCGCTCGCCGCTGGCGCCATGGCGCGCCGCGTCGTATTCGCGGAAATCGACGCTCTCAGCGGGGCGTTACGCCCCACTCCCGGAAATTTCACCGGGCTCTGCCGGGAATTCTGCTAAGCGCCCCCGCCTCGCCATGGCTTCGAATTCGTACCCCCGCCTCGACTCTGCCGCTCAGACCGCTCTCCTCCGCCGCATCGTGGATCGATGCCGCTTTGTGGAGGGGAGTCCGCGGGCGGTGGTCGTCTTTGATCTCGACGGGACGCTCATGGACAACCGTCCGCGGAGCCTCGCGATTTTTCATGAGCTCGCTGTCCACTGGAAGGCGTCACGCCCCGCGGAGAGTGAAAAGCTCGCGGCAGCGACCGTCGATCGCCTCCAGTATTTGGTCGCGCAGTCGATGAACGCCCTCGGCGTCGAAGACCCGGCCGCCATCAAAGAGGCGGAACAGTTCTGGAAAGAGCGCTTCTTCGTCGACGAGTACATCCGCCACGACATTGAAGTCCCCGGCGCGGTCGCCTTCGCGAAGGCCTGCTGGGAAGCCGGCGCAAACCTCGCCTACTTCACCGGCCGAGACCTTCCGAATATGGCGCTCGGGAGCTTCCAGAGCCTCCGCGACCTCGGCTTTCCGATCGGTTGCCCGGGCACGGAGCTCGTCTGCAAGCCCTACTTCGAGATGCCCGACGAAGAATACAAGACGAAGGAAGGCCCGAGCCTCAACCGGCTGGGGCGCGTCGTCGCCGTGTTCGACAACGAGCCGGGGAACTGCAACACGCTCCTCAAGCACTACGAAGGCTGCGACAGCGTCTTCATCGATACGCAGCACTTCCCCGGCGCCCCGGCCCTCGTCCCCGCCGTGCACATCGTCGGCGACTTCCGGCTGAGCTGATGACAGGGCCCGTCCGTTCGCGACCGCCAGCGAAATTGCTGGCGATGGCGTCGCGAGAGACGGCGGGCCCACAAAGCCAGGGGCCCGTCCGTTCGCGACCGCCAGCGAAATTGCTGGCGATGGCGTCGCGAGAGACGGCGGGCCCACAAAGCCAGGGGCC
>DYPH01000237.1 GCA_020720045.1 Sorangium cellulosum | reverse complement strand
CATTGCTTTGATCACATCCCGTGTAAATTGCAATTCCGAGCAGCTACCTAGGGCGCCTAACCGCGGCGGTCGCGGCACGGCGAATCGCCATCGCCCGCGAGAAGGAACGGCTCACCGCCCTCGAGGGGGAGCTCGATGCGCTCGCCGCCGTCCCTTTCGAAGGGGGTTGCCTGTTCCCGGCATCATTCGTCGACCGCCTCGTTTTGCGCCACGAGGTCGCGCGCTAGCTAAACCAGGTCGTCGATGGGGCCGGCCCCCTCGCGCACGATCGTCCCCGGGATCTGGCTCAAATCGACGATCGTCGTGCCGATCAATCCGCCGGCGCCACCGTCGAGAACAAGGAACACTCCCGGGAATTTTTCCGCAATTTCATGCGGGTCTACTTCGGGGGTGTCTGACCCATGTATTTGGGCGGTCGTCGAGAGGATCGGGGCGCCGAGTTCGGCGGCGAGCGCGTGGATCACCGGGTGATCGGGGACGCGGAGACCGACCTGTTTCTTCTTGTTTTGCAGAAGCTTAGGGACCTCTCGCGTCGCCTCCAGGATAAACGTGTACGGCCCCGGAAGGTGGTGCTTCAGGACGCGATACTGGGCGTTTTCGACGACCGCGTATTTCGCGATCTCCGAAAGATCGGGGCATACAAACGAGAACTGATGGGTTTTCGGCGCACGCTTGATCTCATAGAGGCGATCGATCGCCTTCTTGTTTCGCAGATCACAGCCAAACGCGTAGGTGGTGTCGGTCGGGTAGGCGATGATCTCCCCGGCACGGAGCGCCGCCGCCGCCTGAGCAATTTTCCGCGGTTCCGGATGTTCGGTGTTGATGGCGACCAGCATGACCGCCGCTTACTCGTTCGTCGCGAAGGAGTGGCCGCAAAACCGTAGTAGAGAGGGGGGACGATGACGCTCGCGAGTCTGCCGCTCAGTTTTTATCGGACCGTGGCCGTGATTTTCGGGCTCCTCTGGGGGAGCTTTCTCAACGTCGTCATCCATCGGATGCCTCGGGAAGAGAGTGTGGTTTCGCCGGGATCCAAATGCGCCTGCGGCACGCCGATCCCCGCATACCGCAATATTCCTGTAATTTCATGGCTTTTGATGGGCGGGAAGGCCCCCTGCTGCGGGGTGAAGGTCTCTCCGCGCTACGTCATCGTCGAGATCCTCGGCGGACTCCTCTCCCTCGCCGTCTTCGAGGTGCTCGTCCGCGATCTCGGCCCCGGTACGCCCATCGGCCGCGCGGCGCTCGTCTACGTCAGCCACTTTGCCGTCTGTTGCATCCTCCTCGCGGCGACCTTCATCGACTTCGAGTGGATGATCATCCCCGACGAACTCAACTACGGAGCGGCGCTCCTGGGCGTGGCGACGTTCTGGTTCCGCGGAATGTCGATCGTCGACGTCGTCGTCGGTGGCATCCTCCCGCCGCTTGGCCTCTGGCTTTTTACCAAAGGCTACGCGAAGTTGCGCGGAATCGATGGCATGGGGATGGGCGACTTCAAGCTCCTCGTCGCCGTCGGCGCCTGGTTCGGCTGGAAGGGGACCGTCTTCGTGATCTTCGCCGGCGCCGTCCAGGGGACGCTTGCCGCCATCGGGATGAGGCTCACTGGTGGCTCGATCCCGCTGCCGCCGAACGTCCAGGCCGAGCTCGACGAGGTGCGTAAGCTCGCCGAGGAGGGGACGCCGGAGGAGCAGGAGGAGGCGAAGAAGATCCTCGAAGAGGAGCTATTGACGCAGGTTGACGGCAGCTTCGGTCGCTCGGCGCTCCCGATGGGGCCCTTTCTGGTGCTCGGCTTCTACGAATGGCTCTTCGCCCACGACGTGATTCTTGAGCGGTTCCAGTCCTTTACGATGCCCGGCTAGCACCGCCCTCGGCTTCTACTTCTTTGTCTCGTCCCCGCGCAGCGCCGGATCCGAGAACTTCTGGGAATCTCGGTGCTGGGTGATGCGGCACAAACAGAAAAGACCGAAGAGACAATCGTCTCTCCGGTCTTTCTTGAAGCGATGCTCCGTTGGGCGATCAGGCCCCGGTGCGCTCCGTGATGGCGACGTAGTCGCGGGCGGTCGGCCCCGTGTAGATCTGGCGCGGACGCGCGATCTTCGTGGTGGGGTCTTCCATCATTTCCTTCCAGTGGGCGATCCACCCGGGGAGGCGACCAATGGCGAAGAGCACCGTGAACATGTCGGTCGGGAAACCGAGAGCGCGGTAGATGATGCCCGAGTAGAAGTCGACGTTCGGGTAGAGCTTCCGTTCGACGAAGTAGGGATCCTTCAATGCCGCTTCTTCGAGCTCTTTGGCGATGTCGAGGAGCGGATCCTGGATGCCAAGCTTGGCGAGGATCTTGTCGGCCGTCTTCTTGATGATCTTCGCGCGGGGGTCGAAGTTCTTGTAGACGCGGTGGCCGAAGCCCATGAGGCGGAAGTCCGAGTTCTTGTCTTTCGCAAGCTCAACGTACTTCTTGACGTTCCCGCCATCGGCCTTGATCTTCTCAAGCATCTCGATGACTTCCTGGTTGGCGCCGCCGTGGAGCGGGCCCCAGAGGGCGAGGATACCGGCGGCCACCGAGGCGAACACGTTCGCGCGGGAGGAGCCGACGACGCGGACCGTCGACGTCGAGCAGTTCTGCTCGTGATCGGCGTGGAGGATGAACAGGAGGTTCATCGCCTGCTCGATTTCCGGATCGATGTGGAACGGCTCCGTCGGAACCGAGAACATCATATTCAGGAAGTTGCCGCAGTACTTGAGGTCGTTTCGCGGGTAGACGAACGGCTGACCGATCGACTTCTTGTACGCGTAAGCGGCGATCGTGCGGATCTTTGAGATCAGACGGGCGAAGGTGATTTCCACCTGCGCCTTGTCGTTGATGTCGACCTCTTCCGGGTAGTAGGTCGAGAGCGAGCAGGTCATCGCCGAGAGGACCGCCATCGGATGCGCCGTCGACGGGAAACCGTCGAAGAAGCGCTTCATGTCCTCGTGAATGAGGCTGTGGCGGGTAAGGAGATTGGAAAAGCGATCCAATTCCGATTGCGTCGGCAAGTTCCCATGAATGAGAAGGTATGCCGTCTCGACGAACGTGCTCTTTTCTGCGAGCTGTTCAATCGGGATGCCGCGGTAACGAAGAATCCCCCGCTCGCCGTCGAGGAAGGTGATGGCGCTCTTCGTCGATGCGGTGTTCATAAACGCCGGGTCGATGGTTACGAGGCCGGTCTTCGCGCGCAGCGGCGCGACGTCGATCGCGCGCTCGTTTTCCGTCCCGACAATCACCGGGAGCTCGAGCGAGCCGCTGCTGAGCTTGATCTCTACCTTCTCCGTCACGTTGTCCTCCAAGAGGTTCCGGGGCGTTGCCGCGCACCCTCATTAGGCGTCCGTCGATCCTCCGGCCGGTTCCCACCGGACGAGGCAACCGGCTTCTAGAGCCGGGTCGCGGCGGTTTCTAGCCCACGATGCTGCATGAAGTCGAGACCCGCGAGAAAACTTTTTCGCAGTGCGTAGTTGCAGGTAGCTCCGTGCCCGCCCGGAAGCGCCGAAGGCGGTGAGGAAACGGCGCGCAGAACGAGAGGTGCGCGCCCGCCCGGAAGCGCCGAAGGCGGTGAGGAAACGGCGCGCAGAACGAGAGGTGCGCGTCCGCCCGGAAGCGCCGAAGGCGGTGAGGAAACGGCGCGCAGGATT
>DYPH01000236.1 GCA_020720045.1 Sorangium cellulosum | reverse complement strand
TTTGTGCTTCTCTCGCGCCTCACTCGAAAAATAGCGCCATGTTCGTCTGAAAGAAAGACGGAAATGTAGGGCGAAGGGCGAGCCTAGAACGTGCCTTAGCGGGCCGCGCGCCGGCGCCGCGCGAAGATGCGCCCGACGAAGGCGAGGAGGGCGCCGCTGATGACCCAGAGGCCGCCGCCGCCGCCGTCGGTCGTCGAGACTGCACAGCCGCTGTCGTCGCTTCCTGGGATTGAGCCGTCGGCGTTCGGAACGGGGGCGACCGGCCCTTCGCAGCCGCCCGTCGCCACGTTGCACACCGAACCGAGGTGGAGGCGCACGCCCGGCGGATTTATGCAGTCGGCATTGCTTGCGCAGGCGCGACACGCGCCGTTGTCGCCGCAGTTCGGTTTTGGCGACTTGCAGCCGTAAACACCCGAAGAGACGTCGGAATCGCCGTTGCAGCGGCCGCAAAGCCCGCGGGCCGCGTCGCAAATGGGGCCGGCGTGGGTCGTCTGGCCGGGGCCGTTCGTGCAATCGTCATTCGTGCTGCACATGCCGCACGTGCCGCCCGTTGAGCCGCCGGAGCGGCAGTGGGGCGTCGTCCCGGCACAGGTCGTCGGGCCGATCGGGCCGCCGAGATCGGAGGCACACGCGACGCATGCCCCGGAGGCCCGATCGCAGGTCGGTCCGCCGTGAACGTACTTTCCTGCCGGATCGACGCAGTCGTCATTCGCAATGCATTTCGAGCACTTGCCCGTTGCGTAGTTGCAGAGCGGCGCCTCTGCCGCGCACGCAGAAGCGCCGACGCCGCGGTCGCTCGTACAGCTGAAACAGGCTCCGGAGGCCTTGTCGCAGGAGGGGCCGGCGTGACCGTTTGCGCCGCCCATGCAGGAGGCTTCATCGGTGCATTTCCCGCACGCGCCGGTCGGCAGGCAGTACGGGGCTGCGGCGGTGCACTGGGTCGTCGGATCGGCACCGACGGTCCCTGCGTCGGATGCACAAGGGGTGCACGATCCGCCGCGGGGCCCCTTCTTTGTGCAAAAAGGCATCGTCTCTGTGCACGTCGTCGGCCCCGGCGGGGCGGCGCCAAACGCATCGTTGCAACCGGCACAGTAGAAGGAGACGTTGTTCGGCTGGGCGGCGGTTCGGTCGCCAGCGGGAAGGGGCGAGACCTTGTCTTTACAGAGCTTTCCGGGGCCGCAATCGATGTGATCCGACCCATAGTCGAGCAGATCGAGCTCAGCGACGGGCGGGCAGGGGTCTTCCGCGGCATTCTCGGCCTTGAAGAAGAAGATGTCGCCGAAATCGGCGTCGTTCTGGATGGCGGGCACCCAGTCGGGTACGTCGCGCCGCTCAGGCGGACGGCCGTAGAGCGACAGGCGCGGCTGACCGTAAACGATGTTGTCCGCGTTCCACCCAACTCCGCTCAACTCCGGGTTAAACCGCCGTGAGTCGTTCAGCTCGCTCGGGCTGATCGTGAATTTCGCCGTGTACCGGTGCCACTTTCCGTCTTGGATCAGCTGCGTCTGCGGTCCGTAGGACGTCCGTGGAGTGAGCGGCCAGTTGCCAAAGTTCGCGGGATCGGTGTCGAGGGGCCCCAATCATCCAGTGCGTGCCGTGGTTGTGGCCGGCGTCGACGACGCCGTGGGACCCGGTGTAGTTGATGCCGACCATCGGTCCGGCGAAGGGGTTGGCCTCGGGAAACGCACGGACCCAGGCAACCACGCACATCCGATCGCCGCCGTTCGCAACGAACTGGGCATTCCGGTAGACAGCGCCCTGAGTCACTCCGCCGACGACGTTCAGGTTTCCAGCGTCATACCCGGCATAACTCCTAGGGATATGAACGTATTTTCCGCTGCAAGTGCCATTGTCTCGCCCGCCGTCGCCGTCTCCATTTTTCACGAAGATCGTATTGGCGAGCATCTGCGGCGGCGCGCCAGGCATCGTCGCTGCGTCGAAGGGGCACGTCGGCCACCCTTTGCAGTCGCTCCCGTTGTTTCGCTGGGTCCGCCATGACGCGGTGCCATTCTCCCACGTCTCGCCGAACACCATCTTTCGGGCCTCGGCGTGCGGCGAGACCGAAACGGCGGCGATCAAGGCGGCGAAGGCGGCGGTGGAGCGAACGCGCAACATAGGATGTTGCAAGTGTCACCACATCGACGTCGCAGGGGCAAGGGGCACGCGGTCCTTGCGACGTCTCTTCGCCGTTGGAAACAGCGATAGACCGATGAGGGGAAAAGGATCCACCCGCAGCCAGCGCCGTGTCGCGCGCCGCGTTATTGTTGCGCTCGTCTCGACCGGGGCAACGAAGTTCATACGAGGTACTCTTTTCGCCTTTGTGCGATTCGGGGGCACCATTTCACGACGGGCGGACGGGACCGAAACGATTACGCCACCTTCCGCGCCGCCGCAGCTCTAGCGAAGACAGTCGCCGCGATCGGTGTATGCTACCGACCGCTCGGCAAAGGGGGACGTCGTGGAACACGCGGGAAGTCAAGGAAAAACGGAACATCGGGAGCTCTGGGACGCGCTGGGCGGTGGCGACGGCCTCCGCGCGCTGCTCGTTCGGTTCTATGACCGGGTCTATGAAGACGAGCGGCTCTCGCCGTTTTTTCATGCGACGACAAAGGAGTGGGCGATCGATCATCAATTCGCCTTTTTGCGACAAATCATGACCGGAGAAGATGTGTTCTTCGGCGACCGTCCGCGCAATGCTCACCATTGGATGGTGATCAGCGACGAGCTGTTCGACTACCGGGAACGGCTCTTTCAAGAGGAGCTCCGCAGGGTCGGCCTCCCCGCCGATCGGATTCACGAATTCCAAGCGATTCACGAGCGCTTTCGGAAGCAGATCGTGAAGACCTGCCCCTTTCCGAAGAAGCGCCGCGGTGTCGCTCTCCCGTTGGATGGGTGGGAGTCGATTGCACTTTCTGCGGGAGGGATCTGCGATTCCTGCGCCACGATTCTCGAAAAAGAAGCCAGTGCGTTTTACCACGTACGCACCGGAAAAGTCGCCTGCGACGCCTGTCATTCTGCCTCTTCCGACCCATTGCCGACGAGCGAAAAAGTATGACTCTCCGATTCCGAGCCCGCGCGCGTGGACCGCTCGTCGTTTCTGTGCCGGCCGGCCCTGACGGCGCGCCGCTGCCTGTCGAAGTGCTTCGGCCAGACGGGAGCGCCATCGACGTTGCTGGCCGCGCCCAACTCCTTTTTTGTCGCTGTGGGCGGACGCGAAGCGCGCCGCTTTGCGATGGCGCCCACAATGGATGCGATTTCGAAAAACCAGAATGATTACTGAGGGATGTGCGACGAGATCGCGGCCGCAAGCGCCGCGTCGTCCGCCCACGGGACGACGGTCAAGAGCGGCCCGTAGGCGGCCCGTTCCTCGGCGGTAAACGGGCACGATTCACTCGCAATTCCGGGAATTCCTGCGTCAAGAGCGGCGCGGAAGAGCGCCATTGCTGGGGAGCCCGGCCCGACGGCTACCGCAGGAAGCACAATGACAGCGACCTCCGCGACGCGGTGGAGCAACAGCGTCTGCCACCCGAGCGGCGGACCATCGGTCGCCGTACCGCTCGTCACCACCGCAACCTCGCGATCGACTCGTAGGAGCGCATCCCGGAGCGCAAGAGCGCCAAATCGACCTAGCGGGGAGGCGGGGAAGTAGACAATATTACCGCCTTTTTTGCAGGGGACCGCCCTAGG
>DYPH01000109.1 GCA_020720045.1 Sorangium cellulosum | reverse complement strand
GAGTGTAATCGGAGGACCCGGGCCTTTTTGTAATCAGAGCGCCCGGTCTGCACCGAGCCGTTGGCGTTCCCAGAGGGCGCTGAGTTCGACAGTGGACGGCGGCGAGCGTGTAGCAGCCGTCATCCGCCCGCGAAGTCGCAGCACCGCTCGTGGATGGGGCTATTCGGTCCACTGGGGAATTTTGCCTCAGTGCCTTTCACTCCCAAAATGCGACCTTGGGTCGGTCGCCGCCCCTGTTCCCCGACCTGGCGTGTCGCCGGGCGGAGACAACCGTGTCGACGCAACCCTGATTGGAGTGACTATGTCGAAAATGTGGAAAAAGGCGTCGATCGTTGGCGCCGCGGCCCTGCCGCTTCTCGCTGCGGCCTGCCTTCGTGACAGCGAACACGACGTCGGTTCGAACAGCCAGGCCATCTTTCAAGCGCGCGTCATCGACACCACCTACCCGGAGGTCGTGCGAGTCGGCGATTGCACTGGGACCCTCTTGCCGGGAAACCTCGTCGTGACCGCCTCCCACTGCGGGTTTGGCGTCGGTCCCGTAACGACAATCGGCGTCAACGACTTCGCCCCCGGCTCCCAGATCTCGCAGAAGGTCACCGTTGACTTCGACGGGGATCCGCGGACGACGGGTGACAGCACCATCTATGACATCGCGTCGGCCTACGCGGTGTCGACGCCAGCGGGGGGAGCCATCGCCCGTTGGGACCTGACGGTTCTCGCCCTTGCGGTCCCCGCCGACGGCGCGCCTTGGTCGACCGTGTACGCCACCAAAGGGGAGGCGGCGCGTCATCGTATTTTGACGAGCTACCGAAACGGGACGGCGCCCAGCGACCTTTCTGGCCTCGTTGCCCATGTTCCGTTCAATCCGCTCGCCAAGTTCGATGGTGCCGTAGACGTCCAGCGCGTCGGGCTCGGCTATACCGACCTGGTTCTCCTGCCTGACGGGGGCTTCGCAGATGCACACGCTCCCGTGACGTTCGACGACGACGGCAACATCGCCTCCGGCGGCCCGCTCTGGTATCGATTCCTTGCGCCGGGCCATACGAGCGGTTTCGAAGCGCTCGACCCTGCCCACCCGGACCACCTCGCCAACCTGAACTCCACCCAGGCATCCGCCGCCGACGCTTACCTGGTCCAAGGGGATTCGGGCGGCCCCCTGCTGGTTCACCCTTCGCTGCTGGGGGGGGCAGGCTTCAGCGCGACCGACGAGCTCGTCATGGGCGTCTTGGGGGTCGCCGAGATTCCCGCGCCGCCGCCGGGTCATGCACCTGAGGCGACCCACGGCATCACCTTCAGCGATCTTCGGGGAAAGTGGATCGAAGACCGCATTCGGCGCCTCCTGGCCGACCGCGACGGGGATGGCATCCCGGTCGAGAAGGACAACTGCCCGAATATCGCGAACTTCGATCAGGCCAACTGCAATCGCGACGTGGAAGAGGCACGCGGCGAGGTCCGCCTTGGCGATGCGTGCGACCCGGTCCCGTGCCCGGGGACGGTCGTGAACCCGCTTAACGTGTCGACAGCCCCGCAGGTGACCTGTGGTTCGGGGCATCGCTTGGCAGGCAAGTTCTGCTTTGGCGGCTACGAGCGGCCCTACCTGGACCTTCGAACTGTTGGATCATCGCCAACCTCGAAACTCAACGACGTACCCGCGCGCGGCTTCCCCATCTCCGACGTTCCGACTCACTTTCGGTACGCATCGAAGCCAGGAGAGGGGACCTCGCGAGATCCGCTAAATCTGGAGAAAGCTCGCCTCTTGGACGTCGAGCCCACCTCCCTAAATGGCCGGATCTGGCGACGGATGACCTTCGTCGAGGCTGGGTGGGGGCAATCGAAAACGCTCACTTTGGGCGTCGATTCGCCCACGATGACGTGGGCCTACGCGACCGACGCGACGAACTGGGCGGCAGGGTACTGGGAGGCGCCTACAATCACGGGCGGTTGCCAGTATCTCGGTGCTTCGGCGGGACACGCAGGGATCTGCCTCAATAGCGAGGTTTGGACCTACGCCGACACACCGATTGGCGAGAGCAGTGCAAACAACTACCTCTACGCGCCGGGCTTCGGAAACCCTGCCCTGCGCGTGCGTACCGTTGGATATCACGCACCCAACCTCCCAGCGACGCTGACGGCGGTCCGGCCCGAGTTCCAAGGGAACTTCTATCGCCCTGGCGTCGGCTGGCAGGAGGTGCTTCGCCGGCCGGTGGTCCTCACGCTGCCCGATCCGTCGTGGTGGAGCTCGGTTGGCCCCACGGTGCCGTACCGCCGCGGCGAGGCGACCATTCTCTCGGCGCTCAACAACGACATCCTTTTCATCCATTCGGACGGGAGCGCCGAGCCGTCTGGGGGTCAAATCTCCGGGGATCTCTACAGCCTCCTCGCCGAGTTCGAGACGATGCCAGCGAACGCGCCGACCCAGCGCTGGATCGACCTCGCCGACGCGGAGACCCGCGAAGATCGGCCGCTCTCGGTCGTCGCTCGGAAGCAGTCGAACGGGACGTGGAAGTTCGATAGCGTCGTCACCTACTACGGCGGCATGATCCTCGAGAGCGAGTACGGGAACCCGCTCCGCTACGGCTCGGTGGCGACGTTGCCGGCGACGCCGATCGTCTATTCGCCGACCGACGACGCCCTCTGGACGGCCGGTACGAACACGCTCTCGCGGCATGGCGCAGGGACAACCAGCTTCGTGAATGTCCTTCCGGCAAATGCCGACATCAAACCGGCGAACGTGAAGGCGCTCGCGTTCGATGCCGAGCGCCAAGCCGCTTGGGTGCTCGACTACACGGCGACGGGCATTCCGCGGCTCCTTCGCTTTGCGAAGAACGAAGCTGGGGTGTGGACGGGAAGCGTCCTCAGCCAGGGGAGTTCGGCGGGGGCCACAAGCGACGTTCACTACCTCCACCTGATGCGCGATGGGCGCATCATGTACGCGCGGACGAACGTCGCGGCGAACACGCGCACGGTCGGTCGTTTCACCTACGACTTCGGGGTGTTGTCGGCAACAGTGCTCACGGGCACGCCGAACTACACCACCAACGGCGGCGGCTCGGGCGTCGTCTCCGGCGCCATCCTGGCGCGCCCTCTCCTCGACGCGACCGGCTACCATCAGATGGTCGCCGGCGAAGACTCACCGGTGACGACCGCCGCGCGAACGGCATCGTCTTCAACGACGGGGGGACGTGGGAAGGGGGTCAGTTCGGGCAAACCGGCGCCGACTGAGGGCGCGTACGCCACCACGGGTGCAGCTGTGGCCGGGCAATCTGCGCCGCCCGAGTCGGTGCTCTGGTGAAAACGTCCTCGCTTTCTATCGTGGTCGCCACGCTCCTTCTTGGGGGCGTGGCGCCCTCTTTCTCCTGCGCCTGCGGCTCCTCGTCGCAGACGTCTCCGACCAGTGACGCCGCACTTCCGTCTGACAGCGGAACTCCCAAGAACGACGGAGGCTTCCTCGATCTCGACGCGGGTACACCCGTCGATGCCGGTCCGCGGCCGACGGAGATCGGCGAAGACGGCTGGGCGACCTTTTACGGCGTCCCGGCTGCGCCCTTGCGGTACCCCGTGCGGTCGGATGCGTTCCCTCCGCCCGTGGTCTGGGAACCGTGCAATGAGACCCCGGGAATCCCTTCCGGCTCCTGCCGAAGAATGCGAATTGATATCCCCGATCCGCCGGCCCAAGGGCCGTGGACGAACGTTCGGAGTGCCGACGTCGAGGGCAACACGGTGACGCTCGTTTTCGAGTACCGCCACGCCAACTTCAACGAGCGGAATTTCGCGGCCGCCGACGGACCGTTCCGCGCTGTTTTTCGAACGAACTCTGTGCTCACCGAGCTGTTCGATGGAGGCGCTGCCGCCGGTCGCTACAGCGTCTCCGTCAATCCGAACGGTGCCAAGGAGATCGCGCTCGTCGCAGGAAAATTCGGAGAAGCTCCTAGAGTCTTGAAACTTTTTACGTCTACTGGGATATCGATCGGCTGGCTTGCCTCACCGTCGGGCGTCATCGAACGTCGGTTTGACGTCGCCATGCTCGATTGGGAGAGCGGTGCCCGCTCCCTCCTGGCGGGGGACACGACGGATGCAGCGCGAAACACCGTTCAATACCAGGAGCTGGCCGGCGCCCTCTACGTGAACGCAGGCCTTAAATACCAAGTCTACAAGCTTCCTCCGAGCGGGCCGACACTCGTCCTCGCGGCCGGGCGTGACGCCCGTGAAGTCGGCTCTTTTGCAGTTTCGGATCGTCGCATCGCGTGGACGAGCATCGTGAAAGATGCTGACAACAATGGGTATTCGGAAGAGGCCCTCTACGTCCAAGACTTCACGAACGGCGCTCTCCACGGGACCCGCGGTCGGCTCCCCCAACCGGGGCGCCAAGACTATTCGAGCGATGCGCGCTTCGGCTGCGATGTGCTCGCCCGCCACTACCGAGAACCGCGCGCCATCGGCACTCCCGGCGGGAGTGAAGCGGGCGGCCTGGAGATCTTCGACTTCCGCACCATGCGCACGTGGCGAATTCCGACGGAACTTGGGTACGAGCGCGCCCCCTATCCGACCGGCATTGGCGCGCCGTTGGCGGTCACTTGCAAGGAGATTTTTACGCGTTCCGCCTACTTGGAACCGTCAATGGGCCGCGTGGGTGGTGGGTTCGCGCGCCTCGAAATCGCGAAGCTGGGACCGGGGACCCCCTTTGTGGTGACGCCGGATCCGGTGCCTTAAAGCGCCACACACGCCCGGCGACGAGGAATCCCTCTCCGCGCGGGCTTTTCATGCCACAGAAAAGCCCCGCTGGTTTCCCAGCGAGGCTCCACAAGTTTTGGCGCTTGAAGCGCTCGCGATCAGTAGGTCATCCAGGCAAACGTCGCGGGCTCGGTCGTCCCGCCGTCGCAGGTCTTTGCGTTCGCGGGGTATCCCACGACGACGCGGAGGGGGACGTCACCCCAGCGGTTCATCGGTACATCGAAGCCTTCGCTGTTGTCGTCCGCCGATTGAGAGCTGTAGACGACGCGGTTGTTCTTCGCGTCAATCAGGAAGATATCGAAGTCAATCCCGAGCGGTGCAGGCCCCGAACCGTCCTCAGCAATTGCGCACGCGTCCCAATTGAAGCCGACGCGGAGACGCTTCGAACTCGCTCCGAACGTCGCGTACTCCTTGTACAAGCGCCCGTCCTTTGGACCTGCCGCTGTGAGTGCGAGCGGGGCGAGTCGCTTCCCGCAGTCGGCGCAGTCTTTGCCATTGACGTCCGTCGGCTTTCCGTCGGCGAGAGCGACCCCGCTGGCGTCAATTCCCGACGAGGAACCGTCCGGCTTGCAGAAGCGCATAATTCCTTCCGCCGATGCGTGGCCCGCGCCGTCCCGCGCGTCTGGGGCGAGAGCGCTCGGGGTCTCATAGCGACTCCCCTCCGGGTTCCAGTCGTAGGCGCCTACCTTGAAGATCGTTCGCAGCGTATGCGTCGCGGGGGGGATGTCGGGGCACCGCTCTTTGAAGAGCATCGCGAGCGCAGCGACGTTTGGTGCGGCGAAGCTGGTTCCCACCCGATTCGTCCAGCTCGTCTTTCCGGTCATCGACGCGACCTCGGGGCCAGGATCGGCGACCGATGAGGTCGCACAGGACGGCCCCGCGTAGCCAACAACATCGGGCTCCTCACGGTCGCCGTCATTGCCAAAGCTCGACCGGCAATACATCTCGCGATTGGCGCCGGTCCCTCCCACGCACAGGGAGTTTCGCGTAAACGGACAGGCCTTCGCCTTTCCTCCGCCGTATACTTCAGCTTTCGCACTGTTCCCCGCAGCTCGGACGGTGAACAGGTTGAACCGTCGGGCGTAGAAATCCTCTGCGTATCCGTCAACTCGCGCCGCAGATGCATACGCATACGCATACGAGGGTAACGGATATCCTCCTTGTAGGCAGTCAAAGCTCTCTACGCTTGCGGACACTCTGCGCTGGGCAAGCCACTTCACACCTTTCCTCTGCGAAGGGGAGCATGCAGGGGACTTCGTGCCAGGTGGAATATCGGGAAGCCCAACGGTCTCCCCGGTATTGTAATAGAATACCTGCGAAGATGCTGCATTGTAAGGCCCATCCAGCTTTCCCGTAACAGCAATTGATGCGACGGCGGTATCGTGGGGATCGCGGCATGTAAAATCGATGCATCGATAACCTGCCTCCAGGTCATTCGCATTCCCGGAGCAGTCCGAGGCCGTCCTACACGATGCGGGCGGACTCGAGTACGTCGGGGGTGCTGGCGAGAAGCTAAACGCGGAATGCTCAGCGAAGAGCCCGAGCCGGTCTCCGCTGCCGCCGAGGATCCCTAACGCCTGGTTCTTGCCTGAGTAGCCATAAGCACTAAAGATGCTATCTGATGCCGTGTCCGTAACGCTAGGTGTCGCCCCCGTCGAGCCCGCGTTCACATCGCCGTAAATTTCCAAGACGGCGTTAAAAACGGACGTAATGCCTTCCGTTCTCGCCAACTTCATCGCAACCGCGCAAGTGCCGAAGATATCCATTGCCGGAAATGGATCGCCGAAGCTCGCGTCAGCGATCTGGCCACCCGCCGCAATCACCTTCTCGATAACGTTTTGGCGTACTCCGTCGACAATGCGCGCGTCTGTGTCGAAATCGGCCGGCGGAGGTGGAAGCTTTACGTAGAAACGAATCCCGAGAGAGAGAACTTTGTCCGGCGGGAACTTCGTCGCACAGTCCTGGAAGAGCGGCTTGCTCATCGCGCCGTATTTTTCGTAGTAGGCCTTCTTGTCTTCGGCTTCCACGTCAAGACAATCCTGGACGCGTCCGTCGGCGCGCGTGCAGGTGACCCCCTCGGGCGACTTGTGGACGACGACATATTCTTCGAGGCCGTCGAACCACTTGTTGTACGTGTAGTCGACGCTCGGATCGGGGGCGGGGTCGTAGGTCACCGGCGGGATATCGACGGTTTGATCGCGGCACGCCGCGACGGAAAACAATGCGAAGGGGAACAACCAGAGGGTACGTCTCATTGGGGAACCTCGAGCTACGGCACTCAAGCCGTTAGGACAGCGCCTGGGGTGGCACGCAGAGGCACCAGCCTCTGCCCGGTCAAGAATTGCATCTCTTTTGGGGAAGTACCAGCGCAGTAACGAGGCTCCGCGGTCAGATCGGGCGTGCTGTTCAAGGTCACGCTCTGGACCGAGCGTTCAGCGTTCACCGGAGCCGCTTCCGCGGCAACGAAGTGTGTTCCGCGGTGCCAGGGCGGCGCCTCGCGGCTAAAATTTCGCCTTCGCGGGACCGGGAACGCCGTCCGCGGCGCTGGAAATCGGTTCCGCGGCCTGGGAAACCGGTTCCGCGGAGGAAAGCACGGCGTCCGCGGCCCGCGGAAGGGCTCCCGAGCGCCGCGGAGAAACTCCGGAGGTCCGCGGACGGGAATTCCTAGCCGCGGAAAGGCTCCTGAGCACCGCGGGAGCCCTGACGAGGTTCGCGGAAAGACTCCCAAGCATCGCGGAGACGAATTCCCAGCCGCGGAAGGTCTTCCGAGCACCGCGGAGACGAATTCCAAGGCGGAAAGGCCTCGGCGTTAGCGGCGATGGCGTCGCGGCGGGACCGCCATCTCCGGGATGGGGGCTGGCGCGTGGGCCTCCAACAACGCGTCGGCGGTCCAGAGTTCCACCTTCCCTCCCAACGCGCGCTGCCTCTCGACCAGGACGGCCAGCGACCAGTCTGCCAAGGAGAGCCCGGAAATCGCCCGTTCCGGCCACTCGCGCGCAAACACCCGCAAGCGCTCCGCCGACCAGAAGTCGGCCTGCGTGTGGACAGGTGCCCACGGGCTCGTGCCGTCGGCCAGGTCGTTCAGGAGGGTGGTGAAGCGCGTGATCAATGCGTGCTTGTTGCCGTGCGCATTTACAATGTGCGTCGCGACCTCAATCAGGCAGACGATCGGTACGAACAGGTCGTAGCCCCCGTCGATGTACTCCTGTTTATGCCTGTCCGCGCGCGAGAAGTCCCACCGGTCCTCGCCGGAGCCGGCGGTCTCCTTGCCGGGCACCTGGAGGAGGCAACACAGAATGTTGGTGTCGAGGATGACGACCGGCTTCACTCCGCGTTCTCGTGCAGCGCGGTGGCCAAATCCAGGGGGTTTTCACGCGCAAACTCTTGGATCGTCTCCGCAATCCGATTGTTCGCAAGCAGCGCTCCAAGCGGGGCCATTCCGATCATGCGCCGCAGGCCATCGAGCTCTTCGAGCACTGTCAGGCGAGACGTTCCGTTCTTTGGGTCGCGGTGGGCGACGACCACGGTCGGGACAAGATCTTGAGGAAGTGCACTCAAAAGCGTTTCGTTATGCGTAGTGAGAAGAACGTCAACGCCCCGCTTCATGACAAGCGACAAGAGCAAATGAACGAGCTGGCGCGCCCGCGACGGGTGCAGGCCGTTGTCGATCTCCTCCACCACAAGGAGCGACCCTTTCGGGCGCGTCAGCATGGCGGTCAGGATGGCCAGCATCCGCAGGCTCCCGTCCGACATGCTCCGGGCGTCGACATCCTGGTCGGTCCCGGCGAACGCCTCCTTGCAGTAGAGCATCGCGTCGCCGAAGCGCGTCGAATCGACGGAAACGCTTCGAATATCTGGCTCGGCGATGCTGCGCAGGGCCTTTGCGAGCTCTTCCTCGACCTCGCTACGGTGGGCAGCCGGCAGTCCGGCGAGGAAGCCCGCCACGTTGGACCCGTCGGCTTGCATCTCCTGCGCATGCCGCGAGTAGGCGCGCATCTGCGCGGGCTGTGGGTCCAACAAGAAGACCGACCGCAGGGCTCCAAGAACGGCGTCGATGCCGGCACGAAGCTCCGGGTGCTCTGCCGCCGTGAGCTGCCCGTCGAGCTGCGCGAGGAGCGCGTGGGATCGCCGCAGCTCACGAATGGTCCCTTTGCGTGTGTTGTACAGCTTCGTGCGCGCGGACGCCGCCGACACGGTCATCCCGTCGACCCGAAAGAGGTCGACCGCGTCGGGCGTTTTTCCCGGTCCGCGGAGGCTCTCGGCCTGCACCAGCGCGTCGGCAGCGCGCCCCTCGCGAGCCGTCACCTCGACCGCGAGGCTGTATGTGTACTCGGCGTCGCGCGCATCACGAACGACCACCTCGAGCTTGAAGCGCTTGGCAGCGAGCTGCCCACGCATCGGCGCCTCCATGGGCTCACCGCGCCCGCTTTCCAGGGCATGCAGCAGGTCGACCCCGTTTGCGGTTCGCTGAAGAAACGCAAGGGCATCGAGGGCGTTGGACTTGCCCGCGGCGTTGAGCCCGACGAGAACCGTGAGCGCTTCCAGCGGCAGGAGCGCCTCCGCAAAGCTCTTCCAGGTTGTGAGGCGAAGCGAGCGAATCATGGCGAGTCACTTACTTCGAATCACCGAGGGGGACCACGTCCGATCCCGCCGTTTCTGGGCGGACGTGCGCGCGTCGGCAGGATCCGGTTTGACAGGGGTCGGCGGATGGTTTAAGTGGCGCCTCCCTTGTCCCGTCTGGCCGTTGCCAGATGGTCCCCCGCCGGCGCGGCACAGGCTCTTTGAACCTGGCTCGTCGCCGGCTCCCGACCCCTCACGAGGGGCAGAAAAGCGGGTTATCTCATGTACGCGGTCATCAAAACGGGCGGTAAGCAGTACCGGCTCTCCGAGGGCGATACCCTCCGGATCGAAAAGCTCCCGGGCAACGTCGGCGACGTCATCTCCTTCGACCAGGTTCTCCTCGTCGGTGGCGACTCGCTCAAGATCGGCGCTCCGCTCGTCGCGGGCGCCAAGGTCGAAGCGAAGATCACGGCGCAGGACCGCGACAAGAAGGTCGTTGTCTTCAAGTTCCGTCGCCGCAAGAACTACCGCCGCAAGGCGGGTCACCGCCAGCCGTACACGGCGATCACCGTCACCGGTATCAAGGCCTGAGCTCGGAGGACCAAGACAATGGCTCATAAAAAAGGTGCAGGCTCTACCCGTAACGGTCGCGATTCCGCCCCGCAGCGGCGTGGCGTGAAGGTCTACGGCGGCGAAGCTGTCGTGGCCGGGAACATCCTCGTTCGTCAGGTCGGATCGACGATCCGCCCGGGCAAGAACGTCGGTCTCGGCAAGGACTTCACGCTCTTCTCGCTCGTCGACGGCGTCGTCAAGTTCGAGTGGTATTCGAAGGACACCAAGAAGGTCTCCGTCTACCCGAACGTCGCCAAAGCCGCCGAGTGATCTCGGCCGCGAAAGCGGTATAGAAAAGTGGGTCTCGCGCAAGCGGGCCCACTTTTTTCAATTTTGTCCCCCATGAACCTCCCCCGAACGCTCGCATCGATCCCCATCGCACTGCTCGTGGCTGCTTGTGGTGCGTCGCCGCGCGCGCCGGGAGCGCCGACGCCGCGGACGCCGGGAGCGCAGGAGCCCCCAGCCGCCTGTGTCGGGGACGCGCTCTTGGTCGAGGAGGCGCCGGCGGTCTGCCGGGTCGCCGTGAACGGGCTCCCCGCGCGGCGGCCCGAGGTCGCGTTTGCGATTGTCTCGCCGCTGGTGGCGCAGAGCGGCCAGAAGACGCCGTTTGTCCTCGAAATTCGGAACATTACCGACCAGAGGATCCCGATCGTCTTCGACGACCCCCTCGCCTTCGCCGCGACCGCGTCCAACGAAGACGCGACGACCCTTGAAAGCGACTGCTCGCCCATCGTCAGCCCCGGTCACAGTGGGCCCGCCGTCTCTCGCGACCCGGGCGGTCGCGAACCGACGGGCCCCCATCGCGCACCGGAGCAAGCGCTGCGGCTCTTTTTGCGCCCCCATGGCGCCGTCCGGAAGACGGTCACCCTTGATGCCACCCAGCGGGTCGTGCGGCGCCGGGAACCGGATGGCGCGTGCGTCGAGGAGGACCTTGGGCCGCTCCCGCCCGGGAACTACGAGCTCGAGATTGCGCTGCCGGCGAGCTGGCTCCCGACGGAGAGCGACGATCGCGTCGATCCCTTCGTGCGCGCGCCGATCCGCGTGACGGCCGCCGAGTGACCGCGAACCCGACGCCGGCGGTCAACCTCTGGTAGGTTCCGCGGCGGGGACACACGCACACCTTTCGGAAGGACCGGAATGCTCTCGTTTTTTGATGCGGCTCGCCTAAACGACGTCGCCGCTCTCGAAGGGGCCCTCGCCCAGGGGACGCTGGCGACCGCGACCGACGAAAACGGCTGGACGGCGCTCCACCACGCCGCGACCGGGGGGGCCGTCGATGCCGCCCGCTGGCTCCTCGACCATGGCGTCGACGCAAACGCTGCCGATCGCTTTGGAAGTACGCCACTTTCCCGCGCCGTTTTCGAACAGCAACGCGCCGTCACCGAGCTCCTCCGCGCCCGGGGCGCCGACCCGACGCTCGGCGCCGCCCAGTTTGCACGGCGCACGAACAGCCCCCTCGCCGATCTCTTCGCCGATCTGCCGGAAGACCTCCCGGAACCGCCCGATCTCACGGCGAAAGTGCTCAAGACGGGGCGCATCCCCGGCCCGATCGCCCCCCGCTGGCAAGACGAAGAGCAGCGCCTCTGGGGCCTCCTCGTACCGCCGAGCGGCGCCGCGCCGACGGTCCAGGGGGAGGTCATCCGCGCCGCCGGTCGCCTCGCGAGCGAGGCCTACCGAAACGGCAATATCAATTGGGGGAAGATGTACGACGACTTCTGCATCTTCCTCGCCGACACCCTCGCCGATTACTCGGTCTTCTCCGAGGAGGAGGTCGGCGCGATCCAGAAGATCACCCGCGAACTTCGGAAGAACCACGCAAAGCCGGACGTCCGCCCCAAGGGGAGCATTTACGCGGTGTTGAGCGAGTTCGCCGTCCGCTACTGCACGGCGAAACCCGATTTGGAATTGGTCGAGTAGCGACGGAAAGAAAGAGGGCGAGACCGGCTGGCCTCGCCCTTTGCTCAATGAACTCAGTGAGGGGACGCGATCACTGCTCGAAGCAGTAGATCGGCGCCGTCCGCGCGCAGCTCCTGCCCGAGCACGAGGCGGTCCAGCCGGCGTCGCTGACCGTCGTGCTGCCCCAGAGGGAGCGGCCGCCGGTCGACGTCCAGTTCGAGCACGTTGCGCCCGCGTTCGAGAGCGTGCCGTTCGCGTTCGTCGCCGTCCAGACCGTCGGGTTCCCGGCCGGGCAGCCGACGGTCCCTTGGGGCACCGGGCCGTTGAGCTCGGTCTTGTTGATGCGGGAGGCGAGGTTGCCGTCGATGAGATCGGCCCAGTTGTTGGCGATCACCGTCCCGTCGACGAGCTTGTAGGGGGCAGCCGACTGCGCGAAGCGCGTCGCCGGCGAGGCGTTCGCGTCGCTGAGCCACGCCTTGTAGTTGCCCGGGAGGCCAGCCGCCACGGCGCGCTCCTGGCACTTCGCGTCGGCGCCGGCGAGGCCGCCCATGTTTCCGTCGTAGAGGGTACTCGTCACGAAGACCGTCTTTGACGTCACGCAGGCAACCTTCACCGTGGTGATGTCGGCGCTCACGACCGGCCCGGAACCGAGGGTGACGGCGCAGGTTTCGCCGGCGACGCGGTGCGGCTGGGTCTTCACGGTGACCGCGTAGTTGCCGCCGCTCGGCACCTTCGTGACGAAGCTAAATGCGCCATTTTGCGCCGGGTTGAGGACGAGATCGTCGCCGACGTTGTTCTGGAGGACGAGGCCGTTCCCCTGGAGGCCGGTCAGCGTGCCGCCGATCGTGTAGGTGTTCGTCGTGCAGGTGAGATCGACGGTGACCGCCGCCCCAGCGACGTCGCCGCCGCCCGCCCCGAAGGTGCAGGTCTGCGTCGGGCCGGCCGGCTGCGTCTTCACGGTGAGCACGTAGGGGCTCCCGCTCTCGACGGGCATCGTGAAGGGGAAGGTGCCGTCGGCGGCGATCGGGAGGTCGTCGCCGGCGTTGTTCTGGACGACGAGACCGGCCCCCTTGAGACCGGCGACCTTCACGTTGATCGGGTAGGTGTTCGTCTTGCAAACGACGGCGATGTTGGTGACGTTCGCCATCCGGATGGTGCCGCTCCCGGCCCCCGCGCCGCCGTCGCCGGGCGCGCCTGCATCGCCGCCAGCCGCCGCGGAGACGGTGCAGGTCTGCCACTTGTCGATCGGGTCCTGCTTGACGGTGACCGCGTAGGCGGCGCCGTCGGCGAGGAGCGTCGGGAAGGCGAATTGGCCATTCGCGTTCAGGCTGACGTCGTCCCCAGCATTGTTCTGAAGAATCAGGCGGTTCCCGCCGAGGCCGCTGACGGTGCCGCCGACGCTGTAGCGGGTCGTGCAGTTGACCATGATGCTGGTGACGTCGCCGGCGACGACGGTCCCTTTGCCACCGGTGACGACGCAGATCTGGGGCGGGCCGGAGGGTTGGGTCTTGACGGAGACGTCGTAGGCGGTCCCCGCTTTGGCGGCGGCGGCGATGGTCACCGTCTGCGTCGCCGCGCCGGCGGTCACCGGGATGCTCGCGCCGCTCGCGTCCTGGAGCACCAGGCCGGTGCCGGTCAGGCCGACGACGGAAGCGGTAATTTTGTAGGTCTTCTCCGGGCCTGCGTCGACGCGCACGTCGGCCGTCGCGTCCTTCGGTACGCTGGCGTCGCTGCCGGCGTCGTCGGGCTCGGTGCCCATGTCGCCGCTGCCACAGGCGGCGGCAAGGAAGAGACCGGTAGAGACAAATGCGAGTGCTGCAAGGGTACGCATGGGGAGTCCTTTCGAAGGGTAGAATCGCTGAAGGTACCTCAGGCGTGGCGGGGCGCCACTGCTGGAAGCAGTAGATCGGCGACGTCGAGAACCACTCGCCGCCCGAGCACCGCTGCGTCGGGGCGGAGGGCTGGGTTTTGACCGAAACCTCGTAGGCGGTCCCCGCTTTGGCGGCGGCGGAGATGGTCACCGTCTGGGTCGCCGCGCCGGCGGTCACCGGGATGCTGGCGCCGCTCGCGTCCTGTCCTGGAGGACGAGGCCCGACCCGGCAAGGCCGACGACGGTGGCGCTAATTTTATACGTCTTCTCGGTGCCTGTGCCGGCGTCGCTGCCGGCGTCGTCGGGCTCGGTGCCCATGTCGCCGCCGCCGCAGGCTGCGAAGAGGAGGCCGGTAGAAACAAGTTCGTCCTCGCCCGCTAGCGCGGATCGAGGAACAAGTGCGAGTGCTGCAACGGTACGCGTTCTCCGATCCGGCGCCTCGCCGGGCGGAGACAAACACATTTCGAACCGCAACCGTTGCGACCGGTTCGAGGGGCATTCACCGAGCGCGACCGGTGAATGCGGGGGGGCGCGCTCCGCTCAGACCTTGCCCGCAGGAGGCACGGCGCCTGGTCCGGCGGCCAGCGTCTCTTTCATGCGGAAGGCGACGACGAGCCCGGAGGCGAACGTTAGACCGGCGACCGCCCACAGGGCCGCGGGGAGGCCAAACGCGTCTGCGACGATCCCCGCGAGGACGGCGCCGGCGGCGTAGCCCAAGTCGCGCCAGAGTCGGTACACGCCGACCGACGAGGCGCGCCAGGCGGGATGAGCGACGTCGCCGATCGCCGCGAGCAGCGTCGGGTAGACCATCGCGGTCCCCACCCCAAGCAACACCGCGCCGGTTGCGAAGCCGGCAAAGCCGCTTGCGCGGGCGACCCCCACGATGCCGACGGCTTGGACCCACATCCCCGCGGCGATGAGCCACTTGCGGCCGATGCGGTCCGACCACGCTCCGGTGAAGAGCTGCGTCACGCCCCAGGTCGCCGGGTAGATCGCAGCGAGGATGCCGATCTGGCGAAGGTTCATGGAGGCGGCGGCGAAAAAGAGCGGGAAGAGCCCCCAGGCCATGCCGTCGTTCAAGTTGTTGATAAAGCCGGCCTGCGTGACGCTCGACAGGTTGGCGTCAGTCAGCGTCGTCCTCCAGAACACTGCCCGTTGCGTCGGAATCGGCTCCCGGGGCGCGCCGTGCAGGTTGGACTCGGCGGCGACGTGCTGCGCGGTCTCACGGACGGCAAGCGCAGACAGGGCCAACCCACCCGCGACGAACACGACGCCTAGGTAGAACGGCTGCGGTCGGAGGCCGTAGCTCGCCGCGAGGAAGCCGGTCGCCAGCGCGCTTCCGGCGACGGCAAAGTAGCCTGCAAATTCGTTGAGCCCCATCGCGAGCCCGCGTTTGGAAGGGCCGGCGAGGTCGATCTTCATGATGACGGTCGTCGACCACGTGAGCCCTTGGCTGATGCCGAGCAGGGCGTTCGCGAAGAGCACCCAATTCCACGTCGGCGCCGCCATGAGGAGGAACGGAACGGGCGCGGCGACGAGCCACCCGGCGACGAGCACATGCTTGCGTCCGAAGCGGTCGGACAGGCGCCCTGCGAGGTAGTTCGTGATCGCTTTGGTCACGCCGAAGACGACGATGAACGACAACACCGCGCTCTTCGCGGCGAGGTGAAAGACCTGCTCGGCAATCGGCGCCAGGAGCGTGCGCTCCATGCCGACCATCGCCCCGACGAAGGCGTTCACGACGACAAGCAGAGAGAACTGCGCGAGGTTTTCGCGGATCCCGAGCCGAACGGGGGTCACAGGACCGGACATGAACACGACGGTAGTCGCGGCGGTCGCGCGCGCGGACGAAAAGCGCCCGAAGATCGGGAGATCTCTGGGTGCTTGCTTCGCCTACCTCCCCCACCTCGTCGCCCGCGTCTTCGAGGGGCGCCCCTCGGGGAGCGACGCGCAAATGACCGAGCTCCTCGAACCGTTCCGGCCCCACCGATTTCTCGTGGTGCGCCTCCTCTGGAGCGCCGTTTTTCACGCGCCCCACCTGCTCCCGCGGCGACGTCCTCGGTGAGTGCGCGCAGGGCCGTTGGCGGTTCCGGGCGGACGCTCAGCCGAAGCTGTCCTCGAAGTCACCGCCGAGGTCGGCCACGGCGCCGAAGGTCTCCCCCACGGTGAAGAGCTTCGCGTATTTCGCCTTGGTCAGCGTGACGACCAGCACGGCCCGGTAGCGGGTGTTCTTCGAATTGCCCTCCCCAATCGGCGAAGCTTCGAGCTTCGTTACCGCGGCAACGAAATGCTCGGGCGTTGGGCTGTCGTCTTCGGGGCCTTCCAGGTCGCCGTCCATCGCTTTTTGCCCGAGCAAGAGCATCGCCCCGATCTTCAGCCAATCGGCGTTCTCGGCCTTCTCTTTGCCATCTTCGATGCCGCGCGCCGGCCCCTCGTCAAAGATGCTGGAGAGGGCACGGCTGTCGAAGCTCTCTTCCACGACCTCGATGGTTACGTCCTTCTTCGCAATGCCCGTAACCGTCACCGACTGGTAGTCGCTCATGGGGCGAGGCTACGGGCACCCCCGGGGGGTTGCTAGGGGAATGGGGCGTCGGTGGTGGGGCACGAAAAACGCCCGAAGATCACGAGATCTCCGGGCGCTTCCTTTCGAACCGTCGACCGTCAGGGGACGATCGGCGCGTCCTTCCAGCGGAGGCGGAGCATGGAGACCACTCCCGATCCTCCGAGTTCGGGTTCCCACACGTACTCGTCGTCGACGTACCAAGGGCCCTCCCCGCCTCGGTAGGGGGCCGGAGATGCGACCGTTCGCGTCTCCCCGGTGGAGAGCCGGACCACGTGCACTTCGGTTTTGCTCACGTTGTAGGCGACGAGGTCCCCATTGATGACGGGAGAGCTCACGTACCGGGCCTTGTCGCCCAGATCGACGGCGCGAACGAGCCGTGGCGTAAGCACAGTTGCGTTCGCCGGCGAAGCGAAGAGGTCGCTCCGGCCGAGGTTGTCGGTCCGCGTTTCGAACCAGACCAGCGTGTTTGAATCCCGATCGAGCTTGGGCTCGTAGAGGTTCCAGCCCGCCGGAGGCGTGTGAAGGCCGGTGACCTTTCCGGCCCAATCGATGAAGTCGAGACGATTCATCGACTGATTGACCGCAAAGAGTCCATCGCCGCGTACCTGCTGCACGAACCAGTCGCGACGCTCGGTGAGGCCGAAGATCGTCTTCGCGCGGACGTCGGTGAGGACCGTGAGCGGCACCGTGCCTGACGAATGGGAGAAGTGGGCGCCGTAGTTCAGCGGGATTCCGAGATCGTCTTCAGGGATCCCGAGGGGGGCTAGGTCCCAGACGGCGCTTTCGGACGTCTTCTGGTCGACGTTGAATGCGTACTCGTAGGACTTTCGGACACCTTGTGGATGGGACGACACGCCGACCACACCCCCTCCGAAGGTTGCGACGGGGACCGCACTGAAAGGCGCGGCCTCACCGAGTACGAAACGAGGTCCCACCCCAATTTCTTCAACGACGGTCTGCTTACCGACGTACGCAACGCCCCCGCCTGGCGGCGGAAAGAGGCGCTGATAAATGAAATAGGAACGCCCTCCCTCTTTGTAAAAGGGATTCGACTCATTCGAGTATGCCTGGATCAGGGTGACGTAGGCATCGGACGACCAATCGACGACCATTTCCTCGCAGCCTGCAATGACAGGGGTGCACGGTTTCCAGCGAATGGGTGACGCCGATGCTTGTGGATCGTGTGCCTTCCAAATCGGGAACTTCTCGAGGCCTGGCAGCCGATCCCAAGCGCCTTGAAAGGGGGCCGGGATTCCGTCACCGGCGTCGAAGATGGGGCCTCCGTCGAGGTCGATGAACCCGGCGTCTTTCTTGGGGGCCCCGGTATCGGAGACGGCGGCATCGACGGTCGGGCTCGCTTGCGGGGAGGAGTCGCAGGCGCCTAGCGCGAGGCTCGCAAGAACAAGTGCCGGGCGGACGAGACGGTCGGTCATGGTGGTTCCGGGCGGACGCGAACCTGTCAGCCAGTGGCTAGCTTCGCAGGTTTGCTTGCGTCGGCCCATGAGCCCCTGATTTTTTTGGCACGGCGCGTTTCCCCGCGTGTGCGGCGCGTCTTCGCAAAACAGAAAGCGCCGCACTCTTGGAGAGCGCGGCGCCAGTCGCAGATCCCTTCAATCCTCAGTCGTCGTTCGGCTTCTCGGGCTCTTCGGCCGCCTTCTTGCGGCGGGGCGTCGTCTTCACGGTCGCCTCGCGGAGCGAGCGGAACCGACCGCGGAGCGCCGGGTAACGGCGGAGAACAAACTGGGCGGCCGCGTAGGCATCCTCGTAGGCGTCCCGACCGACGATCTGGACGCGGGCGAGCTCGAGGGCGACCGGATCGGTCGTCGGCGCGCCGGAGAGGGAGGCGCGGATGTCGCCAGCGAGGCCACGCGCGCGCGCTTCGTCGTCGCTGCGGAAGTTCTTCGGGTCCTTGGAGAGCACCGCGTGGTGCTTCGCATACCAATCGGCATAACCGACCAAATCGGCGGCGAGATCGAAGTAGTCGCGCCCCTTACGGAGTTCGGCAAGTGCGGCCGCGTGCTCCGGTTCGTCGTCAAATTGGTATTCGACAACCTTCCGCATCCGGCTGCGAACTTCGGTCGCTTCATCGACCAAATTGGCAGGGACTTTCCGCGCATCTGCGGAAGCTTCCGTCGCACGGAGTTTGTCCTTCAATTCGAACAGGCGCGCGCTCGCCTCCCGAAGGACCCGAGTAGTATCGGCCGGATAGGCGGTCCCCAACGTCGCAAAAAGCGCGGCGATCTCCGGCTCGGCGAGCGTATTCGCCATCTGTTGGCACGCCGCCGCCATCGCCTCTACCGGATAGCGGGATTGCCAGGTCGCGTCCTTCGGGAGCTCCCGAAGTCGCCCCTCGAGCGCGGAAGAAGTGGCAGCGTCGACCGTCTCTTTCTTTGAAGTCTTCCCCATCGCCCGAAGATACGTAGGGGCTTCCGTCGATCAACAAAAAAGTGCTGCGAACGCACGCAAAATCACGCCAGCCGGAAATTTCCAGGCCGCCGCGCGGTCCCAGAGGGGGGCTTCGCGGTGAACGGGGGCGCGCGGAGCCTCTAAATCAATGTCCGACATTGAAAACAGGGCAGCGCGGAGCCTCCAAACCAATGTCCGACATTGAAAACAGGGCAGCGCGGAGCCTCCAAACCAATGTCCGACATTGAAAACAGGGCAGCGCGGAGCCTCCAAACCAATGTCCGACATTGAAAATGGGGCAGCGCGGAGCCTCCGGGGCAATGTCCGACCTTGAAAATGGGGATCGCCCCCTAGCCGGCTCGCCCGACTGGGGCAGAATGCCACACAAAATAGGTTTGCTTTCCCGCAGCTTGGGCCGCACCGTGTTCGCCACGGTGGCGCTTGAGGCACCGGTTGTTGAGAACGGCTGGGACGGAGGTGTCGAATGGATCGCAAGTGGTTGGGCGTGGCAGGAATCGTCGTGCTCGCGGGTGGCCTGTGGGTGGTTCGGGAGCGGAGCGACACGCGGAAGCCGCTGACGGAGGCGCCGGAGACCGCCAGTTGGAAGCCTGCCCCGGTCGCTGCCTCGTCGGGGGCGAGTCCGCCGCAAGGTCCCCGTGCAGAGCCTGCTCCCGTCGCGCAGCCCGAACCGTCGGACGCGGGCGCCCTCGACGCGAGCGCGTTCACCGAGACGGAGCGCCGCGTCCTCGACAAGTACGGCCCAACGCACATCGATCGCGCGATCCACGAACTGCAGGACGCCTACGAGGCGGCCGACGACCGCGCGCGCCCCGAAGCGGAGCGCCTTTACTTCGCCGCCCTCAACGTCGCCCCGAAGCTCGCTCCGGCCCCGCTGCCGCAGGCGATGCCGGCGGAGGACCGCGAACAGCTCGCCCGGGAGGCCCAAATCGCCGCCGAGTGGGGGGAGATCGCGCCGGACCTTGCCGACGAACTCTCCAGCAAGCCCTTCGACGTCCAGGAACGGGAAATGGCGACGCAAAAGCGAGCCTTTTACGACCGGCGAACGAAAGAACTCGCGGCGAAGAGTCCGCCAGCGGCGGCGCGGGCGCCTTGAACAGATTCCGTGAACTTCGAGGGGTACGGGCTTCCGGTGAAGCGCCGTACCTGCGTTGACCCGGTGGAGGTAGCTATGAAATGGAAGATTTCCAATTTGACCAGAAAGCTCGTGGGCGCGTCTACGCTCGCTGTGGGGCTTCTTTTGACCCAGAACGCGGCAGCAGCTCCGATGTACGATGCGTCACGGTGGACCAATCGCCTGACGTTTTTTACGTCGTATCTCACGGCCGGGACGCACACCATCCAGACCGATACGCGCCCCTACGGCGGCGCCGACACCGTGCTTCACGTGCTCGACACGTCGCTCCACCAGGTTGCGATGAATGACGATTATATTCCGTGGCTCGCAACGGGGCGCCACGACTCGTACCTCTCGTTCACGGCGCCGACGACGGGGAGTTATCGCATCCTCGTTCGTGCCTACAACAGCCAGGGGGAGGCGCGCACGAACGTCATCGTCGACGGCGCGACGCTCGTCACCAACCAGCCCTTCGGGTCCTACTCGGTCGCCGCACAATGGAACGCTGGCGACGAATTTCGCGCGGCAACCGCGTCCTACGGCGGCTCGAACGATCTTCTCGGGTTTGCCCTCGACGGTGCCGGCAATGTCATCGCCGGAGACGACGATTCCGGCCCGAACTTCTACTCGTTCCTCACGCTCCCCTCCGCCGGATCCGGAAAGCTGCTACGCGCCGGATATCCGGGGCAGAACTACTTCGGGTCGACGGCGACGCTCCAAGCGCCACCCAACGCGGGGAACGACTCTGACGGCGACGGACTCACGAACAGTCTGGAATCGGTCATCGGGACGTCGATGCTCAATGCCGACAGCGACACCGATGCCATCCCGGACGGCATGGAAATCCTCGGGAACAATGGGTGGTCGTTCAGCGAAGGGGGTAACGGGAGCGTTCCAAATGTTTGGATCGAACTCGATTACATGAACAATGCGAACGTAGCTCCTCCCTACGCAGACCTTGACCACGACAAGGCAATGATCTTCCAGCAAGACGGGAAAGTAATTTCGCACATCGTCCTCGACGACCAGCTTCCGTATAGCAAGTTTATCGGCCTGGGTGGCTGCGCAGGCCGAACGGATTGCGTATCATTTGAAACAACAAAAGACTCCTACTTCTCAACGTATAACCCGGAACGAAAACCGTTCTTTCACTATGCTGTATTCGGCGATGCTTACGGTCTGTACAACGCAACAACCGATTCGATTCACCTCGTAAATTCATCTGGAATCGCAAGTGGTCAGGACGTCCTCGTAACGCTTGGGAAGACGACGGGCGCCTCCGCAACCTGGCAGGCGCAGCTCGGTACGCTCATTCATGAGTTCGGGCACGACCTCGGGCTCTCCCACAACGAGAACGGAAATGACGGCCCGCTCGGTCCGAACAGCCTGAATGCCCATCGGAGCGTGATGAACTACCGGTTTCAGCTCTCCGGAGTGCCCACTCCCTGGGGCTCAAGCACTTTTCGCCACACCTATTCGTTCGGAACCGCCGACTGTGACTCGTGCTTAACATCGCCCAAACTCACGTGTGTAAACGCTCGAAATAATGGCACTTGCGCAGACGCACCGAGTTGCGACTGCGACGTCGCCGAGTGGGACAGCCTGAACTTTGCCTTCGGAAACGCGGGCCTCGGCGCCAATGCCGGGCAGCCCGGAGCCGCCCCTGTTGACCCGCAGGACGCCGTTCGGCGGAACCAAGACGCCCGCGGCGCCGGAAAGCGCAAATCGGACGTCGCGCGATGGATCGGTCCGGTCCCGATGCGCTCCAAAGAGGCGAGGAAGCGAGCCTTCGAGGCGTTCCTGGCGACCTCCGGCCGCGCAGGCGAGTACGTGCTGAGCGAAGATGGGCAAGAGCTTTGGACGAGGGAGGGTACCCATGAAGGGAAGTAGGTTCGTGGCGCTTCTCTTCGTCGGCTGCGCGACACGCGCCACGATGTCGGGCGACGCTTCGCCGACCGCCGATTCGTCGGTGGCCGACGCCGCTGCGGTCGGGGACGCCGATCCCCCGCTCGTTGACGCCGGCCGCGACTCCTCCGCGCGCGACGCCGCCACACCCGATTCGGCCCCCGTCGACGCTTCGAGACCGCCGCTGACGCCGGAGTGCCAGAAACGGAGCGATGCGACCAATGCGGCAGGAACGTCGGGCCTCACCTTCCGCCTCGACGACGCGAACGTGGTGCCGCCAGCCCCCACTACAGTCACGACCGGCGCGCAGGCGGTGAATCACCGCGAACCTACCTACGCTGCCGATGTGCTCCCCGCGACCACGCCCCAGGGGCCGGGGCGCGTTGCCCTTAGCTG
>DYPH01000108.1:18643-22181 GCA_020720045.1 Sorangium cellulosum | reverse complement strand
GCGAGGACGTGTCGCACTCCGAAAAGGAGATTCCGAGCAGCTACCTAGGTCGCTGTGATCTTCTCGAGAAGAATCGGGAATTCGTCCCGGTCTTCGAGGTGCTGCCCCCAAGCGCCGCAAACGTGTACCCTGCGCGCCCATGCGACGACTCCCCGCTGTGGCGGCCCTCTTGGGCGCACTGACGCTCCTCCCCCCGGCGCTCGTGAGCGCTGCCCCCGCGACGCCCGCAACTCCGATTGCTGCGGCGACGCCGGCACCGATCTTCGCCTTTGAGCAGTTCGCCCTTCCGAATGGAATGCGCGTCGTGCTCCACGTTGACAAGGCGTTGCCAAACGTGTTTGTCGACATCGCTTATCAGGTCGGCTCCCGCCATGAAGTGAAGGGGCGAACTGGGTTTGCCCACCTCTTTGAGCACTTGATGTTCATGGGGACGAAGCGCGTTCCGAACGGGGAATTTGACGCAAAAATGGAGCTTGTCGGCGGCTACAACAACGCCTGGACCTCCAACGACTTCACCAACTATTGGGAGACGGGACCGACCGGCTCGCTCGACCTGCTCCTGTATTTGGAGGCCGATCGGATGCGGGACCTCGGCACGTCGATGACCCAGGAAAAGCTCGATATTCAGCGGGACGTCGTCAAGAACGAGCGGCGCCAGAGTTACGAGAACCGCCCCTACGGGAAGGCCTCGCTCCTGCAGGAAGAGCGGCTGTTTCCCGTCGGCCATCCCTACCACCACCCGGTCATCGGCTCTCACGCCGATCTTGAAGCGGCTTCTGTGCGGGATGTGCAGGAGTTCTTTGCGACCTGGTACGACCCCGCCAATGCAGTACTCTCGGTGAGCGGTGACTTCGACACGAAGGCGGCGCGCGCCACGATTGAGAAGTATTTTTCGACGATCCCCTCGCGGGGGAAACCGAAGAGTCCCGACCTCCCACCGCCGGTTGTGCTCGAAAAGAACGTTCGTGAAGTCGTCGTCGATGACGTCGAGCTCACTCAGGTCACCTACGCCTACCATACGCCGGCGCGTGGCTCCGATGGGGACGCGGTCTGCGACCTCCTTGCGACCGCCCTCGGCGAAGGGAAGGGGAGCCGCCTCGAAGAACGCCTCGTCGTGAAGGAGAAGCTCGCGCAGTCGGTCGCCGTCGAGGAAGACTCGCGCGTCGCTGGCTCGGTCTTCGACATTACCGTGCAGCTGAAGAGCGGTGCAAGTCTTGAAAAGGTCGAGAAAATTCTCGATGAAGAGATCGCGAAGCTCGTGAAGTCGGGCCTTACCGACGCCGAGCTCGCCCGCGCGAAGGCGCTCGTCGAGACCCGCTTCATCGGCGACCTCGAGGCGCTCCGCCAGCGGGGGACGGCGTTTTCCCTGTGGACACAGCTTTACGGCAGCCCCGACCACGCGGCCGCCGAGCTCGGGCGCCACCAGAAGGTCGACGGCGCCAGCGCGCTCGGCGTCGCCAGGCAGGTGTTCGGCGGGAAACGTGTGGAAATGATTGTGACGCCAAAGGTCGCGCCGCCCGCCGCGCCGGCCGTCGTCAAGCCGGTCAAGAAAGGGGGCAAGTGATGAGCCGTCGGTCGTTGTTCCTCGCCGCCCTGCCGGCGTTTGCCCTTGCCTGCGGATCGCCGCCGGCCCCCGTTACCGAAGCAAAACCGGTCGCTTCGGCGATTCCGCTCGCGAGCGCGAGTACGCCCCCCGATCCGATGGCGGTGCCGCCGCCGGTGGCCGAAGGGGGGGCGTTTGTGCCGCCGGTTCCGATGGAGACGCAAGATCCATCGGGGCTGAAAACCTGGTCCCTCTTCCGGACGACGCTCCCGAAGGTCACGATCTCCCTCGTGTTTCGCGGGGGTGCCGCCGAAGACCCCGCCGGAAAGTCGGGGACCGCCCACCGGACGATGGAGATGCTCCTCGAAGGGACGAAGAAGCGCGATGGCGTCGCCTTTGCGCGGGCTTTGGAGGCGCTCGGCGCGTCGATTAGCGCCGATACCTATGCGGATTACACGGAGATTTCCGTCGACGTCCTCGCGACGCGCGCCGATGCCGCGGTTGCCCTCCTCGCCGAAGCACTGAATGAACCGCGGTTTTCTCAGGCCGATTTCGACCGAACCCAAAAGAGCTGGATCGACGCGCTCGTCGCTCGCGAGAAGGACCCGAACGCCTTCGCCGACGTCGCCGCGCTTCCGCTCGTCTTCCCCGAGGGGAGCCCCTACCGGTCGCCGAAAACGGGGACGCGGGAGAGCGCGAAGAAGGTCGCCCTCGCCGACGTAAAAGCGTTTGCATCCAGTACTTTGCGGGCGGAAGAGGCGACGCTCGTGGTCGTCGGTGCCGCCGATGCGGGGGCGGTCCGTCGGTGGGCGTCGTCGCTCTTTCCGAAGGCGCCAACGGCGGTCGCCTCGGTGACCGGTTCGAAAGCGCCGCCGGGCCCGGCGACGAAGGCGGCGGTGATTCTCTATGACCGCCACGACGCGCCGCAGACGGTCCTCCGCCTGCTCCTCCCCGGCATCATCCCCTCGACGCCGGAAGGGGCGCGTGCGACGCGGGTGAACGTCGTTCTTGGGGCAAGCTTTACCTCGCGTCTGAACCAAGATCTTCGTGAAAAACGGGCGCTTACCTATGGGGCCGGTTCTCGGTATTCGTTTGCGGCTGGCCAGGGGCTCTTTGAGGCGCGCACCTCCGTCGTGACCGATCGAACTGGCGAGGCGGCCCGTGCCCTGTGGGACGACGTCGCCGCGTTTGCGAACGAAGGGCTCACCAACGACGAGGTCGCCAAGTCGAAGACGCTCGCCCGCAGCGATCTCGTCGAAGCCTATGCGACCCAGGCGTCGATCGCCTCGCGCCTCGCCCGCCTCGCAGGTACGGGACTTGCGGCCGATTTTGACAAAAAGTCTGCGGCGTTGCGCGAGGGGGCGACGAAGGGGGACCTCAACGCGATCGCCAAGTCCCTCGACCCGAAGGGGGCGACGCTGCTCGTCGTCGGCCCTGCGGAGACGGTGCGGCCCCAGCTCGAAAAAGCCGGCTTTACCGGGATTGAAGTCCGCGCGATCAAGTGACTGCGGCGCGACGGTGGGCGTTTCTGCTAGGGGACGCCCCATGTCGCTCGTTTCGCTTGCGCCCGGGGCCGATGAGAACGGATTCGCCTGCATGATCGCCGATTTGCTCGGCCAGAATCTGGAGGCGAATCCCCACAAACAGCGCGATTTCAAGAAAATGCGTGGGTCGGTCGCCGTAGTCGCGGAAGACGCCGACGTCGCGATCACCCTCGTGTTCGATGGGCGCCACGCGACGATTCACAGCGGCATCCTGAACAAGCCGGACGTGACCGTTCGCGGCATGGCAGAGGTCATCATGAACATGTCGAACCTTCCGATCGCGAAGTACGTCGGCCTCCCGCTCCCGCGCCTCGGAAACCCGACCGAGCGCGCGGCGATGGACGACATGCTCGCGGCGATGAAGCGCGGCGAGTTGCACACCCACGGCCTCCTCGGCCACGCGCCGCTGGTCGTGCGCTTCACGCGGGTGCTCTCGGTCAACGGCTGATCG
>DYPH01000108.1:0-18543 GCA_020720045.1 Sorangium cellulosum | reverse complement strand
CCCTTCGACCCGAAGGCATCGCCCTTCGACCCGAAGGCATCGCCCTTCGACCCGAAGGCATCGCCCTTCGACCCGATGCGATCAGCCGCGGAGGCGATCGAGGGTGATGGCGGCGGCGGCTCGTACCGACAAATGGTTGAAACCGGCGTCGATCTTGGCGGCGATGCTCGCCAGGTAGACGTCGGCGTCGTCCACGATCTCCGGCGCGAGGCCCCAGCTGGTGCCGAAGAGCAAAAAGACTGCTTTTCCAGCAGCTTCCGTGGCGTCGAGGCGGGCTCGTGCCTCTGGGTAGTCGGTCGACGGCTTCCCTTGCCGGGGGCGGGCGCCGGTCACCCACACTTCCACGGCGCTTCGGCCGCCGTAGGGGGCGTAGGCGTCGGCGAGGGAAGGGGCCTGCGTCACGATGGCGAGGGCGTCCTTGCGCGTCGGGATGCGGGTGGCGCCGTGGCCCCCCTCCCAATGGCCGAGGATCCGTTCGACGAGCTGGCGCTGGGCCTCCACCGGGTGGATGAGCACGTAGCTCGCGGCGCCGTAGGTGCGCGCCGAGCGGGCGATGTCGTGGACGTCGAGGTTGGTGATCGTCGACGCGATGAGCGAGCCATCGCGGGCGAGCACCGGGTGATGAACGAGGACGACGTGCAGGCTCATGATTCGGATTCCCCGGGCGTCGTGGGGGAGGTCGCTTCGGTCGCTTCCGGCGATCGACCTGCTTTGGTTCGGCTCCGGCGGGCCTTCTTCTTGGCGCGCGCGGCGGCGGCCGCTTCGAGGGCGCGCCCCGTCTCTTCGTACCAACGGGCGTACATGTCGGGGCGGCGCTCGGCGGTCCGACGGCGGCTCTCCTCGGCACGCCAGGCGGCGATCTTCGCGTGATCGCCCGTACTTAAGATCGCAGGGACGGTCGCGCCGCGGAATTCCTGCGGCCGCGTATACTGGGGGTACTCGAGGAGCCCCTCTTCGCTGTGGGATTCCTCGACGGTCGAATGGGCGTTCCCGAGCACGCCGGGGAGCAGCCTCGCCACCGCCTCAATCATCGCCATCGCCGCCACTTCGCCGCCGGTCATGACGAAATCGCCGAGGGAGAGCTCTTCGTCGACGTAGCCCGACAGGCGCTCGTCGAAGCCCTCGTAGCGGCCGCAAACAAACGTCAATGCGGGGAGTTGGGCGAGGCGGCGCGCGTCCGTTTGATGGAACGGCTTCCCTTGGGGCGACAGCAAAATGCGATGCCCCCGACCGCCACGGACGGCGTCTTGCGCCTCCAGGCAGGCGACGAGGACGTCGACCCGGAAGACCATGCCGCTGCCGCCGCCGTAGGGCGTGTCGTCGACGGCGCGGTGCTTGCCGAGACCGTGATCGCGCGGCGAGGCGAAGGCGACGTCCAGCGTGCCGCTCGTGACCGCTTGGCCTACGAAGCTCGTGGTGAGAAAGCCTTGAAACAGTTCCGGAAACAGCGTGACAAGATCGACGCGCACCGGCTCATTCCGTCTTCGGAGGGGCGCCGTCGCCGGCCGTCAATGACTCGGCTTCGCGCTTCTTCTTTTCCCAGCGGCGCTCGGGGCGCGGACCGGGGGCCGGCTTCGGCTTCTTGGCGCCGGTCCCTTCGAGCTCATCAAACGTAAGGAAATAGACGCGCTTGGCGGCGGCGTCGACGCGGTCGACGTAGGTCGCAACCACCGGCACCTCGTAGGTGATGCCGTCGGTCGTCTTGACCTCGAAGATGTCGACGCTCGGGTAGGAGCGATAGTCGAGGACGGTGCCAACGACGCGATCTTGTTCGCCTCGTCCCGGCGAAGCGCCGGATCCGAGAACTTCCGCGCCATTTGCCGGGCTCGCGCAAAGCCACGCCTCGGCGCCGATGACGTCGGCGGCATAAAACTCGTCGTCGTCGGCCGCGGGGAAGTCCTCGCGACGGGCGCACACGAGCGCACCTCGGATCGCGTCGGCGCGATCGCGGTCGTCGACGCTGTGGAGCTTCACCAAGATCGCCTGGTCGGCGCGGCGAGCGGCGTCGACGGAGACCTCGAACTCTTCGCCGTTCGGGAGGCGCAAGAGCACCTCGTCGAGCTCGAGGAGGAGGTCGCTGTCGGCGTTATAAAGCTTCAGACGCACTTCGCCCCGAACACCATGGGGGCGGGCGACCTCTGCGAGCGGAACCCACGCGGAGAGAGTCTTTTCCTGATCCATGACGACTCGGGGCGAAAAATGCGGGGCCGACAGGGCGGCGGTCCGCGTTCAGTCGAGAATTTCGAGGTGGGCGCGCTTGCCCGGCTTCGCGGCAGCGGCGAGGAGCGTGCGGATCGACTGGGCGGTACGCCCGTCTTTTCCGATCACCTTGCCGATGTCGTTCTTGGCGACGCGCAATTCGATGACGCTGGAACCGTCGGAGTCGAGCTCGGTGACAACCACCTGATCAGGTGCGTCGACCAGCTCTACCGCGATGGCGCGGACAAGTTCCTTGAGGGCCATAGCAACCGGGGCTGCGGTCAACCCGCGGCCGCCGCCTTCTTGTTCGCCGCAACGAGGCGGGCGACCGTGTCCGACGCCTGGGCGCCGACGCTCTGCCAGTAGGCAATGCGGGCGAGGTCGAGCTGGGCGGGGCCTTCCTTGAGGGGATTGAAGATACCGACGCTCTCGAGGAAACGGCCGCCGCGGGGGCTGCGCGAGTCGGTCACGACGACACGGTAGAAGGGGGTCTTCTTGGCGCCACCGCGGGCGAGACGAATGTGAACGGCCATGTTCCGGATACCTGCTGAGTTGATTCGGTGCGCAGTCGGAGCTGGCACCTGCGTAGAGAACTTTGAAACCCGCGGTCACCGCCGCTGCGGCGATCTTCGCGAGCCCCGGCACCTAGTCCGGAGAACCGGAAGGCGCAATGAGAGAGCGGGGCGTTTACGAGGATCTGCGCGCACGGTCAAGGGAAGATGCACGCGTTCGCTGCTTTTGTTCAGTAGCTGCTCGTCCGCCCGGGGGTGAGGAAACGGCGAGCACGGATGGGGCTACCACGCTCGTCCCCGCCGGTCCCGTTCCCGTTACTCGGGCTCCTGGAAGACGTAGCTGTCGTCGAACCAAGGGGCCTGAATTTGCAGCCCATTTGGCTTTCCGACGACCGCTTCAACGAGCGCAACCCGCGCGTTTGCTTCGCGCTTTGGGTGGACCAGCCGCATGCGCTTCGGGACGAGGCCCGCCTTGCAGAGTCCCGCGACGAGGGTTTCGAGGTAGAGCACCGGATAAATGAAACAAACTCGGCCTTTGGGGGCGACGTTCCTTCGCGCACAGCCGATAAACGCCGACACATCGCCAATGCGGGCCTGGTTCTGCGCTTCGTGCGGGGAGATGCGGCCCGTTTTGCCTGGGAAAAACGGAGGGTTGCAGACGACGAGATCGACGACTTCCGAGCCTTGGAAGGTCGCGACGTCCCCGGTCGCAACGCGCGCCTGCTCGCCAAACCGGTTCTCCGCGACGTTCTCCTGGGCGAGCGTCGCCAGCCTTGCGTCAATCTCGACGAAAATGACGTTCTTCGCCGTCTTACGCGCCAACAGCATCAGGCCGACGCCGCCAACGCCAGCGCCGAGGTCGAGGGCACGCTCGGCGACCCGCCCCTCCTGGGCGAAATCGGCGAGGAAGACGGCGTCTTGATTCATGCGGTAGCCGGTTCCCGGGGCCGGCTGAACGAGATGAAGCTTCCCCCCAAGAATCGCGTCCCGCGTGGTCGCTGCCATCGCCGAAATCGTAGTGCGATTCTCGGCGCGCCGGCAGGCCATTCCTCGCGATTCTGTGGAAATTTCAAGGGCTGTGCTATGCGCGCTCGCCGATGGCCGACGACGCGCCCCAAGACCTCCGGGATGCCCGCGCGCGCGCCGTGAAGCAAAAAGCGGCCGAATTTGGCTTCGATGCGGTCGGGATCGCCGACGCACGCGCGCCCCTCGACCAGGATTTTGCCCACTACGAGCGCTTCGTCGCCGATGGCTTCCACGGCGATATGGCCTGGCTCGCGGAGAACGCCGAAACGCGCCGCTCCGTCGACCACGCCGGGATCCTTCCGCGGGCGAAGAGCGTCATCTGCCTGGCCCGCCGCTACAAGCGAAACGACGACGAGCGCGATCCCGAATTTGCAAAGAAAATAGCGAGATACGCCCGCGGTCGCGACTACCACAATCACGTCCGACGCAAGCTTCGGCAGCTCTCGGCATTTGTGCGCAGCCTCGCCCCCGACACGAATGCGCGCCCGATCGTCGACGATGCGCCGCTCCTCGAACGCGCCTGGGCGGCTCGCGCGGGTCTCGGATTTGTCGGTAAAAACGGGCTCTTAATCGTTCCTGGGCTTGGGTCCTACGTGCTGCTCGGCGAGATCGTCACGACCCTCGAAATCACGCCCGACTCGGCCATTCCCGAGCGCTGCGGAAGCTGTACGCGCTGCCTCGATGGCTGCCCGACACAGGCGTTTCCGCGCCCCTTCGTCCTCGACGCCCGACGCTGCCTTGCCTACCTGACGATCGAACACCGTGGCGATATTCCGGAGGAATTTCAACCGTTTGTTAGCGAGCGCTTCTTCGGCTGCGATGCCTGTCAGGAGGTCTGCCCCTTCAATGCGTCGTCGCGCCCGCAGACGGCGAACACGGGCCCTTTCGAGCCGCATCCGCGCTGGGCGTCGACGACGCTCGCAGATGTGGAAGCACTTACGGAAGCGACCTTTCCCGCCTTCGCCGAGGGGAGTCCCCTCTACCGCGCAGGCGTAGAAGGACTGACGCGAAACGCCCGAATCGCTCGTAAATTCAGCGGTTCGGGCGGGTCGTCGTCGAACGGGTAGGGCGGTCAGGAACGGTTCGCGGTCCGCGGTTCGTGGTTCTGGCGGTCGACCATCCACCCCGGATACTCACTCGGGAGGGCGCTTGCCGCGTCGAGGTGGGCGATTTGGGCGGCGGTGAGCGTCACGTCAGAAGCGGCGAGGTTGTCGGCGAGCTGCTCGGGGTTCTTGGCGCCGATGATCACGCTCGTCACGAAGGGGCGCGTGAGCACCCAGGCGGTCACGATACGGGCGACAGAAAGTCCTGTTTCTTGGGAGACTTGGCGAAGTGCGTCGAGGACGCCCGGCAACCGCCCGTGGTCGACGGGCGGGAAATCAAAGCCGCTCCGCCGGGCACCGGCCGGCCCCTGTTTGTTTGCGTCGAACTTCCCCGAAAGGAGGCCACCGGCGAGCGGGCTCCAAGGGAGGATGGCGAGGTTCTGGTCAAGGGCGAGGGGGACGACCTCGCGCTCAATATCGCGCCCCGCGATTGAGTAATACATTTGGCCACTTACAAAGCGTGCCTGCTTGTTCGCGTCGGCGATCGCCAGCGCCTTCATCGTCTGCCAGGCGGGGAAGTTTGAGTAGCCGACGTAGCGCACCTTGCCGCCGCGGACGAGGTCGTCGAGGGCGCGTACGGTCTCCTCAAGGGGCGTCTCTTTGTCGACGCCGTGCACTTGATAGAGGTCGATGTAGTCGAGGTTGAGCCGTTTGAGGCTCGCGTCGATCGAGGCATGAATGTGGCCACGCGAAAGGCCGACTTGGTTGATGCCGGGCCCCGTGCGTCCACGAACTTTCGTTGCAATCACAAGCTGTTCGCGGGGGCGGTTTAGCGACTTGAGCGCCTGGCCGAGGAGGCGCTCGGACTCGCCCTCCGAATAAACATCGGCGGTATCGATGAAATTAACGCCAGCATCGAGGGAGGCACCGACGAGCGCTTCAACCGCGGGCAGTTGGAGGTCTCCGACCGCTTGCCAGAACCCTTTCCCGCCAAAGGTCATGGTTCCGAGGCAGATTTCGGAAACGTAGAGGCCGGTCTTTGCAAAGGGGCGGTAACGCATCCGCCCTCTCTACAAGACCGGCCCGGCGAACCGAAGCGGTGCGTCTGCACGGTGATCCGGGCGAGCGACTTCAGCGCCCTGCGTCGGACTTTCCGGCGCCGTCGGTCGGCGCGCCTCGGAAATTCACAACAACATCCTTGGTTAGCGTCCCATCGGCGGGGACGTCGATGTCGATGGTCGTGTTCGAATCGAAGGCGGGGTGGGTGACGTTGAGCTTGCGCTTCCCGACTGGAACCCCCTCGATTCGGAAATGGCCGTCGGCGTTCGAGACGTCGTGAAGGGGGAAACGGACCGTGTAGACGTCGACGTAGAGAAATGGGCGGTCGAGGTTGTCGAGGAGCCGGTCGCGACCGGCTTCGCGCGGGTAGAAATGCAACGGATCTGTCGACGGGGCGGCTACGCGGAGGGCGGTGGCGCCGGCTTTCGCGAGGCTGAGCGCGTAGAAGGTCTTTGTGCCAGCGGCGTCGCGGTTGAAGACGTCGAGGCGCTCACCGAACGTAAGTACGACGGTTCGTGTGCTGAATGCGCAGTCACGCACATCCAGCGTCTGCGAGGTCCCCTTCGGCGCCACGTAGATGCCGTCGTAGCCGGTGATGCCGACGATCGCGTCGCCGAGGGCGCGCCGGTCTTTCACACCCGCGAGTGGCTTCTCACGGAAGAGTTTTCCATACATACCGGCGACTTGGGGGCATTTTTCGAGGGAAAGTCCGGCGTCGGGGGCCGGGCGCCCCGTGACGAAAATCGTCCCCTCAACGGCGCCGACTGGGCCCGAATAGGTCGGGTTGCCATCGGGATTGAGAGCAGCGAGGACCTCTTCCGGCTTGAATATCGGCTTCGGTTCCGAATTCGCGGAGGCGCTCGGGGCTGGAACGGCGGCCGAAACCGCGACGGAGGGGGCGGCGGAAACAGAACCGCCGCTCTTTTCCGCGGCCCCCTTGCCGCAGGCGAGGAGAAACACGAGAAAGAACGGCGTCGTACGCATGGCGTGGTTCCTAGCGGCTCGTTTCGATCAGCCGCCGAAGAGGGAGGCGGCCGCGCGGGTCGCGACCGAGAGGGAACGGGACGGGTCGAGCCCGATGAGGACGACGAAGAAGGCGCTGACGGCGAGGGCGACGTTGACGTAGCCCGACTTCATCGGCGTGGCGATCGGGGCGCCTGCACCAGGCTCACGCATGTACAAGTACACGAGAACCTTGAGGTAGTAGTAGGCACCGAGGACGCTGTTCAGGAAGGCCACCACCGTGAGGACGGAGAAGCCGCCCTCCATGGCTGCCTTGAGGATGAACCACTTTCCGAAGAAGCCGGCCGTCGGCGGAACGCCAGCGAGCGACAGGAGGAAGAGGGCGAAGGGGAGGGCGGCGGCCGGGTGGCGGCGGCCGAGGCCGGCGAGGTCCTCGAAGCTGACGGCTTCGGCGCCACGGTGGCCCGCGAGGATGAGGCCGCCGAAGGCGCCGATCGTCGCGACCGTGTAGCCGAGGAGGTAGAAGAGGATCCCCGAGGTGCCGGCCGTGCCGTCGCGGGAGGTGGCGACGACGCCGACGAGGAGGTACCCGGCGTGGGCGATGCTTGAATAGGCGAGCATGCGCTTGGCCGACTCTTGCCGCCCGGCGACCAGGTTGGCCACAGTCATCGTGAGCACGGCGATCCAAGCGATAACCGCCGGCCAGCCGTTGGCCCAAGAGGTCGACTGCTTGTCGCCGAAGCAAACGAGGAGCACGCGGAGGAGGACCGCAAACGCGCCCGCTTTGACGGCGACCGCCATGAAGCTGGTTGCCGGCGTCGGTGCACCTTCGTACGCGTCCGGCGTCCACATGTGGAAGGGGACCGCGGACACCTTGAACACGAGGCCGGCGAGAACCAGAATGAAGCCGAAAAGGACGAGCGGGCCCGCCGCAGCGCCGAGCGTGGTCGGACCGGCCGCCTGACCGGAGAGCGCGCCAGAAGCAATCGTCTTCACCGCTTGGCCGAGGCCGGCGAGGTCGGTGTGGCCGGTGGCGCCGTAGAGGAGCGCGAAGCCGAAGAGGAGGAGCGCGGCCGCGAAGGACCCCAGGAGGAAGTACTTGAGCGCCGCTTCCGCCGATCGCGGCGAGGCGCGGCGGAAGGCGGTGAGCGCGTACACGCCGAGCGACATCGTCTCGAGACCGAGGAACAACGTGAGCACGTCCCCCGCGGCGGCCAAGATCAGGGCGCCGAGCGTCGAGAACAGAAGGAGCGCGTAGAATTCGCCGCGTTCGATCTGGTGTTCCGGAAGGTAGCCGCCCGCGAGAAGCGACGCGAGCCCGCCACCGAGCGCAAGGAGGCCGGCGAAGAAGAGCGTGAAGCGGTCGATGATGAGCCAGGGCTGAAGGACATCGAGCCCTTCAATCCTCTCGACGCCGTAAAACCACACGCCCGCCGCGGCCGCGCAGGAGGCGAAGCAGGTGAGCGCGGCACCGAGCGCGAGGCCCGGACGAACCTTCTCACCGCGGCCGTTACCGGCAGCGGCCGCCTCGGCCACCATGAGCAGAAGCGCTCCGAGGGCGAGGGTGAGGAAGGGGGAAAGAGCGAAGAAGAGATTCATGGGTAATCGCTCGGATCAGTGGGTGTCGCCGTCCGGCGCCGTGGTCGGTTTCGCATCGGGTGCAGTCCCCGGTGCGGGTGCGTTCGGGCTCTTGGCGAGGAGCTTGATCGGGCCGGTGTAGTAGGAGTGATCCTTGCCCGGCGGGTTCGCCTGAATGCGCTCCGCGTACTCTTCTTCGATGCGGGCGCACGCGTCGTGCATCTGGTCGAGGAGGAGGCGCGGAAACAGACCGACGATGAACATCAACGCAATGAGCGGAGCGACCGCAAGCAGTTCGCGGCTATTGATGTCCTTGAGCTTCTTGTTCGCCGGGTTCTTGAGCGGCCCGAAGAACACCTTCTGAACAAGGGTGAGCATGTAGAGGGCCGCGAGGATGACGCCGAAGGCGGCGAACATCGCTTGGAGACCGCGCGCCGGCCCGAGTTTGCCGTCACCGCTGGTGAAGGTCCCGGTGATGATCATGAACTCGCCAACGAAGCCGTTCAGGCCCGGGAGGCCGACGCTCGACATGGTCGCGATGACGAAAAGCGCTGTATAAAGCGGCATCTTCTTAGCGATTCCACCGTAGTCATCGACGTGACGCGTGTGGCGCTGGTCGTAGACGACTCCGACGAGCATAAAGAGCGCCCCCGTCGAAATGCCATGGTTCACCATCTGGAGGACCGAACCCTCCATCGACGCCGGCGTTGCGGCGAAGAGCCCGAGCATGACGTAACCGAGGTGGGCTACCGACGAGTAGGCGATGATGCGCTTGATGTCGTCCTGTTTCCAGGCGCAGAGCGCTCCGTAGAGGATGCCCCAGACGGCGACGCCGGCGAGGGTCGGCCCGTACTTCGCGCAGGATTCCGGGAAGAGCCCCATGCTGAAGCGGAGGTACCCGTAGGTGCCCATCTTGAGCATGACCGCTGCGAGGATGACCGAGCCGGCCGTGGGCGCTTCCGTGTGCGCGTCCGGGAGCCAGGTGTGGACCGGAAACATCGGAACTTTGATGAAAAACGCGAGGGAGAAGGCGGCCCAGAGCCAGACCTGCATCGTCGACGTCGGGAGCTGAACCCGCTGAAGGTCGAAGAAGTCGAAGGACGGGGTGCCGGTGAGCTTCGCGTGGGTCCAGCCGAGATACAGGATGGCGGCGAGCATGAGAACGCTGCCGAACATCGTGTACAGGAAGAACTTGATCGCCGCCTTGATGCGGTTGGTGCCGCCCCAGACGCCGATCATGACGTACATCGGGACGAGGCCGAGCTCGAAGAAGACGTAGAAGAGGACGACGTCGAGAGAGACGAACGTGCCGACCATCGCGCCTTCGAGAAGCAGGAGCGCGAAGCACCAGTCTTTGACGCGGGTCGTGATCGAGCCGAAGGAAGCGTACGCGGCCACCGGAACGATGAAGGTCGTGAGGAGGACGAGCCAGAGCGACACACCGTCGACGGCCACGTGCCAGTGGATTCCGAGGGAGGCAACCCAAGGAATATCCTGGTTAAAGTGGAAGGCGCGCCCCATGTTCACCGAGAGGAGTGGGAGGCTCAGCGCGAGCTCCGCAATCATCGCGAGGAAGGTGAAGCCCTGGATGAGGCGGGGCGACTGGCGGGGCATGAAGAGCACCGCGATCGACGCGAGCACCGGAAGGGCGACCAACCAGGCGAGAAGCGTGTGCGACTCGACGGGGGCCTCTTCACCGACGACTGCTTCAGCGCCCGGCCACATCCGCACCACGAAAAGGGTGAGGAGGCCGGCCATGAGGCCGAAGGCGCCGCGAACCTTGCCATTTTCGGCGAGGTGGGTCGGCATCAGGTAGGCGACGCCGGCGGCGATGACCACCGGAAGGAGCTGAGCGGAGACGAACTTCGCCAGCGCAGCCGCGACGAGCGCGAACATCAGCGCGCCGACAATCTGGCCGAGGGTGACCGGCTTTGCGGCGTTTTCGACGCCGACCGGTTCGTGGGTGGAATGCGCAGCCATCTCAGTTCTGCCCGATCATCTGCTTGTCCTTCGCCGGCGTGCGGACGAGGACGAAGGTCTTGGTGTCCTGGATGCCGAAGACGTTTTTGACCGTTAGGACGACGTTCTTCGTGACCGGTGCCGTCGCCTTCGCTTTGTCCGACTTGTCGGCGGCGGGCAGGTCAAGGTGGACCGGTTTTTCCGACGTCGCGCCGAATTTCTGCGCGTCATCGAACTTGTATTCGTAGCCAAACCCAGGGGCTGCGGCGACGATGAAGTCGCCGTTGCCCTTGTCGACAATCATTCCCTCCGCGTGGGGCATCGCAAAGAACCAGGAGAATCCGGCGACTCCGACGACCATGGCGGCCGCGTAGACGTGGACCATCCCGTTCTGAACGGCGCGGAAAGCGGTGCCAAAGGCTGCGGCCAGGAAGGAGGTGACCTGGGCGAGGATCCCGTCGACGACGATCTTGTCGGCACCGACGAAGGTATCGGCGAGGCCGTCGACCATCGAAATGGCGGTGGCGTCGTACAGTTCGTCCACCATCCACTTGGCCATGAGCATCTTGTGGAGGCCCGGCGCGGCGGCGGCCCACTGCTTGGCGGGGGCGCCGTTGTTGACGATGTAGGTCCAGTAGGCGAGCCCGCTGCCGATGGCGAACGCGGAGAAGGCGCCAGCCGTACACATCAGCTCCATGCTGAGGTTGTGTTCGACTTCGTGGATACCTTTGGCCATCGAGGTCGCGAAGACCGGCTCCAGCCAATGCTCAAGCGGGATGCTCTCCAAGTGGAAGAGGCTCTTCGCGAGGCCCGGATTGAGGAGCCCACCAAACACCGCGAGTGCGGCGAGGATGATGAGCGGGATCGTCATCGGACGGGGCGATTCGTGGGGCGCCGCACCGGGGATCGTCAGATCATCGTGGTGGTGATCGTCGCCGTGGTCGTCGTGGTCGTCCTCGTCGTGGCCTTCCGCGGCGACCGGCTTCCCGATCTTCCAACCTTTGAAGTCCCCGTAAAAGGTGAGGAAGAAGGCGCGGCACATGTAGAAGGCGGTGAGGGTGGCCGCGAGGACGCCCATCACGTAGTAGATCTTCCCGAGGTAGGCCGGGGGCATCCACATCTTCAGGGACTCCGCACGAGCCTTGTCGACCCACTGGTAGGAATTCGAGAAGGAGCGGAAGAGGATCTCGTCCTTCGAGAAGAAGCCGGACGTGAGCGGGAAGCCGATGATCGCAAGCGTCGCGGCTCCGAAGGTGCCGTACGTGAGCGGCATGTACTTCTTGAGGCCGCCCATCATGCGCATGTCCTGAGACTTTTCGTCGTCGTGGACGCGCGCGTGCATCGCATGGATGACGCTGCCGGCGGCGAGGAAGAGACAGGCCTTGAAGAAGGCGTGCGTGAGGACGTGGAAGAAGCCGGCCGTAAAGGAGCCCGACCCGACGCCGAGGAACATGAACCCGAGCTGGCTCACCGTCGAATAGGCGAGCACCTTCTTGAGGTCGTTCTGAACGAGCGCGATCGTCGCTGCGAAGAGGGCGGTAAACGCACCGACACCAGCAATGACGGCCATCACGCCCGGCGCGAGGACGAACACGAAATTCAGGCGGCAAATCAGGTAGATGCCTGCGGTGACCATCGTCGCGGCGTGGATGAGCGCCGAGACCGGCGTCGGCCCTGCCATCGCGTCCGGGAGCCAGACGTAAAGCGGCATCTGCGCCGATTTGCCGGTCGCCCCGAGGAGGAGGCAGGCGCAGACGGCGGTGGCGCCGGTCATCATCAGCGGAACCTTCGGCTGAAGAAAGCCGAACACGCCGTCGTAGTGGGCGTTCCCGAAGGGCCACACGTGGACCATATCCGGGGAGAGCAGGCTCTTCGCGCCCGCTTCGATGCCGGTCCAGTCGAGGGCTCCGCAGTAGTGCGCAATGAGGAACATCGCGCAGATCAGGCCGAAGTCACCGACGCGGTTCGCGATGAACGCTTTCTTGCCGGCGGCGGCGTTCGGGAGCTTGTCGTACCAGAAGCCGATCAGCAGGTACGAACAGAGGCCGACGCCTTCCCAGCCCACAAAGAGGAGGGGGAGGTTGTCGCCGAGGACGAGGATAAGCATCGAGAAGACGAACAGATTCAGGTAGGCGAAGAAGCGCCAGTACCCTTTGTCGGTCTCCATGTAATTCGACGCATACAGGTGGATCAGGAAGCCGATCCCCGTAATGACGAGCATCATGATGCCCGAAAGCGCATCGACGCTGAACTTCGCCTGAATCGGGATTGCCGAGAGGCCGCCTGCACCGCTGGCGCGCATCCACTCCCAGGCAAGCCAAGAGAGCTTGACGTGCTCGTGCTCGACGACCTTGTGCCCCTCAACGACCTTTTCAACAGCGCTGCTGTCGACGTGGTGGTTCAGGGCGGCGAAGGTGAAAAGCGCGGCAAAGAAGCTAATCGCCATGGCCGAGAGGGCCATCGTCTTGACTGCTTCTTTGCCGAGTCGCTTCCCCCACACGCCGTTCACAAATGCGCCAAGGAGAGGCATCCCCAAGACGATGGCGAGAGGGGAAAACTCCTCCGCCGAAAACAGTGAATAAAAAGCGTTCATCCGATGATCTCGGTAATCAGGCGCGTCAGGTTCGGTTCAGTTCCGGAGCAAGTCGGCTTCGTCGGTTCGGACGCTGCGCTTGATGCGGAAGAAGGAGATGACGATCGCGAGCCCCACGGCGACTTCTGCAGCGGCGACGGCGATCACGAAGAACGTGAGCATCTGGCCGGTGTGGGAGTCTGTGTGGAGGCGGTTGAAGGCGACGAGGGCGAGGTTCGTCGCGTTGAGCATGATTTCAATGCTCATGAGCGAGACGAGGACATTGCGACGGAAAAGGAATCCGGCGCCGCCGAGAAAGAAGAGAATCGTCGCGAGCGCGACGTAAACAATCGGAGAAATCATACGCTTGCCTCCTCTTTCGGCGTGGCTTCGGTGAGGGCCGCGGCGGTGGGAAGTGCCTTTTCGGCGCCGTCCCCGTGCTTGCTTCGGGCTACGGCGATCGCGCCGATGACGGCGACCAGCAAGAGGGCCGACGACAACTCGAAGGGAACGAGCGTCTTCGTGAAGAGCTCCTTGCCGAAGGCGTCGATACCGCCGAAATCGCTCGGCACCGTTGCAGGCTTCCAGGTTCCCGCCGCCGCAAGACGAGCCGTCTCCTTCGAGATGTGTTGCCCGAGCATCACGAGCCAGGAGACAACCCCGGCGCCGAGGAGCAGGAACAAGCCGGCACCGATGGCTCGAGGGAACCGCGCTCGGCTGTCCGATGGGGCCTGCGCGCTCGGTCCGAGGAGCATGATGACGAAAAGGAACAGGACGACGATCGCGCCCGCGTAAACGATCAGCTGGATCGCCGCGAGGAACTGCGCATGCAGGGACAGATAAAGCCCCGCGATGCTCAGGATCATCATCAAGAGCCCCATCGCTCCGCGAATCGGGTTCGCGCTGGAGATCGTCGCGAGGGCGCCGACCAGTGCGAAAAGCGCGCAGAGGATAAAGTAGGTCCAGCCAAGCCAGATATCGGTGCTCATCGTTCGCTCATTCCGCCGCGTGGGCGGTCACGCTCGCGTCGGCTTCGACCGCGAGGCGCGAGTGGGTCTTCCGGGTCTTTTCGCCACGGACGTACGCTTCGAAATCCTTACGGAACTTCTTCAAGAAGCCGAGGGCGGGCATCGCCGTCCCTTCGCCGAAGGCGCAGATCGTGTTCCCCATGATGTTGTTGGCGACATCCGCGAGGGTATCGATGTCTTCCATCGTCCCGCGGCCATCGAGAATTTTTTCCACCGTTCGCGAGAGCCAAGCAGAACCTTCGCGGCACGGCGTGCACTGACCGCAGCTCTCGTGCTTGTAGAACTGCATCAGGTTGTGCATCGCGGTGACCGGGCAGGTGCCTTCCGCCATGACGGTCACGCAGCACGTTCCGAGGGCGGTCCCGAGCCCGCGCATCGTTTCCACGCCGAGCGGCACATCGAGGACCGATTGGCCGTGCCAGGGGTGGAGGGGCGACTTCTCATCAGGGGCGTGGACCAGCTCCTCCGCGCGGAGCACTGGCGTCGATGAACCGCCGGGAATGATAGCGAAAAGCGGCTTGTCGCCGGTCACACCGCCCGCGAGATCGTAGATGAGTTCGCGAAGGGTGACGCCGACGGCAAGCTCCCAGACGCCCGGCTTCTTCACGTGGCCGTTGACGCCAAAGAGGCGGGTACCGCCGTCGTTCATGCCATGAAGCGCGGAAAGCTTAGAGAATTCCTCTCCGCCAAGCTTCAGCGCTGTCGGAACGATCGCGATCGTTTCGAGGTTGTTGACCGTCGTCGGGCAACCAAACGCGCCGACTTGCGCGGGGAACGGCGGCTTCAAACGAGGTTCGCCGCGGCGCCCCTCGAGGGAGTTCAGCAGGCTCGTCTCCTCGCCGCAGATGTACGCCCCTGCGCCCGTGTGGACGTAGACCTCAACCTCATAGTCGGTCCCAAACGGGTTCTTCCCAAGGTAGCCCTTGGCCTTCGCCTCGTTGATCGCCGCCCAGAGCCGCGCCTTCGAAAGGTGGAGCTCGTCCCGTACGTAAATATACGCGGCGTGAGCTCCGATCGCATAGCAACCGATGATGCACCCCTCGACGACCGCGTGCGGGTTGCGCTCCATGATGGTGCGGTCTTTGTGGGTCCCCGGCTCGCCTTCGTCAGCATTCACGACGAGGTAGGCAGGCTTGGTCGGGTGGGGGCGCATGAAGCTCCACTTCAGCCCCATCGGGAAGCCGGCGCCGCCGCGACCGCGGATGTTCGCCTTCTTCGCTTCGTCGATGACCTGCTCCTTCGTCATCGACGAAAGAACTTTCTTGGCCATTGCGTAGCCATCGACCTCGCGCTCATAGGCGGCAATCGTGAAGCCGTCGGCGAGGGGGTAGACCTTAGAGAGATACTCGGTGCGGTTGATCATGGAGGATCCCTTTGGTCAGGCCTGCAGCTTGGCGAGGATTTGGTCGACTCGCTCGGTCGTCAGGTTCTCGTGGTAGTCCTTGTCGACCTGGATCATCGGCGCGGTGCCGCAGCTGGCGAGGCACTCCGCGGTGCGAAGCGTGATCTTCCCGTCGGCGGTCGTCTCGCCTGCGTGGATTCCGAGCTTCTTCTCGCAGTGGTGGAGGATCGCGTCGGCCCCGCGCAAGGCGCAGGGCAGCGTACGGCAAACCCACACCTGGTGCTTGCCGACCGGCTTCTGGTTGAACAACGTGTAGAAGGTGACGACCCCCTTCACGTGCGCAGCCGGAATCGTAAGCTTTTCGGCTACATAAAGGATGATCTCGTCCGAGATCCATCCGTTCTGTTCCTGGCACAGATGAAGCATCGGGATGCACGCACCCATCTTCGTGGGGTAGCGGCCCAGGATTTCTCCGAGCTCCCGATCTCGTTCCGGCGTGAGGGCGAAGGCCATCGTTTTCCTCTGGAAAGTCGACAAGTTCCCGGTGCATTCTCCGGACGGATATCCGGGTTTTTCTCGCGTAGCCGGGGCAGGGCGGCGCGGAACCTAGTTCGTGCGTCTTGCCGAAGTCAAGGCCGGATCGGGGGGGCGACGAAGGGCAAATTCCTGACCGCCTTCCCCAACTTGCCGCGAGGATTCAACGGGGAGCGCAAAAGGGGGAATTTATGAAGGTGGCTTCTTAAAGGTGTGCTGTAACATCTTAAAATAAGTGGCAAACGTGCGTTGGGTTGCCCCGGCACCCTCGGTTTGGGAGCGCGTGAGAAGCCACCGCCGGATCGATTCTTTTTCTTCCCCTCACGTACCGTTGGGCTTATGGTGCGCCGCGATGTTCTGCCCCAATTGCGGTACCCAAAACGCGGAATCGGCCGTTAACTGCGCCAAGTGCGCCTACGCCCTCCGGCCCGCCGGACCGGCCGCTCCCCAGAAATTCAAGGGGACGATGATGATGGCCGGCGGAGACCTCCCCGCTGCGCCGCAGGCTCCCGTCGCGCCGCTGGCGCCGGCTGGGCAGGCGGGCCCGCCGTCGAAGCTCAAGGGCACGATGGTCGGCGTTGCGCCGCCGATGTTCGGTTCGGCCCCGGCCCCCGAGCAGGCACCGGTGAATCCGCTCGGCAGCACGATGATGGCGCAGGACAACTACGCAGCGCCCGCCGCGTACAATGCGCCGGCACCTGGGTATGCGCCGCCCGCCGACCCGTACGCGCAGCCTTCTCAGGGCTACGGCCAGGCGGCTCCGGCCGACCCGTACGCGCAGCCTTCTCAGGGCTACGGCCAGGCGGCTCCGGCCGACCCGTACGCGCAGCCCGCACAGGGCTACGGCCAGGCGGCTCCGGCCGACCCGTACGCGCAGCCCGCTCAGGGCTACGGCCAGGCGGCTCCGCAGGGTTACGGCGCCCCCGCCGATCCGTATGCGCAGCCTGCGGCGGCTCAGTACGGTGCGCCTGCGGGCTACGGTCAACCTCCCGCGCAGCAGGGCTACGGCGCTCCGCCGCCGGCTCAGGATGCCTTCGGTCAGTTTGGTGGAGCGGTCAACCAGGGCGCGCAGGCGGCCGGTGCCGCCTTCGGTCAAGCGGGCGCGGCTCTCGGATCGGCCTTCGACCAGATGGGCGGCGGTGGTGGCGGCGGTGGAATGCAGCCCTACCAAGGCGGCCCGCCCCAGCAGTGGGGTGGTGGCGGTGGCGGTCCGAAGGGGCAGGTCGGAAACGGCCTTACGGTGCTCCTGATTAGCATGGTCACCTGCGGCATCTACCAGTTCATCTGGTTCATGAAGATCGCCGGCGAAATCAATGGGTTCCTCGGTCGTGACGCCGTCCCGGTCGGCAAGATCTTCGGGCTCGGCATCCTCACCTGCGGCGCGTACGCCATGTACTGGCAGTTCGCAGAACTTGGCAAAATCGTTCAAGAAGTACAGACGAAGGCCGGCGTTCCGAACGCCCAGGACCAGGGGTTCATGTACCTCGTCCCGTACTACAACGTCATTCTCCTCCAGAATGAGCTCAACAAGGCCTGGCAGATGCCCGGCTGACGCACGTGAACGACGAGAAATCGGTCCGAAACGACGGGGGGTCCAGCGATGGGCCCCCTGCTTCCGTTCCATCGACAGCCTTGCCGCGTGAGCCTTGGGACGACGACGGCGCCCCTTCGCGTGTTCGTCTCGGGCGGCTGGGGTCGTTGGCCGTCATTCCGGCGATCCTCGCGTTCTTCATCGTGAATCCGTGGGTGCGCTGGCCGTGCCCGGTGCGCCTCGTGGCAGCAGAGCCGTGTCCGATGTGCGGGATGACGCGAGCGTGCCTGCTCGCAGCGACGGGCCGCCTCCACGAGGCTTGGCACATGCACCCGTTGGTCCTGCTCGTCGCACCGCTGTTGACGCTCCATGTCATCGCCGAGGCCTGGGGCTTCTGGCGAACCGGCCATTTTGGATTTTCCGGCGATCGAAAAGCGGTTCAGGCCGTTGGTTATGTGATTGTCGGACTCGCCGTAATCTTGTGGATCGTGAGATTTTTCGGGCTCTTCGGTGGTCCGGTTCACGTGGACCGCGGCCTATTTAAGTGAAAAGCGCGTTCAAGAGTTCCTAACGGTGGTCAGTTTCTTTTTTTGCGACCACATTAGGCCATCATGAAAGTACGCATTCCTTCCGGCGCCGCATTTCTCGGAATCTCCCTCATTGCCGCTGTCGCCGCCTGTAGTGGCGCGACGACTCAAACGGTCGATGCGGCAGTCTGTTCATCAAAAACACAATGGATTGGAGGGGATGAAGAGAGCGAAGAGATGCATCCGGGGCGGGATTGTATCGATTGCCACTCCCGCGATGACGGTCCACGTTTTCAGTTTGCGGGAACTGTCTTTCCGAAAGCTTCCGAGAACAATGACTGCTTCGGAACCGCGAATGCGGTCGTCGAAATTACCGGCTCCGACGGAAAGACGATTTCGCTGACGACGAATGCCGCCGGAAACTTCCGCAGCAACGCTTCCGTCGCCAAGCCCTACACGGCCAGGCTGCTCATTGGCGGCAAAGTTGTTGGAGAAATGGGCAGCGCACAGACGAACGGAAGCTGCAACAGCTGCCACGCGCAGACCCCATTCGGCGGCGCTCCCGGGCGGATTTCGTCCAACTGATAGGGTCTTCTTTGCGTCTCACGAAATAGGAGTCTAGGTAGCTGCTCGGAATCTCCTTTTCGGAGTGCGACACGTCCTCGCGAAA